>CAYJQO010000001.1:0-53674 GCA_964372445.1 uncultured Candidatus Saccharibacteria bacterium
CCTGCCGACCCCGCCGTGGCGGGGGAGGAAAACTCGTATCATCCTATCTGGCTCCCCGGGTAGGATTCGAACCTACAACCCACTCCTTACACGTAATCCAGCGTTTCTGCTGGCGTGGACTATATCATCATCCGCTAGATGCGGAGCGAGGCGCTTCCCCCTTTGAATAATCGGGGTACTCCCTTTCGGGATAGTCTCTACACCTGCCTACGCCAAGGCTACGGCAGGCAGGCCTTCTCTACTCGAGAATAAGCTTGCTTGCAATCCGAAGCTTTAGCGAAGGATTGGCTCGGGATTGCCCTTTGCGGGTTTCCCCGAATTCACCTCGTGTTTCATCCGAAATTGCTTTCGGAAGCTGCGTAATGCCGGCCTCGATCTCACGATGGCAGTTGGCACAGACAAGAACGCATTTATCCAGCTCGGCTTTCACCTTTTCCCAGGAGCGCGTGTATCCGTGCTGGCCGATGCTGAACTCCTTGTCGTCGCGATTGCGATGATGGAGATCGAGCGCGCCCTGGTACTTGCGATAGCTGCAGACCTGGCACTTTCCGCCTTTGTAGGCGATTGCCAAGGTCTTGATCTTGCGCCTTCGTTTCGCTACTGCCCTTATGAGCTCTTCTCGCCGGTCGGCATAGGTCCTCTGCTCCACCATTCTGTCAGTATATCAGGGTGCAAGGCAGAGAAGAGGCGTGTCCACAGGGAGTCGCTCTACCATTGAGCTACCGGGGAATCTAGAGATGGTAATGAACGTTCTATCTCTGAAACGTTTCGCCTGCCGTTCCCTTTCCAGGGCTGCGTAGCAGAAAACTACCGGGGAACGGGAGCGCGTGTGTAGTATAGAATTGAAACGGCTCGCTGTAAAGCGGCGAGCCGTTACCTCTTACCGATGATGGAGAGCAGCTGTGCCGTAATACTCTCCTCAACCGCGGTCCTCGTGAGCGAAAGGTCAACTGAAACCACCTGGCTCCTCTGCTGCCGCTGGCGGCGCGCCACAGACGCATTCGGCCCAGCCACGTCAATCTTGAAGGTCCGCAGCGCACCTTCGCCCCGCACCACCACATAGAAATCGATACCGTTGGCAACATCCGCGAAGCTTAACTTCCCCGTCTTTAAATAATCGTGGATCGTGCCCGCCCGTTTCATGCTATCAAGGATTTTGCCTACGAGCTCTTCCCGAGCTGTGCCGACCACCTGGGTGATTACCGGTTCCCCATTAATTTTTGTCCGAATATTTTTGACCACCTCGGGCAAACTGAACCGTTCCCGCTGCTTCACGCACATCACCTCCTTTCACTACCGTTCCAACTCCATGTGTAAGAACTGAAGAAAGTATAGCTGCTGTGGCTGGCTGCGGCAAGACCGCCATTGAAACCTCGAAGGCGGTTCGCTAGTATTAGCCCGTACCTTGATCGAACTACCCTCCTGACTATCGAAGCGTTTCCCGTGATGGAAGGCACGGAGCGAAGCGATGGTCGGAAACCCAAGGTGTCCGAGACAGGGGTCGGGGTTTTAATCCCCCCATAGCTCAGTTGGTAGAGCAGCTGCCTTTTAAGCAGTGGGTCCCAGGTTCGAATCCTGGTGGGGGGACCACAACGTGGAACAGTCAATCCGCACCATCGTGAAGGTTGCTATAGCAGTGAGCGTTGCGGTCGGCTTTTTCTATGTGGCACGCTCGGCAACGCTGCAGGCGGTCGTCTACGCGCTGGTGATCCCGCTGGCACTCGCCTTCCCCGCCTGGTTCTACCGGCGCCACCGGAGCCACACCTTCACGCACACCTTCCGCGCCGAGCTCGAGCTCCTCATCCTGATCGGCATTGGCCTCTCCGTCCTCGGCGAGAACTACCTCTACCGCAACCTCCTCAACTTTGACAGCTTCGTCCACCTCGTGAACGGGGGGCTCCTCACGCTCCTCGTGGTTTCCCTTAGCCACCATCGGTGGCTCGACGGTCGGCTCTCCGCGATGCGGACCGTGCTCCTCGCGGGGCTCCTCCCCGCGGTCTTGAATGAGATCTACGAGCTCACGTCGGATGCCCTCCTCGGCACCCACCTGTGGGGGGATGCCTTCAAGCCGCTGTGGCTCGACACGGCGAGCGATGTCGTCATCCAAACGCTCGGAGCGGTGCTCGCCATCATGATCTTACGGCAGTACCTCCACCGCTGGATTGAGCGGTGGAGCAAACGCGTGGCCTGGTAGGGACGGGGGTGATGGCCTCAGGAACAGCCACCCGAGGAATCACCACAGCGGACACAGGTGAGGCACGAACCGGTACGAACCATCATCCCGCCGCAGCTGCGGCATACCGTTTCACCAGAACTGGTGGTCCGCGCTGCTGAACCTGGTCCTGGAGCTTCGATGGCCTGATGCGCTCCCTCTGCGTGCGAGAGGCCAAGGTCCGCCAGCTCGGCGGGGGTCATGAACCGGTACGCAAGGTAGCGGAAGATGTAGTCCACGATGGAGGTGGCGATGCGCACCTGCTCATTCTCGGTGAACCCAGCCGGTTCGAAGCGCGTGTAGATAAATTTCCGGGAGAATGCCCGGAGCGGCACCCCGTACTGGAGCGCCATGGACACCGAGATCGCAAACGCATCGAGGAGGCCGGCGAGGGTGCTCCCCTGCTTCGCGATGCGGATGAAGATCTCAGCCAGCGACCCGTCATCGTAGACCGAGTAGGTGAGGTAGCCATCGTGGCCGGCGATCGAGAACTTGTGCGTCTCCGACGGCCTTGTCGATGGCAGGCGTCGCCGCACCACAACCGGCCCGCCGGACCCGGCGGCTGCCGCGGCACCCGTTGCGCCCGCCGTTTGGAGCGGCTGGGTCGCCTTGGAGCCGTCGCGGTACACGGCGAAGGCTTTGATGCTCAGCTTCCATGCCATCACGTACGCCTCGGCAATTTCCTCCTTCGTCGTCTCGCTGACCATGTTGAACGTTTTTGAAATCGCCCCAGAGATGAACGGTTGCACCGCGGCGACCATCCGGACGTGCCCCTGCCAGGAAATGGTTCGGTTCCCCTCCGCAGGCCGTACCGCACAATCGAAGATGGGCAGGTGCTCCTCCTTGAGGTGGGGCGCCCCCTCTACCGTGCCGTGTGCCGCTACCCAATCCGCGATCTCGCGCACCTCACCTTCCGCGTACCCGATGCGGCTGAGGGCTTTCGCCACGCCGCCGTTCACCATCTTCATCCACCCGCCACCGACGAGCTGCTTCATTTTAACCAATGAGAAATCGGGTTCCACGCCGGTCGTGTCACAGTCCATCATGAGCGCGATGGTCCCCGTGGGTGCGATGACCGTAACCTGCGAATTTCGGTAGCCGTAGGCCTCGCCGAGCTCGCGTGCCTCTTCCCACACGCGCACCGCCTCGGCGGCGACCGCCCGGTCCTCGATGTGATCCCCGTTAATGGCACGCGCCGCGGCACCATGCTTGGCGATCACCCGGAGCATCGGAATTCGGTTCACCGCATACCCCGCGAAGGGACCCTTCCGCCTCGCGATGAGCGCTGAGTATCGGTACGCTTCGCCGGAGAGAATTGAGGAAATCGCACCGGCCCACGCCCGCCCCTTCTCGGAATCGTACGGCAAACCCTTTGCCATGAGGAACGCTCCCAGGTTAGCGTAACCTAAGCCTAGCTCGCGGAAATTATGGGCATTTTCAGTGATCTGTTCCGTCGGGTAGCTCGAGGCATCCACGAGGATCTCCTGTGAGAGGATGAGCACGTCCACGGCGTGCTTGAACTCACGGAGCATGAACGTCCCATCCTCTCGGAGGAACTTCATGAGGTTGATGGAGGCAAGGTTGCAAGCTGAGTTATCCAGGTGCATGTACTCCGCACAGGGGTTTGACGCGTTGATCCGTCCGGAGTTTGGACACGTGTGCCAGTCGTTGATGGTGGTATCAAACTGCACGCCTGGATCGCCACACGCCCAGGCAGACTGCGCAATCTCGCCAAGGAGGTCGCGCGCCTGGTACCGATCGGCTGTCTCGCCGGTCGTCACGAGCTTCGTTTCCCACGTGCCGTCGGCTTCAACCGCCCGCATGAAGTCATCGGTGATGCGCACCGAGTTGTTCGCATTCTGGAACTGGATGGATGCCCACGCCTCGTTGTTGAGGTCAGACATATCATAGCCCGCGGCGGCGAACGCCCGCACCTTCTTCTCCTCCTCAGACTTACACCGAATGAAGTCAACCACGTCAGGATGCTCAATGCCGAGGACCACCATCTTTGCGGCACGCCGCGTCGTACCACCGGACTTGATCATCCCGGCCACTGAATCGGCGCCGCGCATGAAAGACACCGGACCGGATGCGTAGCCGCCGCGCGAGAGCTGCTCACGCTTCGAGCGGAGCGAGGAGAGGCTCACACCGGATCCTGAACCGTATTTGAAAATCATGCCCTCGTTCCGAATCCACTCAAGGATGGATGGCATGTTATCTTCGACGGAGAGAATGAAACACGCGGAGCACTGCGGCCGTTGGTGCACGCCGACGTTGAACCAGACCGGGCTGTTGAACGCACCCTGCTGGTACACGAGGAGATGGGTGAGCTCGTCTTCAAACACCCGTGCCTGCGCGGCGCTCGAGAAGTACCCGAGCCGTTCTCCGAAACCGCGGATCGTGTGCGCCACCCGCGTCACCATCTGCCGCACGCTCCGCTCGCGCTCTGGGGTACCGAGCTTGCCGCGAAAGTACTTCGATGCGGTAATGGACACCGCGTTCGGCGACCAGAAGCTGGGGAATTCGACGTCTTGCTGCTCAAACACCTTCTGGTCACCGCTTCCGACCACCGCATCCTGCCGTACCCACGTGATTTCGTCGAACGGGTGTCGCCCCGCTACGGTGAAAATTCGTGGCAACGAGAACGTCAACCGTTTCACGCGCGCCGGCTTCTTTATTTCTAGTGCGGGAGCTGGCATGAAAAAAGATTTCTAAACCCGGATCACTATAGCAAGGGAGGGTTGGGTAACAACTGTGGATAAGTGATCTCTCTTGCGGTGCGCGCCCTTGCCAGGATCAAAAAACCCCGCCTCGCGGGGGTTGCCGGTACCAGCCACGGTCACTTTTTCTTTTTCCGAAGGAAAGCGGGGATTTCCCACACTTCCTGAGCCTCTGATTTTACCGGAACGCCCTTCGGAGGTTTCTCTACTTCACCCTCGCGGTTTGACACCACCCTCTCTTTCTCGCCTGGCTTGCCCGGCGCGTACGGCGGCACCTCACGTCGGCTATGGTCGGCACCCATGAAGAGCGACGGAGCGCTGGGCGAACCCAGGCGATCCCGAAACATACCGTTGAAACCCGTGGCGATCACCGTTACCTTCAGGCTCTTATCCTTCAGGTTGCGGTCATAGTATGCACCGAAGATAATCCGCGCGTTCGGGTCGAGGTTCGTCGAAACCGCCTTCGCAATGTCATGCACCTCAGCCATTTTGAGGTCTCGTCCGCCAGCGATGCTGAAGAGCACCCCCTTCGCGCCGTCGATGGTGGCCTCGAGCAGCGGCGAGTTAATGGCGGCATCGACCGCCTTCACGGCACGCTCCGGACCGGTTGCCTCACCGATGCCAATCAGGGTTGCCCCGGAGTCTTTGAGGATAGCCTTGATGTCCGCAAAGTCCACATTGATGATGCCTGGGATGTTCACCAGTTCGGTGACCGCTACGACCGCGTTCTTCAACACATCGTCGATGTATCCGAACGCGCGCATGATCGGCGTATCCTTGCTAACCAAGCTGAAGATGCGATCGTTCGGGATCACCACCAGAGCATCCACTTTGTCCTTGAGCCGCATGAGCCCCTCCTGGGCAATCGTCATCCGCTGCGCTCCCTCGAAGGCGAACGGCTTCGTCACAATCCCAATGGTGAGGATGCCACGTTCTCTGGCAATCTCTGCCACAACCGGCCCGCCGCCGCTCCCGGTACCCCCTCCCAACCCAATGGTGAGGAAAAGGATGTCGGCGCCCTCAATGGCCTCGCCGATCTCTGATCGGTTCTCCTCTGCCGCCTGCTTGCCAACCTCGGGGTTCATACCGGCACCCAGGCCCTTCGTCAGCGCTTTCCCGATGTAGAGCTTGCGGTGCGCTGAAACGTAGTCGAGGTCTTGCGCATCCGTGTTCACGGCGATGAACTCGACGCCGCGCAGGCGATCACCGCCATTCATCATCCGGCCCACGATGTTCCCACCACCGCCGCCAACGCCGAGCACCTTCACCGAGGCGAGCCCATGCCGCCCCCGGTGCGGCTTGGGAACCATCGCCTTCACGTTCCTCTGTTTGGTACGTCTCTTCTTCATGGCGAGTTCCCTAGGGCATGAGGTTGCGGAAAAAGTTTTTGATCGTCTCCACACCACCTGCCGGGTGCTCCTCCTCTACCGCACCCCACCGGGCAAGGCCAACCGCGGTCGCAAACTCTGGGTCATCGATGAGCTCTGCATGCGCGGTGTTCGTCACTTCCATATCGGTGAGGCTGGGGTAGCCAATTTGCACCGGTAGCTTCAGTTCCTGGCGGAGCAGCTCGTCCATGCCGGGGAGCTTAATACCGCCACCGGTGATCACCACCCCCGCGGGGAGCTGCACCGAACGCCCCAGCACCTTCAGCTCATTATTGATGAGGTCGAGTATTTCCGCAAGGCGGATTTCGATGATTTCAGCAAGGAAACGGCGGGACACCTCGTTCTGGTTCGCCGGCTCGACGGCGGAGAGCTTCACCATCTCCCTCCGTGCGATATGCTTCGCCACCGCATGGCCGTAGTTCACCTTCAGCTTCTCCGCAGCCTCGATTGACACCTTGAACCCGATGGCAATATCGTTCGTCACGAAGCCGGAACCAATCGGCAAGCTCTTCGTGTGCAACACCTTGCCTTCCTCGAAGACGGCGAGCGAGGTGGTGCCGAAACCGAAGTCGACGAGGAGCACGCCCAAATCTTTCTGCCGTTTTGAGAGCACCGCACGCGCGGCCGCGAGCGGGTTGAAAATGAGACCGGCTGCCCGGATGCCGACCCGCTCCAGATTCTTGATGAGGAGGTTCACCTGAGGCGCGAACGCCTCGACGATCAGCGTAGAGGCCTCGAGACGGCTCCCGGTCATGCCAAGCGGATCGGCGATATCTCCCACATCGTCGACGAAGTACTCACGGATGATGTTGTGGAGCACCAGGTAGTTCGGCAGCTGCTTCACCGCGCGTGAGGCTTCCACGACACGGTCAATGTCGTCCTGGTGAATTTCCTGATCCGCACGAGCCACCGCAACGATGCCACGCGAAGCACGCGCCTTCACGTGCTCGCTGTTCATGTTCACGAACGCATGACGCGTCGCCTTTTTGGAAACGTGGTTGAGATCAAGCACGAGATCTCGTAGCACGTGCGTTACCTCCTCAAGGTCTACGATCACCCCTTTCCGCACCCCCTTCGATTCATGCTTGAACGCGGTAACCAGCGAGAGGGTTCCGTCCTTCTTCGGGGTTACCACCAACCCTTTAATGCTCGATGAACCGATGTCGATACCCGTAATGAGGCTGGCCATGGCTACCGTAGGACCCGAACCGTCCTGAGCGCCTGGCGCTCGAGGCGTTCCATGGCCATTCTATCACGCCGCCCATGGTGCGTATACCCGAGGAGGTGGAGCGTGCCGTGCACCGCAAGGTAGCGGAGGTCTTCACCCCGCCGCTGGGCGTACCGGCAGGCAAGGTATACCTCCCCGAGGCATCGACACCTACCGCGGAGATCAGGTCGCGGGAAGTGCGGCGGTTCCGCGAAGCTCAGCACACTAGCCATCCGGTCTCTGCCACGGAAACGTCGGTTCAGCAATCGCATCTGGGCATCCGCTATGAAAAAAACCGCCACGCGGGAGGTGTTATGCCGAGCGGCCCGGAGTGTCGCGCGAACCGCTCGGGCAACGCTACGGGCAAGTGGCCTCCCCGGCCCGGCGGCGCCCAGAGAGGTCACCGTTACGTGTGGGCACTGGCGCTTCATCCCAAGCGACCCGCCAGCCGATCCCGTACCATGCCGCTTACCACTTTGGCATCAACCTTCCCCTTGACCTGCTTCATGACCTCGCCCATGATGGCACCGAAATCATGTTGGCTCGCGTCGGGGCGACTCGCGAAAACAGCGGCTACCACCTGCCGAATCTCGGCCTCACCGAGCTGCGCGGGGAGGTACGGTGTGAGCACCGCGAGCTCGGTTGATTCCCGATCCGCGAGGTCGGTTCGGCCGCCCTTGACGTAGAGTTCGATCGCCTCCCGTCGCTTCTTCACCTCACGGGCAACCACGTCGGCAACCTCCTCATCGGTTAGCTCGCCGCTCCCGCCGCGGCCCCGCTGTTCGATCTCCCGATTGTGGATCTGCGCAGCGAGCGACCGAAGCGTGGTGAGCCGTTCGGCTGCTCCCCCACGCATTGCCCCCTTCACATCAGAGAGTATCGAATCCTTGAGCCCCATGGCTACCGGTAGCCGTGCTTCTTGAGCCGCGCGTACTGCTCCTCACGCTTCAAGCGATGCAGCGCACCGAGCCGGCGGCGCCGGCGGTTCTCCGTGCGGTCTCGGAACTGACGCTTCTTAACCTCGCGAATGAGGCCGCTGTGCTGGACCCGCTTATTGAAACGGTAGAGGAATGAGCTCACGCTCTCTCCCTCTCGCTTTTTTACCTCTATGGCCATAGCGGTTTGATTTGGCTTAGCTCGCCTCGTGCCACCCTACACCGGGTTGACGTTCCGCGCAATGGTCTGCGCCACTTCCTCGACCGACTGTAACCCGGGGTTGTCGACCACGGTATGGATTGAGCCGCCGCCATCTCGGAGCCAGCGCGGGATCACATGGATGTGCAGGTGGTTGACGGTTTGCCCGCTTGCCATTCCGTGGTTGATCCCAATCGTGAAGCCGTCCGGATGGAGCGACCGCTTGATGAGATCGGTGACCTGGCGCACCGCTTCAAACACTGGTCCCACCTGGGACGCGGGGAGGTCCAGGATAGTCTCGGCGTGCACCCGGGGGAGCACCATGGTGTGCCCCGGTGCTCGCGGCCGAACATCTAAGACTGCCACCGCCGCAGGATCCTCGTACACGACATGGGCGGGGATCTGCCTGGCAGCGATGCGACAGAACAGGCACGTATCCATGGCTAGGGAGCTGGCTTGAGCCGCCGACGAACCTCCTCGGACAGTTTTGCAATCACCACCGTTTCCTGGGCACCGGACTTCATGTCACGGACAATGATCGTTCCATCGTATACCTCCCGCTGTCCAAGGATGAGGGCGAGCGGTGCGCCAACTTTGTCGGCCACCTTGAGCTGGGCCTTGAGCGACTGTTTGCCTAGGGCTTCCACCACCGCGATGCCATTCGCGCGGAGCTCCCCCATAATTCGCAGGCCTGCTTTTTTCGCCTGTTCCCCAACTGCAGCGAAAAATGCTTTCGGTCTGGCCTTGAGGTGAAGCGTGATGCCCTGGCTGTGCATCGCCTCAATGGTGCGTTCAATGCCGATGGCGACACCGACACCTGGCACCGAGCGACCGCTGAGCATCTCGGCGAGGTAGTCGTAGCGGCCGCCGCCGCCGAGTTCGCTCGGCGAGGTCGGGCTGTACACCTCGAAGACGGTGCGGTTGTAGTAGTCGAGCCCGCGGACGAGGTGCGGATCCGGTTCGTACGCAATGCCGCTATCCTCGATGAGCTCCAGGACGGTCTTGAAATGGGAGTTGCAGTTCTGGCATAGGTGGTCGAGCACAATCGGGGCGTGCTCCTTGAGCCCAAGGCAACCCGGCTCCTTGCAGTCGAGGAGGCGCAGGGGGTTCTTATCAAACCGGCGCAGGCAGTCCTGGCAGAGCTTCACCTTCCGCGACTGGTAGTAGCCCCGGAGCCTGTCCCGGTACGTTGGTCGGCATACACGGCAGCCAATCGTGTTCACCTTGAGCGTGAGGTTCTTGAGCTTCAGCGAGCGGAGGAGGTCCATGGTTGCTAAGATTACCTCACCATCGTAGATAGGGTCATTGTCTCCAATGATTTCCATCCCCCACTGGTGGAACTGACGTCCCCGGAGAGCCTGGGGTTTTTCGTAGCGGAACATCGGACCTAGGTAGTACACCTTCAGCGGCGAGGCGAAGTAGCCAAGGTGGTGCTCGAGGTAGCTCCGCATCACGGGTGCGGTTCCCTCGGGACGGAGGGTAACCCGATCTCCTCCCTTGGTGCGGAAGGTGTACATTTGCTTCTCTACGATATCCGTCGCCACGCCGACACCGGCTTCGAAGAGGCCCGCGGGCTCGAGTATTGGGGTTTCGATGAAGTGGAGATTGTGGAGCTCGGCGACGGTCTGGACAGCTTGGGAAACCATTTTCCACGAGTCACCATCTTTGGGAAGGATATCGGTCATCCCCTTCACGGATTGAAACCGTTCTGGGGTAGCGGCTCGAGGGCCGCGGCGTGGCGGTTGCTTCGGTGAGCTTGGTTTCATTTTTGGTGTAGCCATGATCGAGGACGCTAGCGGCCGGCGCTGCCCTGTCCCACCGAACGCCGGTGCCGAACCGTACGGCAAAACTGTGGGGTCTAGTATGAGGGTGCGGCGAACGCCATCGCCTGGCTCACCGGCCAGAGGCGGAACCGAACCAGGCCAACAATTTCTCCCTTGGCCAGCGGCCCCCAGTTCCGAGAATCAAAACTGAAACTACGATTGTCACCCATCACAAAGTACTGGTTGGAGCTGAGCACAACATCGAACCGACCGGCTGTTTGGTTGTGTAGGTATGGTTCCTGGAGTACCTTCTCGTTGTTGCCGTTGTAGATCGCCACCTGTCCACTCTCGATGGTAACCCGTTCACCCGGCAGCCCAATGAGCCGCTTGATGTAGAACGATCGGTGATCGCCCGGGTACTTGAAGACCACTACCTCCCCGCGCGTCGGCTCGCGGAACCGGTAGGCTAGCTCATCGATCAGGAGGTAGTCCCCATTGTAGAAGCTCGGCTCCATGCTCGCCCCACTCACCAGGAACGGTTGGGCTACGAACGTGCGCACCAGGAATACCGCCACCACCGCGATGGTGACGGTCTCGATAATTTCAAAAAAGGCCCAGAGTATTTTCCGCATGCCGATGCTCATCGCCATCGCTCATCGGTGCTCTCCCTGCGCGCTTCCGCCGCACCGTGGTAGAATACCCTTAGCCGATGGTGCCGTTAGTATATTGAACATGTCTATCGAATTCAACCCCGACCGCATCACACTCCTAGTAGGACTCGGCAACCCGGAGAGGCGCTACGCGCACACGTACCACAACGTCGGACGTCTCATCACCCAAGAGCTCGCCCGAGACGGCCGCTCGCCAACGTTCCAGCGCGCAAACCACAAACATTTTGTCTACCACCGCGGACGCAGCCGTACCCTCGTGCTCCCCACTACACCTATGAACGCCTCCGGGATCGCCGTCCGGGAAGCCCTCCGCCACTTCCATGCAAACCCCGAGGGGTTACTCGTGGCACACGATGACGCAGATATCCTATTCGGTACCTACAAGCTGAGCTTCAATCGTGGTGCCGCAGGGCACCACGGGGTTGAATCTATTATAGAGGCAATTGGTACGAGCGCGTTCTGGCGCCTTCGGGTAGGCACGAGGAGCACGCGCACAGATTCGAGTTCGAGAGCGAAGCGCCCCAAGGCGGGCGATTTCGCGCTTTCCCACATGGGCACCAGAGAACTTTCCTTAGTTCGAGCGCTCGCAGGTCAGCTCCAAGCACGCAATGCGTAGAGGAAGGAAGTGTCGTCCGCGGCCAGCTACCGGGCCAATCGGTCTGGCTTCACCACAAATGTGATCGTGAACCCGAGCGATCCATCATCGAGGTTTGCAATCTGGCGGATGGGAAGGTTCACCTCAGAGAATGATGGCTCCTGGGTAAGGACGCCGGTGAACGACTGAATCGCATCGTAGTTGCCCTTCGCCACGCGGCCCGTGAGCGTGACCGCCCCTTCCAGCGATGCCACTTCGAGGCGATCTATGGTGACCCCGTGCGTGGCCGCAACCTCCTTGAGCCGCGCCAGGAACAGGTACCATGATTGGGTCGAGGTGCGCGCGTCCCGCGCCGTAGCCACAAGCCGGTTGAACTCTTCAGCTTTCGCTCGAAGCGTGGCGAGCTCACGTTCAGCCTGCACTCCGGGGAATACTCCCCCCTGCTCCTTCAGGTCACGTGAGGCACTACCAAGGAAGTACGCCGCTCCGGCATAGAGCACCAGGAAAAGGAGGAGCGTCCCGGCAATGATGTTCCGCCACAGCACTACAAAATCGATAACCTGTTCTTGGTAGAAGAGCTCTGCTGATCCCACAGGGGCTAAGCTGATCGCGATGTCACGGCTCCGGTCAACCGATCCACGAATGGCCGACCCCAGCGCCACGTACCACTGGGACGTGAGCGACCATGAGGTGAGGGTGAGCGGGGCAATGGCAAGACCGAAGCGGCTCTCCAGAAACTTCTCAATTTCTCCACCGAGCGCTGGTGCAATGAGGTACACCCGTTCGGGGGTTTCCTTGAACCGCCCAAGCGTAAAATTGATCACCTTCTGTACCTCCTGGGTCACCACCTCCTCGAAGAGGGCCCGGGATATTTCCCGCGCCTCTCCCTGGATCGACGCCCACGATCGAAAGTAGTCAAAGTAGAGCGAGCCGTTCTTCACGATGGAAAGATTCAGGCCGTCGCTCGATACCTGAAACACCAGTGCCGCTGCCGCGGTTCGCTGGATCGTTTCACCCGCAAGCCGTGCCACGGCGAGGCTGGGAAATTCGAATGCGACCGGAGCGAAGCGAGCCTGTTCGAGGGCTCCCCGGTACGCATCAACCACTTTCCGCTCAGCAAAGGCGCCGAGGAGCTCGTAGCGATCTTGGTTCACACCGATCACCTGGGAACTCATGTAGGCGGCTTCGGTTGGTATCGGTGATAGCATCTGGAGATTCAAGTTTGCTGATTCGGCAAGTCGCCCCTCACCCAGGTTAGGAACGTGAAAGCTCTGGGTGTAGGCCACGGCAGCCGGGAGGCATACCACAACTGAAACCCTACGGTCACCCAGACCACCTTCGATCATGCCATGGAGCTGCCGAAGCAGTCGGGACAGCTCGTCAGGCAGGAGCACCTTACCCTCTCGGATCACCCCGGGCGGAATCTTGAGCGAGAGCGCCCGCGGGCGCTTTCCCAGCGCCACGTAGAGCAAGGCGGAATCGCTCACCTGGAGACCGCCGATCTCAGGTTTCGAGGCAAGCCATGCGAGGAGCTGCACCACCTTAGTGACGAGCGATTTGCTCATGGCACCGCCTGTTCCCGCAACGATTCGAGCTGCACCAAACCGCTCGCCTGGTCGACCACCATGGAGGCAACGAGCGTCCGCCGGCGAGTCGCCGCTTGGCCCTCCGATGTAATGGCGTAGCGGTACCGGTTCGTCACCACATCAATGGTTCGCTGCACAGCAACCTCAGCAGCATCCTGCTGCCCACCAACCGTCACATCTAAGGTGTAGGTGTAGGGCGTGCTAAAATCCCAGAACTCTTTGTTCCGAGCAACCTTGAGCTGGGCATCACGAATGCCCGCTTCGGCGGCGGCAAGGGCACGCGCAGATGCACGTTCTCCGAAACCGGAGGTGCTCAGGAAGTATGTGACGAACGAGCCAGCTATCGCAATTTCTATAATAATGCCGCTCACGAGGATGATGAACGTTAGTGTCGCCTGCCCTCGACGAACGAATTTCCTCATACGGTATCCTTCCTAATAATAGCAAAACGCGGCACCGTCGACCGCGCTACGCCTTTCACGTGCAGTTGCAGAGTAGCTCAGTTCAGCGAAGCGGCGAGGGGCTACTCCCGGTGCTCGTCGGTGCACTACCAGAAGCTTCTGGTGGAAGCTGTGGGACTCCCGAGGCACCGCCACTCCGAATGAACTGCGCGAGCTGACCGTTCGGGTCAAGCTTGGATATCCAAACGACCTCAGCGCGGTTCATCTGGATGTAATCCTCGGGCCCCCAGAATACCCGCGCGAAACGTTGCACGCTGAACGGGTTCTGCGGATCTTGGTTCAGCTGCAGCACGTAGACGTTCCGTAGGCCAAACTCGGGGAAACGGGTCAGCTCTCCAAAGTACAGGTCGCCGGTTCTGAGGTACACCGCGTGGTAGGTTCGTATCACACCCCACGGGCGCCACACGAAGAGCCCCACGAGCGCGATGAGGAGCACCACCACAGACGCGAGGAGTACCTTGTTGGTGCCACTGGTCATACCGTTCTCACATTCTACTACGGGTGGTGGTGGGTGGTCAACGAGCCCTGTGCACAGTGGCTATCGTGACCGGAAGTAGCTGTACACGTCCAGGACCGCTTTGACCGCATCTCCCATGGAAATGTTGTTCTGTTTGTAGAGCACGTCCGTGACGTCCCCGGCGGCCCACACCCCGGCGTACGAGGTTCGCTGGGTTCGGTGGTCCACCACTACCTCGCCCGCCTGGTTCAGCGCCACAAAATCCTTAACGAGCTCACTGTTCGGCACCGCACCAATCTCGATGAACACCCCCTGCACGGACAAATCACCTATCTTCCCCGTCACCTTATCTCGGTAGCGCAACCCTTCAACTGCTCTCGTGCCGCACACCTCGACCACCTCGGCATTGAAGATCACGCGCACCTTTGGATTCTTTTTTACCTTCTCCTCTGTCACGGGGTCACCCCTCATGCTGTTGCTCCGGTTCAATAGGGTGATCGAGGTGGCATAGGGAATGAGGTCGATGACCGCCTCAAGCCCCGCGTTGCCGCCGCCAACGACCGCAACGGGCTTCCCCTCGAAGAGGGGCGCATCACATATGGAACAGTACGCGACGCCTTTGCCGTCGAGCTCAGCCTCGCCGGGGACCCCGAGCTTGCGCCGACGGCTCCCCGAGGTTAGGAGAATGGTCTTAGCCTCGAGGGTCTTGCCGCCTTCGGTGGTCACGGTGAACCCTGGAGCATCGGCTCCGGCGCCACCATCGCTCGATTGGTGGGGGGTAATCGTTCGGACAAGGTCACCATCCAAAATGGTGACCCCCTGCTGCGCACGCAGGTGAGCCTCGAGCATTTTTCCAAAATCGTAGCCGGATACCGACGACATCCCAATGAAATTCTGGATGCCGGCGGAGACGAGCGACTGACCTCCGAAAAAATCGGTGAGCACCACGGTGCTCATTTTCTTCCGGGCCGCGTACACCCCACCCGCGACGCCAGCTGGTCCACCCCCAATAATGGCGAGATCGTATTCCATGTGTTACGGTAGCTACCGGCGCCGACCCGTACTGGCGGGATGGCGCCCCGCGGTCACGGCCGTGAGGGCGGCGAGAAATCCCAGAGCACCAGCACCACCATCAGCCCCCCCACGACGACGCTATTCCAGGTAACTAGGTTGAGTGCGGAGAACCCGAGGACCCACGGCGACCCAACAAGCCAAACGCAGAGCCCCAGCAACATCCAATGGTTCCACCGCATAGGTCAGCAGAGCCCTCTCACGCCACCGATGATGAGCCCCACAATTGGCCCAGTATAGCTGAGGGTACCTGTGAAATCAATAATGAAACGAACGCCCCGTCGGCTCCCACGCAACAGAGCGGCAGTTTCCAATGCCGCGCTACACACCTTACCCGGAGTCCAACCCGTTCCGCTACTCTAACGCCGCATCGATGATACGTTGCACTGAAGGGCTCGAGGGGTCGCTGCTCGTAAAGGGGAGCGCGCCTGGGATCACAAACCGCTTCCCGCCTTTCGTCATCACCACGGAGTAGGGAGTGCCTCTCGCGCCGGCATTCTTGGCGTCTTCCTTTTGGGCCGCCACCGTTGCGGCGTGCCTGCCGCTCGCCACACACAATTCAAAACTGTTCCGGTTCAACCCGACATCCACCGCAATCTGCGGCAAAACCGATAAATCAATACGGTCGTTGGATGGGGTTACCTCAAAGTAGCGATCCACGAAAGCCCAGAATGCGTCGTTGCCGCCAAGTTCAGCGGCACACTCGCTAGCCTCCGCCGCCTTGCCAGCTTTTGAGTGGAGCACGCGGCCATCCGGGCCGGGATCATCCAACGGAAGGTGGCGGTACACCCAGGTAACCCTGTCGCCGTACTGTGCGATAACCTGCTTGAGGGTTGGGTGGAACAACTTGCAGAAGGGGCACTCGAGGTCTGAAAACTCAACGATCGTGACTGGCGCGTTCAGGGAGCCACGCACGTGGTCGGCCGCGGTCACGGGTTTGATGTTTACCGGGGAAGGGCTCGGCGCCGCCTGCTCCACGATGTTCCCCGCGAGACCGCCGCTCGGCACCGTCCCAGGAGAACGTTTCCCGGCACTGTAGACCACCGATAGGGCGATGAGGAGGGCCGCGATCAAAATGCTCGCGGGGAGCGTACGATCTTTTTTCGCCACCGGCCCAGCCACCGGTTCCTGAACTTGCTGCGGCGCTTCCATAGAAGTAGGTACGGTAACCGTATGCTACGCGGGAGCTAGAAAATGTCAAGCGGGGCAAGCTGTGCTAGGATGGTGACGCTCGGTTCATCCCACACCCTGTCGAGCCTGCGTACATGACGGCACAGCGAATCCGCACCTTCCTCTTCCACAACACATCGCTCTTCCAGACCGTCGTCAAGAACACGTTCTGGGTGAGCATGGGGCAGGTCATCGGGCGCCTCCTCCGGGCGCTCCTCATCATCTACGCCGCTCGCCTGCTCGGCGCCGCCGGCTACGGCGTGTTCTCGTACGCGCTGAGCCTCGCCGGTTTCTTCTCCATCTTCTCCGACATCGGCCTCACACCGCTCCTCACCCGCGAAGGGGCAAAGAATCCGGAGCTCATGGTGAAATACGTCGGGACCGGGTTCACCATCAAGCTGGGGTTGATTGCGGTAAACTCTGTGATCATCCTCTCGGCGCTGCCACTGCTCTCGCACATCGCGGAAGCAAACGCGCTCTTCCCGCTGATTGCCCTGCTCTTTGCCTTTGACAGCGTGCGTGACTTCACCTTCGCCATTACCAGGGCAATCGAGAAGATGCAGATCGAGGCCGGGGCCTTCATGCTCACCAACGTTACCATTCTGGCCTTAGGCTTCGCGGCGCTCTTCCTCTTCCCCAACGTCCGGGCGCTCCTGGTAGCCTACACCATCGGGAGCGGCATCGGCATGGTGTTCGCGGTGTGGAAGGTTCGCGCGTACCTCGCCCGGTTCTGGCGTGCGTTCGACCGCAACCTCATCCGCCCCATACTCACCGAGGCCTGGCCGTTCGGCGTCTCTGGTCTCCTGAGTGCCATTATGCTCTCCACCGACACCATCATGATCGGGTGGCTCCGCAGCACCGAAGAGATCGGCTTCTACGGAGCCGCTCAGCGCATGATTCTTCTCCTCTACCTCCTCCCCGGATTCATTGGGGTCGCCACCTTCCCGGCGCTCTCGCGGCTCTCCGCAGTCGACCGGGAGCGGTTCGGAGCGGTGTTCGGTAAGACCATGCGTGTAGCGCTCCTCATGGCGGTGCCGCTCACGGTGGGTGGCATCCTGGTTGCCCCCGAACTCGTTCGGTTCATCTTCGGCGCAAGCTACGACGCGGCCGCGCCAGTGTTCCAGGTGCTGCTCCTCACCGTCACGTTAACCTTCCCGGGCATGCTCATCGGGAACGCCCTCTTCGCGTTCGGTAAGCAGTGGTACCTGGTACGGTCGTTTGCCCTGGGCGCCATCGGGAACGTACTACTGAACTATGCGTTCATACCGCGGTACGGCATCGTCGGTGCCGCCGTGGCAACCGTCATCACCCAAGGACTCACCACCGCGGCCAATACCTACATAATGCAGCGTACCCACCGGTTCCGGTTCTTCGCCGGGCTCTCTAGGTTGCTCGTGGCTGCCGCCGCGATGGCAGCTACGGTCCTCGTGGCGAGGGCGACGGGAGCGCACGTGCTCCTCACGGTTGCCGCTGGCGGCGCCGCGTACCTAGGTACGCTCTACCTCACCGGCGAATCACTCATCGCCACCGTCGCAGAGCGCTTTCGGAACAGCACCAACGAATAGCTGATTACTGCACCGGCAAGTTCTCCGGCCAGTAGGTGAGAATTTCCTGGAGCACTTCGAGTGCTTTACTATTTTCGCCGCGCTCACGGTAGACGCTGTAGAGCCCGTAGAGAAACTGCGGCCGGCGCGGGCTCCGCGCAAGACCTTGCACGTAGTAAGCTTCTGCTTTCCCGAGCGACGCGGCGTCGCGGTACGTCACCCCGAACTCTTCCCACGCCTGCCCCAAGAACAGCATAAGCTGCGTGGTGTTCACGCGGGGGTTACGCGCGATCAGCTCTTGGTACCTGCCCTCGGCGTACTCGATGAGCGCGCGAGCCGCCCACTCAGGCGGGTTCCGGCGCACGATGTTCCCGATCTCATTGGTCATGAAACGGACCTCCTCGGCCTGGCCCACAGGCGAGGGGTAGTCAAGGGCGCGGTCAAATACCGCCTTGAAATCCTCGATACGCTTCGTCTCCGGGGACGAGAGGGCTCGGTACGCCTGGATGAACTGTCTCGATTTCTCGAACGGGGCGTACGAACCGACGTAGAGGGCAAAGAGGGCAACCCCAATCCCGATGATGAGCAACCCTTTCCTAAGCATGTGCATGGGAACGTTCAAAAAGGTACGCCGCAAAGGCAAGGAAGAGGAACAGGTTCAGGTAGATTGGCAGGACGTCGAAGATCACCAAACCCTGCGTGAGGTACGCAACCGGTAGCGAGAAAATGAGGGCGTGCTGCACGCGCGAGTGATGCTCGCCCTCACCGAGACCGTTCGCAAATTTTCGCAACTCAAGGAAGAACACCACGAACACGGAAAGGAACGCGAGGAGGCCGAGCATGCCCGTTTCCGCAAGGTAGTCCAGGAACAGGTTGTGCGCCCGGTCATACCAGGTCTCGGACTGCTCCCCGGGGATGTAGTGCCTCGGATCGAAGTGCCGGTCGAATACCACCGAAAAGTTCTCAGGGCCCCAGCCGAGGAGGGGGCGCTCCCTCGCCCCGGCAACCGCCGAACCCCATGTCCAGAGCCGACTCTGGAAGCTCGAGCTCCCCAGGCCGAGGTTGAAAATCCGGGCGCCGGGGAGCTGCCGAACGAACGGGGTATCGTGGAAGTAGACGAGCGAGCTGACCGCAATGGTAAGCACCATGAGAGCCGGCGCCGCATACCGGCGCCACCTTCCGCCACGGCTGAGGGAAATGTAGAAGAGGAAAGCCCAGACGCCGGCCAGCAACCCGAATACCGAACCGCGCGTCTGGGAGAGCCAGGTAACCACCACGAAAAGAGCTGAGAGTATGTAGAGCGCTACGCGTCCTTCGACGCGGCGAACCTTCGGAAGGAGGTAGCAGAGAAAAAACAAGATGAAGAGCAGGTAGCTGCCCACGTACGCTGCGTTCCCGAGCGATCCCTGGAAGCGGAGCGACGAGTTCAGGACCGCCCTGAGCGGAGGCCCGACGAACCCTTGGACCCCCATGCCCGCGAGCACGCCGTAGAGCACCATGAGGATACCGGCCGTGATGGAAATCCAGAACATCCGCCGCCAGGCCGCCACATCCTTCATGAGCAGCCGCAGAAGTAAGAAGAAGAGGTAGAAGTGGAGGATTTGGTAGCCGCCCTCACCCCGCTCGAAGTTTGACCAGAACGCGAGGGAAGGATCGTAGCCGAAGAGGGACGCGAGGAGCACGACGAGCATGAAAATGGAAACCGCAACCGTGAGGGGTGATCGGAAGAGCGCCCGGAGCGACTCGCCCCAGCGACGCTGCTCCTCATCTGACGCTACCAGGAGACCGATGAGGAACGCGGCGAGCGCGAGGTCAACCACGGAACGGAAGAAGGCGTACTTGACAACAATGAACGGGAAGAGGGTCGCCCCGCTCACCAGGATCACCGAAAGGGGGGCTAGGTAGAGGAAGAAACGCGAAACTTGATAAAACTTCATGGGTTCGGCATACTGTTGCATACTACCATGCTCAAGAAGAACGTGAAAACGACCGTTGCCATCGTTGGCGTTGGCTACATCGGCTTCCCCACCGCAATCGCAATGGCGAAAGCCGGCGCGCGGGTAATCGGCATCGATATCAGCCGTGACCGCGTCAGGGCCATCAACCGAGGGAAAAGTATTATGAAGGAAATCCCCGACGAAGAGCTCCACGCTGTGTCGAAACGGTTCACCGCAACAACCGATTGGAAGAAGGTTCGACCGTGCAGCGTGATTCTGATCGCCGTCCCCACGCC
Source organism: uncultured Candidatus Saccharibacteria bacterium (assembly GCA_964372445.1). Taxonomy (GTDB): domain Bacteria; phylum Patescibacteriota; class Minisyncoccia; order UBA6257; family GWB1-50-10; genus CAYJQO01. The sequence continues at coordinate 20,213 of CAYJQO010000001.1, forward strand.
GCTCACCAAGAACAAAACTCCGGACACCACCGCCATTGAACGCGCGGGAGCAAAAATCGCAAAGTTCATGAGGCGCGGCACGCTCGTCATCCTCGAGAGCACCTCGTACCCCGGCACGACCGAAGAGGTACTCCAACCGATTCTTGAGAAAGGTGGCCTCGTCGCCGGCAAGGATTTCTACCTCGCCTTTGCTTCAGAGCGTTTCGATCCCGGGAACAAGGAGTACCGCCTGACCGACATTCCCAAGGTGGTGGGCGGCATTAATAGAACGTCGACGGAGAAAGCAACGGCGTTCTATAAACGGTTCTACCACCAGGTTCACCCAGTCTCCTCGCCGCGGAACGCCGAGATGGCGAAGCTTCTCGAGAACATCTTCCGCCTCGTAAATATCTCCCTTGTAAATGAGCTCAAGATGATCGCTGATAAAATGGGGGTCGACTTCTGGGAAGCGATCGAGGCCGCGAAGACCAAACCCTACGGTTTCATGCCGTTCTACCCGGGTCCGGGAGTGGGTGGGCACTGCATTCCCCTCGACCCGTTCTTCCTCGCGTGGAAAGCGCGCGAACACAACTTCTTCATGCGATTCATCCACCTCGCCGGGGAAATCAACGAGCTCATGCCGCACTACGTCGTGACGAGAATTGCTACCGAGCTCAACCGCAAGCGGAAATCGATCAATGGCTCCACCATCCTCCTTCTGGGCGCGGCGTACAAAAAAGATATCGACGACCACCGAGAATCCCCCGCGCTTGACATCATGTGGGACCTTACGAGGAAAGGTGGAAACGTGCTCTACAACGACCCACACATCCCTACGCTCCGCATTAAGGATACAACCTTCACCTCGGCGTCGCTCACCTCCGACCTCGTGAAGAAAACGGACTGCGTCGTCATCCTCACCGATCACTCCGCCTACGACTACCGCATGATCGCCAAGCACGCCAAACTCGTCATCGATACCAGAAACGCCATTAAACAGAAACTGCCGACCGTCTTCGCGTAGCGCTCGGTATGCGGTTCCTCCTCATCGGCACCGGTTTCATCATGCCGCGGCACGTAGAGGCAATCTACCGCGTCGGCGGCAAGTTGGTTGATCTCGTGAATACCGCCCACGGCGAGGACACCTGGCGCGAGGTGATACTGCGCACGAAAGCCAGCCATGTCATCATCGCTACCCCAAACGATCTCCACTTTCCCATGGCCATGGCAGCCGCCGAGGCTGGCAAGGTGGTGCTCTGCGAGAAACCCCTTGCGCTTACCTCCAACGACGTGCGATTGCTTGCCACCAAACCAAATATTTTCACCGTGCTCCAGCTCCGCCACCACCCGCTCGCCAAGAAGCTCAGGTCTGAAATCAACCATCGTGAGCGGTACGACGTTGAGATGGATATCTCAAACTACCGCGACGATCGCTACTACCGGAGCTGGAAAGCGGACACCCGCCGGTCCGGCGGCATTCTCTTCAACCTCGGCTCTCACTACTTCGATATGCTCATTCACCTCTTCGGCTACCCCACCGAGATCGTTGAAACTGCCGGCAACGATCGGACCATGCATGGCACGCTCCGGGGAGAGCGCTACACCTGCCGCTGGCGGGTTTCGAGCGAGGCGAAGCAAGGCGAGCAGCACCGGACCTACACGATCAACGGTGTCAATTGTAATTTTTCCTCCCGGGAGAACCTATCGCAGGAGCAGCTCCACGCTGACGTCTACCGGGATCTCATGGAGGGCCGCGGGGTCACGCCCGCTGACGCTCTGTACTCGACGCGCCTCATCGAGACCATCTACAAGCGTGTGCCCTTGACAAGCCACGTGCAACCACCTATAACGAGCACAGCGTAACTGAAACGAGTGAATATTAATAATTGAAAGGGGCACACGTTGAAAACGGGTATCAACACGGTGGTGTACCACCCGGAGCTCTCGAACATTGGCAGCGGCGCGGTAATCGGCGATGGCTCGAGGATCCACTCTCACGTTTGGATCGGTGACACGGTGCGGATCGGCAAGAACTGCAAGGTTGAGGCCTTTGCGTTCATCCCAAACGGGGTAACGATCGAGAACAATGTGTTCATTGGGCCACATGTTTGCTTTACCAACGACAAGCACCCGCCGTCCCACGGGAAAGGCTGGAGTGAGACGGTCGTACGGCGTGGCGCCAAGATCGGCGCGAACGCCACCATCCTACCGGGGATTACCATCGGTGAACAGGCTATGGTTGGCGCTGGCGCCGTAGTCACGAGCGATGTGCCCGCCCGTGCCACGGTTGTCGGAAACCCAGCACGCCCTATAATCAAATAGGGCGTGTTTTGTTTTGACTCCCTAGCCCACACCTATGCAGTTTCTAAACCTCTCCAAACAACGCCTTGCGCTTCGTGGACCACTCCGGCGCGCCGTGGAACGAGTTCTCAATCGCGGCGCCTTCATCTTGGGCGAGGAAGGCGCGACCCTTGAACATCGGATCGCGGACCTTACCCGCACACGGTATGCCGTCGGCGTGAACTCGGGAACCGATGCTCTCTACCTTTCGCTTCAGGCACTCGGTATCAAATCCGGGGACGAGGTGATCATCACACCGTTTACCTTCGTCGCCACCGCCGAAGTGATTGCCAACCTCGGCGCGCGGCCCGTCTTCGTTGACATCAACTCCCGTACGTACAATATTGATGCCACAAAAATTGAGCGTGTGGTGACAAAACGGACAAGGGCAATCATCCCCGTGCACCTCTACGGGCAGATGGCAGACATGCAACCGATTATGCACATCGCCAAACACAAGCGGCTCGCGATCATCGAGGATTCTGCCCAGGCGCTCGGCGCCTCCCAGGTGGTGCGGGGAAAACGGCGGATGGCTGGATCTCTGGGAAATGTCGGCTGTTTCAGTTTCTTCCCCACCAAGAACCTGGGCGCCTACGGCGATGCCGGCATGGCGGTCACCAATGACGCCCGGCCAGCCGAAGTGCTGCGGCTCCTCCGGAACCACGGCTCCAGGAAGAAGTACCACCACGAGGTGCTTGGGGTGAGCTCCCGCCTCGATGAGCTCCAGGCCGCCATGCTCCTTGCGAAACTGCCGTACCTACGCCGATGGAACATGGCGCGGAGACGGATCGCGGCACAGTACACGCGAGCGTTCTCAGGAATCCCAGAGCTTCGGGCCCCCGTTACCAACGTCGGAAGCTACCATATTTTTCACCAGTACACGGTTCGGACCCACCGCCGTGATGCCCTCCAGAGCTACCTTGAGCACCACGGCATCCCCACGGCGATCCACTATCCGCTCCCTCTCCACCTCCAGCCGGCATTCAAATACCTTGGGTACCACCGTGGCGATTTCCCGGAGGCCGAACGCGCGGCACGCGAGGCGCTCTCGCTCCCCATCTACCCCGAGCTTCGCGCAGCCGAGCAGGCAGCGGTGGCGCGGGCGGTCACCCACTTTTTCACATCCGAACCAGCATGAGCACCACACCTAAGAAGGTGTCGGTGGTGGTCATTTGCCGGAACGAGGAACGGTTCATCGGCCGATGCCTGGATTCGCTCCTCGGCCAAACCTACCCGCGCGAGCGCCTAGAGGTCCTCGTCGTGAACGGGGCGAGCGAAGACCAGACCCGCGAAGTCGTCGCCAGCTACGTGGCGCGGTATCCAGGCACCGTGAAACTCCTCGAGAATCCTCGAAAGTTTACCCCCATTTCGATGAACATCGGTATTGCAAGCTCAACCGGCGACTACATTGCGATCGCCGGTGCCCACTCAACCTACGCGTCTGACTACCTCGAGCGCTGTGCAACTTACCTTGAGCGGTACGGAGCCGACAACGTCGGCGGCGCAATCCGAACCGTGCCGGCGGCTGACACCACGGTCGCCCGAGCAATCGCGGCCGTCCTCCGCTCGCCGTTCGGTACCGGCAACTCGTACTTCCGGACCGGCAGCGATGAGCCCCGGTTCGTGGACACGGTCTTCGGCGGGTTCTTCCGGCGTGACGTGTTCGAGCGAGTAGGGCGGTTCAACGAGGCTCTGACCCGCAGCCAGGATATGGAGTTCAACCTCCGGCTCGCACGGGCGGGCGGCAAGATCCTACTGGCCCCCGACATCACCTCGGACTATTACCCCAGGGCGACGCTCGGGGCGTTCCTCAAACACAACGTGGCCGATGGCGTCTGGGCGATCCTCCCCATGAAGTTCGGCGCCGCTCGCTTCAAAACGCGGCACCTCATCCCGTTGCTCTTCGTCGCGAGTATCGTCGTATCAACGCTCTCCTCACTTACCTTTCCACCCCTCCTCTACGTAGCCCTCGGGGTACTTGCCCTCTACGCCGCCACCTCGATTTACTTCGCTATGAAAATCGCCGCCGCCGAGAAAGACCTCGCCCTCGTGCCTTCTCTGATCGCCGCTTTCGCCGCTCGCCACTTCGGCTATGGCGTGGGATCCCTAGTCGGCCTCACCCGACTCTTCATATGACGCTTTGCTTCCTCGCCGCGGCGAACTCGATTCACAGCATCCGATGGATCCGGTACTTCGCCGAACACGGCCACGACATTCACTGGGTCTCGCTCGCGCCACCGATCCCCGAAGCGGCAAGCCTCGCTGATCACGTTCACTTCCATGAGGTGAGTCCCTCTCCCCTCGCCGATCTCTCAGGTCGGCGCGCCATTTTTCACCTTCTCCCGGCGGTGGCCACGCTGCGACGCATTCTCCGAGCTACTAAACCAGAGATCTTGCACGTCCACTCAGCTGGCACGTACGGCCTGGTCGGTGCACTTGCCCGGTTCCACCCCTCCATTCTCACCCCGTGGGGGTCCGACGTGCTCCTCACCTCGCGGCTCGTGCGGCCACTCCTTCGATTCATCGTTCGCTCATTCGACCTCCTCACCTGTGACGGAGAGAACACCTCGCGCCGCCTGGTTGAGCTCGAAGTCGCACCCTCAAAGGTCAGGCGTATCATGTTCGGAACAGACGTTGAGCAGTTCAAGCCGGCAACCCGTCCGCCTCGAGGGGAAGAAAGAGAACTCACCGTGGTATCCTTGCGCAGCCTCGAGCCGATCTACGATATTGAAACGTTGCTCCGCGCCGCGGCGATGGTCATCGCCCGAGTCCCCCGGGCCCGGTTCTTAATCGCGGGCGACGGGAGCGAGCGCACACGTCTGGAAGTCTTGGCGCGAAACCTCGGCCTCGGGGCATCGGTAACATTCCTGGGGCGGATCGAGAACGATACCCTCCCCGCGCTCCTCCAACGGGCACACATCTACGTCTCGACCGCACTCTCTGACTCGGGTCTCGCTGCCTCAACCGCTGAAGCGATGAGCTGCGGCCTCCCGGCCGTGGTCACCGACTCGGGAGATAACCGCGCATGGGTTGCTGAGGGCGAAGGCGGCTTTGTGGTTCCCCTGAAGGCTCCAGAGCTCTTGGCACAAAAAATAGTAGCGCTCGCCTTAGACCGAAAGGCGCGCAAACGGTTTGGGGCTCACAATAGGAAACTCATTGAGGAGAGGAACAACTACCATCGGGAGATGCAAAAGATGGAACAACTGTATGAAGAAATTACTAAGAGGCACCAAGCGGCTACTCGATAAAATATTCGGCACGGTGATCGACGAGCTGTACTGGCGCTTTCGACATTGTTTCAACAAACACTGGGCAGAAAATTACATTTCTGAAGAATCGCTGAAAAATCCCCAGCGCCGGTTGTTGATTGAAAAAATATCCGTCCACGCTCCGCTTGGAAGCGTTTTGGAAATTGGCTGCGCCTCCGGGCCTAATCTCTACGCGTTTTCTAGAGAGTTCCCCGACACACAATTCTTTGGTATTGACATTAGCAGAAGGGCAGTTGAGGTGGGGACCGCGTGGATGAATGACCGGGGAATAAAAAACGTCAAACTTTTTACGGGAAAGGCCGACAAACTAGGAAGGTTTCCGGACAAAAACATGGACATCGTTCTAAGCGTTGCAACGTTACTGTACATCGGGCCCGACAAAATAGACCAGGTTATTGACGAAATGCTCCGTGTCGCCAAGAAGGCGCTTGTCCTGATCGAGTGGCACACCGAGCAAGAGTGGTCCTACGCATTCGACCACTGGGCGTACAACTGGAAAATTCTACTCGAAAAGCACGGCCAAACGAGCGTTTCCGCCTCCAAGCTCACGTTCGGAGACCTAGGCGGCGGCTGGAAAGAGCTTGGGTATCTCATCGAGGTACAAAAAAAATAACCTTCGAAGCCACCGGCTTCGAGCGCACAACCCGGACACCACGTGAGCGCCAGAGGGTAGGCCTCTTCGTGCGCCTCTTCCGTCGCCAGCAGCGAGTTCGCGAGCGGGTGCGCCCCTAAATCAAAAAATGCGGAGAGCGGCTCTGCTCCGCACACCCGGCACCGCACCTGCTCACCCCAGGCCATAGCTGCTGCTAAGCGTACGGAAGATAGACGACGCTTTCAAGACCCAGCCCGCAGGAGAGGAACGAGCACGCCTAGGGCAAACCGCCTCGCGCATCCTTCACCCTCCGGTAGAGCAGGTAGGGAAAGGGAAACACGCGGAGCACCAGGAAGAGGAAACAGAGAGCGCTGAGCAAACAGTACGGAATGATGAAGTGCGGGTACGCTCCGCGGTGCTTCCATATCACCCGGCGGGTCGCCACGAAGTCCTGGTAACGTGCGCGTGCCAGACCCCTCTGCCGCGCATCGGACTTCCGGTAACAGACGGCGTGGTCCGGCAAGATCGCTAGCTTCCCCTGCTTCGCCAGCTTCATCCACAGGTCGTAGTCCTTCCCGCGGGGGAAATCGGCATCGTACCCGCCCACGGCGAGTGCCGTGGCCCGCCGGTACAGCACGCTGGAGTGTGCGATGGGGTTGCTCCAGAAGAAATGGTTCCTGATGTCCGCATCGCTCAACCGGTACCGGCTGCGGGCAATCTCAACGTTGGTGACGGGATTCATCACGATGATGTTTGTGGCGACCAGCACCGTATCCGGGTGCTCGTCGAGGAACGCAACCTGCCACTCCAGCTTGCGTGGGTCAACCCAGAGATCATCGTCATCGAGGATCGCGATGAGCTCACCCCGCGCCACCTGTAGCCCCTCATTGAGTGCAGCCACAGGTCCAAGGTGCTGCTCGTGCCTGATGTAGTGAACGCGGGCATCAGCGCACGCTCGAACGACGCCCTCGGTTTCATCGTCAGACCCATCGTCTATCACGATGAGCTCAAAATCCTTGTAGGTTTGGCCCAGGACGCTCGCCATGGCGCCTCGGAGACGTTCCGCCCGGTTGCGCGTGGTAATAATGACGCTCACCTTGAGCTGCATAGATTAGTGGACGCTGGTCAAGTAAGTATACTAGAATGGTACAGCGCAGGTAGCAACGTGTGCACTGCCAATGGTGATGCCACGCCTCGAACAAACGCGGCGTACCCCATGATGAACCGCATGGAAACGTACGACCGCGCTCGACAGTTCAGGCTCGAACCGATCGAGTTTCTCAAAAAGCTTGACTTCCTCAACTGGTACCGTTTCTATTTCATCGTCAAAGAGGTTGGGAATCACGGGAGCAGGCATGTCCTCGAAGTTGGCCCTGGCGAGGGTGCCATCAAGCGGGTGCTCGAGCCGTTCGTGGAGCGCTACGAAACTATGGACGTGAACGCGAAGCTCACGCCAGACCACCACACGGACGTGCGGGACCGCAGAACGAACCTGGAGCACCGGTTCGACTGCGTGATCGCCGCGGACATCCTCGAACACATTCCGTTCGCAGACCTCGGGCGGGCGCTCGAGAACCTACAGCGCTATCTCCGCCAGGGCGGCATTGCGCTCATTACCATTCCCCACCGCGCTTGGTTTATTTTTGTTATGAATTGGCTTACCTACAAGCATCACGTGGTACGGGCTCCGGATTGGATGAGGAAAACCTACAGCCGCCTTCACGGCAGAAAAAACTGGATCGACTCCGACCACCAGGGGGCAATTGGTGATGGTTACCACGCCAGCCAAGACGTTGAGCGAGTGATGGAACAGGCGGGTTTTAAAATCGACGAGCACCGGAAACTCCTCTACGTTGATTTTTGGGTATTACTGAAGACATGAGATTCCGATCTGCTATTGCCGCTGCCGGCAAAACGTTTCGTACCACAAACATCTCGCGACGCGTGCAGCGGATTGTCATCTCGCCCATCAAAGAGATGTCTATCCTCGCGGATGAGCTTGAATCGAGAACCGGCAAATCACTCATCTCGTTCGGCCAGGGCATCCCCTACTTCGATACGCCACCCCACGTGAAGGCCGGGGTACGGCGCGCCCTCCGCGAACCTGACACCGCGAAGTACACGCTCGAGCCAGGCATCACCGAGCTCCGCGAGCTCATCGCACGGCACCTTGAACGGTCCAAGGGCATCCGCCGCGTTCGGCCGAAGGCCGAGGTCATGGTCACGACCGGCTGCCAGGAGGCCATGGCCTGTGCCCTGGCTACCGTGATTGACCCAGGCGACGAGGTGCTCCTCCCCGAGCCGGCGTTCGCTTCCCACATTGAGCAGATCATCCAGTTCGGGGGCACCCCGGCGTTCGTACCACTCATCGAGGAGAAGGGCTGGCGGCTCGATCTCAAAGCTTGCGAGCGGCGCATCACGAAAAAAACCAAGGCGATCCTTATGAGCAACCCCTCGAATCCGACCGGCGCAGTGCTCTCCTCCCGAGAGGTTCGTGCGCTCGCCGCGCTCGCCCAGCGGCATGACCTCATTGTGATCACCGACGAAACCTACGATTTCCTCACCTACGATGGGGTACGGCACGTCTCTCCGGCGAGCATCCCAGCAATCCGGGATCGGGTCATCCTCTGTGGTAGCTTCTCAAAAAAGTATGCCTTGACCGGCTACCGCGTCGGGTACGCCTTCGCCGACGAGGGGATTATCGACCACATGCTCAAGGTGCACGATGCCTTGACGATTTGCGCGCCGGCCATTTCCCAGAAAGCGGCCATCGCAGCGCTCAAGGGTCCTACCGGCACCGTCCGGGAATTCGTACGCAAGCTCACCGTGAACCGGGAACGCATGTGCCGAGAGCTGGATACCTTCTCACCACTCTTCTCGTACCAACGGCCGATGGGTGCCTACTACATCTTGGTCAAGGTAAACCGTCCGCACGCTCGTGGTGAGCAACATCAAACCATTAATTCGTTCAAGCTGGCACTGAAGATTCTCCGCGAGGCACGCGTGGTGGTAATCCCAGGCGCCGCTTTCGGACCGTCGGGTGAAGGACACCTCCGCTTCTCCTTCGCCGGCGAACCGAAGCTTATCGCCGAGGGTTTCGCCCGGCTGCGACGGTGGGCAAAGCAGTGGGTAGCAGCTGGCTATCCGTTGTAGCCAAATGGAACCAAGGAAACGAGAGGAAATTGAGCACTACGACCGCCTCGCCCGGGAGTGGCAGGAACAGCACGCCGCGAGCGGCGGTCCAACTGACGTTGAAGGGTACGACGTCAACCTTTTCGCAAGCTACCGATTCGCCTACGAACTCCTGCGCCAGTACGTGCCCGGCAAGCGGGTGCTGGACTACGGTTGCGGCCACGGCATGCATACGGTGCCGATCGCCAAAATGGGCGCGAACGAAGTGGTGGGCATTGATCTCTCTAGGGAGTCGCTCGTAATCGCAAGGGAACGCGCCGCGCTCGCCGGCGTAGCAGATAAAATCAAACTCCTCAAGATGGACGCCGAGGCGCTTGATTTCCCCGATAGCTCCTTCGACGTGGTCTTCGACGGAGGCACCTTCTCCTCGATCGATTTCGCGAAGGGCTTGGCCGAGATCAAGCGTGTCCTCCGGCCGGGCGGCTACCTCATCGGCATCGAGACCCTGGGCCACAACCCGCTCGCCAACCTCAAGCGGTGGTTGAACCAGAGGCGCGGCATTCGTACCGCGTGGGCCGTTGCGCACATTTTGAAAATGAAGGATCTCGCGTTCGCCCGCACGCTCCTCACGCCAATCGAGCTCCGCTTCTTCCATCTCACCTCGCTCATCGGGATACCTTTCTGGAATCTCCCCGGCGCCAGCGTGCTTGTGAACACGCTCGAGGGGGTGGACTCGCTCCTCCTCTCAAACCCTTTCCTCAAGCGGTACGCCTTCAAGGTACTGTTTGTGTACCAAAGGAAAATGTGATTTTTGAAAGAAATGAAAAGCCCCGCTCTTTCGAGTGGGGCTTTTTGCTATGGCACTGAACCCAAGCCACTCCTAGAACTCAATCGCGATTGCCGTTGCTTCGGCAAAATTCATGTAGTTCGTCGTTTTGGCCGCATCCTCAACTCGCCGCGCCTCGGCAAGCACCTGGTGGAGCCCTCCGCAACGGTAGCGCTCGAGCATTGCCTGGCCGATCGCATGTGAATCACCGCCCTTCATCACCTCCCATGGCACCATGCCATCGGTGAAAAGGATGAGCGTTTGGACCTCACTGGTCCGGAACTCCTTCCGATGCCATGTAAGTTCCAGGCGAGGTTGGCCATTCAAGAAAGTGTAACCCATAAGGCCTCCCGGGTTGTTCACGTTGTCCCGGCGTGCCTCGCTGAGGATGGGGAAGAACCGATCCCACATCTCGGCCCGTACGCGGTTCCGCGTCCCCTCGTCAGTCGAAGCAAGGTCAACGTTCCATTCGTCGGCAACATGCCTCATAATTGAGTCAATCGTCTCGTTGAGCCTTTTCTCAACGAGGAAGTTCTGGATCTCGGTAGCGTAAAACCGGCCCGATTTGAAACCCACGACCGCAAGGGTATCGCCGCCCTGGATTACCTCAACGGTCTCCGGCGTGACCTTGGTGAAAGCGAACGCCGCTCCCGGTAAGAGGTCGGCGCGGTCCAATGGGATGCCCCTGCCCTGCATGATCTTTCCCACCGCGAGGTTTGCCCGTCTCACCACCTCATCGATCGGCACACCAGCATCCTCAAGCGCATAGAACGTCCGCTCAATTTCTCGCGCCACCATCTCGCCACCGTTCAAGCCGTCGCCGAATACCATCGGCGGGTTTGAGGGGCTGTAGGGCGCGGGCGTCCCATCGAACACTCCGAAGAACGGCATGCACACGACGTAACTATTCTCCTTGGTTTTCGACGACCCGGCGTCGTACAACGTTTCGATTCGCATCCGTAAAATCTCCTATGTAGTTAATGCGAAAAGAATTTTCCAATTCTAAGCTATGGCTAATATAGCATATGATGACCAATCTGTCAATTACCCGCTTCCAAATTTGGCTTATCTCTTCTACTATGTAGTAGAACTGATCTGGCTATGACGAAGCGCCTCTTCGATCTGTTTCTCGCCTCGTTCGGGGCTATTATCCTCTCCCCGTTCATCGCGGGGCTTGCGGTTGCCATCAAGCTTAACTCGCCTGGCCCGGTATTCTACCGTGGCATTCGGATGGGGAAGGATTGGAAACCGTTCCGAATCTTTAAGTTCCGGACTATGGTGTCCGATGCCGAAGCGCTGGGTGGCCCTTCCACCCGCGAAGCCGACCCGCGGCTCACGAACGTGGGCAGATTCTTGCGCCGGTGGAAGCTCGACGAGCTCCCGCAGCTCTTCAACGTCATCATGGGCGAGATGAGTTTAGTCGGGCCTCGACCAGAAGTTCCCGAGTATGCTAACCTCTACCGAGGGGATGAGCGCATCGTCTATACCGTTCGGCCAGGCATCACCGACTACGCCTCGCTCTGGAACTCAAATGAGGCCGCAATCCTCGCCGGAGCCAAAGATACCGCTGAAACCGAGCGGATCTACCTCGAGCGAATCCGCCCGGAGAAGGTGCGGCTCCAAATGAAGTATGTGCGGGAAATGTCTTTATGGACAGATATTACAATAATCTTTGCCACCATTAAGAAAATATTTCTTTAGCAGTTGATGCGCGGCTATGAATATATATGAGTAATAGTCCATCTGTATGGAACCTTTGACGCGGGGTTCCTGCCCACTATATTGAGAAGCCTTGCGTACCTGCAAAAATGATTGATTACCACAGCATAGCCACCGAAGCGAGAAAAAAGGTGCTTGAGATGATCTATCGGGCACAGTCGAGCCACATCGGCAGCAACTTCAGCTGCATTGATATCTTGAGCGTGCTCTTCGAAAAAATGGACTTCCAGAAGGATAAGTTCATCGCGAGCAAGGGTTGGGTAGCGGCATCCGTGTACTATTTTCTGGCGCAGAAGGGAATCGTCCCAAGAGAGGACCTGGAGCGCTACTGCCAACCGGGCGAAAAGGTGTACATCGGCCTCGTGGAACCACAGGGAAAGTTCGGCTTAGAGTTCGCAGGCGGGAGCATGGGGTACGGCCTCCCCGCTGGGGTCGGCTTCGCGCTGGCCAAGAAAATGAACAAAGAAGAGGGAAGGGTTCATGTCCTCGCGAGCGACGGAGAAATGCAGATAGGAACGGTATGGGAATCGATCCTCATCGCCAAGCAACATAACCTCGCAAACCTCGTAGTGTGGGTGGACAACAACCGGTTCCAGGCAATGGGACCAACCAAGGAGATTTTGAACATCGAACCGCTCGATGAACGGGTAGCACCTTTCGGCTGGGTGGTTCAAAGAATAGACGGCCATGACTTCGAAGCGATCGGAAAGGCCGTTGAGGGTCTAGCTCCATCATCTCCTACGATGATCATCTGCGATACCATTAAGGGAAAGGGGTGGAAAAGAGCGGAAAATAACAATCTCTACCACTACAAGAACCTCTCGGAAGAGGAATACCAGGAAGCGCTAACCGAGTTACATGGCTGAAATAGTTCAACAGTCAGATAACCGCCGGGTTTTCATCGACACGCTCTGCGAGCTGGCGGAAAAAGACAAGGATATTGTTTTTATCATCCCAGATGTCGGTTTCAACTATGCTGAGAAATTTCAAAAACTCTACCCGGAGCGCTACTTTAATTTTGGCGTGACCGAAGCCAGTTCAACTATTATTGCCGCTGCTCTCGCCTTGAGCGGCAAGAAGCCCTACCTCTACTCTATGATTAACTTCGTCACGTTCCGGGTGCACGAGATGGTACGAAATGCTATCTGCATGCATAAGGCAAATGTGAAAATTTTGGGTGTTAGGGGGAGCGAGAAGTACACGTTCCTTGGGTTCAGCCACAACCTCCTCCGGGAAAACGAGGAAGTGGATTTCCTAGACAAACTTCCGGGGATGAAGACGTACCTCCCGATGAGTCCTGCGGAGACAAGGGCAGCAATACTGAAATCGTACGGGGAACCTAACCCTGCCTACATTCGACTCTGACGAACATGGCCTACCGCGTTCGCTTCGCCAATCCGCAGCAGCAGTACCAGGACCACCGCGATGAGTTCATCGCGGCCTTTGACGACGTGCTCTCGCGGGGGGATATCGTGTTGCGCAAGGACCTCGCACAGTTCGAGGAGAGCTTCGCCCAATTCGTCGGCACACGGTACGCCATCGGCGTGAACTCCGGTACTTCCGCTATCTGGCTAGGCATGCGCGCTGCCGGCATCGGCGCGGGCGACGAGGTTATCACGGTGGCGCACACGTTCATCGCCTCGATTTCCATCCCGTACCTCTTGGGCGCCAAGCCGGTCCTCATCGATGTCGGCAAGGATTTCAACATAAACCCGGCACTCATCGAGCAGGCGCTCACCAAACGCACCAAGGCGATTGAACCGGTGCACCTCAACGGCCGCTGCTGCGACATGGAGCCAATCCTGGATATCGCGAAGCGCAAGGGTCTCCTCGTCATTGAGGACGCGGCGCAGGCCCTGGGGGCGGGGCTCCAGCTCCACGATGGTACCTGGAAGAAAGCGGGTTCCTTCGGGGCGGCCGGGGCTTTCAGCCTCTACTGGGCCAAGACGCTCGGCGGCTTCGGCAACAACGGCGTGGTTACCACCGACGACCCCGAGGTCGCCGAGAAGGTCCGCCTCATGCGGTACAACGGCGAGGATCGCGAGACACGTCACTTCAAGTACCACAGCCACAACCTAATTATGGACAACCTCCACGCAGCCCTCCTGAACGTCAAGTTTAAATATTTCCCCTCCTGGCTCGAGCGCCGGCGGGCAATCGCTGAACGGTACCGCCAAGGGCTTTCCGGCTTCCCGGAGCTCGCGCTCCCCCACTTCGACCATCCACGGTTCCACGATACCTACACAAACTACGTGGTGCGCACGCCGCGACGCGACGAGCTCAAGGCGCACCTCGAGCGCGAAGGGGTGGAAACTATTATTTCGTGGCCAGTCCCCACGTACCGAGAGGAACTCCTCCTCCCAAACGACATCCACCTTCCAGAGACCGAACGGATCTGCACTGAGGTGCTCTCGCTCCCCATGTACCCCGAGCTCACCGACGAGCAGGTGGACCTCGTCATCGCCGCGGTCACAAAGTTCTACCGCGGGTAGCCGCCGGGCGTCCGCGGAGGTTGACGGTCGGAAGCTGCTATTGTACGCTCACTCTACCGTGAGCAACTTCATTAACCTCCTTCGCGCAAGGAAAATACTCGCGTTCGGCATTGCCGACGCAGTTCTTTCCATGCTCGCGGTGTGGGCAGCGTTCCTTATCCGCTTCGAGGGTGCCGTACCAGAAACATACCGCCGCAACCTGTGGACGTACGCGGCGATCCTCGCGGCGCTGAACCTCTTCTTCCTCTGGCGGGGGCGGCTCTACGCCTTCACGTGGGCCTTCGTCAGCCTCTCGGAGCTCACCAAACTCCTCAAGGCGATCACCTACTCGAACGCGCTCTTCGCCATCGCGGCCCTCGCGCTCCGTGACCGCACCGAGCTCTTCGGCGGATTTCCCGGATCGGTCTTGGTCGTCAACTACGTGTTCAGCCTCCTCGCCACCGGGGCAATTCGCATTGCCAAACGGGCACTGAACGAACTCGTCCCGCACCGCACCACTCCTGAAGCCGTGGAGACACTCATTGTGGGGGCGGGCGACGAGGGAGAGGCCTTGCTCCGGACGCTCCTCAAGGGAAGCGGGTACCGGCCCATCGGCATCGTGGACAACAGCCCAGCCAAGCAGAACTCCTCCATCCACGGCGTTCCCGTGTTGGGACCCATCAGCCGCATTCCCGCGATAGCGGCCGAGCAGCCGGTCCGCCAGGTCATCATTGCCCTCACCTCAGCGCAGGCGCAGACCATCCGCGAGGCGGTCACGCTCACGCGCACCGCCGGCATCCCAAACGTGAAAATCGTTCCCGCCACCCACGAGCTCCTCTCGGGGGCGGCAAAGCTCACCGACCTCCGAGAAATCCAGGTGGAGGACCTCCTAGGACGGAACCCGGCCAAGATCGACACCAAGCAGATTGCTTCCTTCATTAAGGATCGGGTGGTGATGGTCACCGGGGCAGCCGGTTCGATCGGCTCGGAGCTTGCCAGGCAATGTCTCACCTTCAGCCCACGCCGGCTCATCCTCCTCGACTTCAACGAGAGCGGCCTCTTTGACCTCCACGCGGAACTCTGCATGACGCAACCTTCCGCACGAGATCGCCTCGTGCCGATCGTTGCAAGCATCATCGACCGCCGCAAGGTAAACCATCTTGTGGAAGGTTACCGCCCCGATATCATCTTCCATGCCGCCGCGTACAAGCACGTGCCGCTCATGGAGGATTTTCCGGAGGAGGCGGTGGCCACTAACGTGTTCGGGACTCTGAACGTCGCCCGAGCGGCCTGTGCCCACGGGGTACCTAAGTTTGTCCTCATCTCCACCGACAAAGCTATCCGGCCCACCTCCGTCATGGGGAAAACCAAGCGTGCCGCAGAGATCGCCACCCAGGCCTTGAACGGAGCTGGGGCAACCCGATTCATCGCGGTGCGATTCGGCAACGTCATTGGCTCTCGGGGAAGCGTCATCCCGCTCTTCCAGGAACAGATCCGGCGCCGGGCGGCGATCACCGTCACCCACCCAGACATGACCCGCTACTTCATGACCATCCCCGAGGCGGCGCTCCTCGTCATGGAGGCAGGCGCGGTTGGCGCGGGTGGAGAAATCTTTATGCTCGACATGGGCATGCCGGTCAAGATTGACGACCTCGCGCGTGAAACCGTTCGGCTCGCCGGGTTGGTACCGGACGTTGATATCCCGATCGTCTACACCGGGGTGCGCTCTGGGGAAAAAATCTTTGAGGAGATCTTCAGCAACGAAGAGCGACGCATCGGCGCAACGCAGTGGGATAAAATTTTCATAACGAAGGGTAATGAAGTGCCCCTGGCCACCGAGGTTACGGATAGGCTTGCCAGGTTAGAAGCGTCGCTCACCGCGGCACCTGGAGAGCTCCACGAGGCGCTGGACCAATTCGTCGGTTCACTCCCGGGAAAGACTTCGACGATCGAGGTGTAGGCCGTGCGGCGGCCCTAGAGCGTGTCAAGTATCTCCCAGTTCTGCTTCCTGGCGAGGTCAGTCAGCACATCCATTTGGTCGGCGAGCGACGGGTCGATGCGCTTCAAGGCCTCGGCGTGACGGATAACCCCGTCGGCATCGCGCAGGCTCCGATACACTATGATCGCGTCGTACCGGTAGTCCTTGTTCGTGGGGTGGAACCAGGTCAAAACCTCAAGGAGATCCACCATTTTCTCTGGCTCCCCCAGCGTCCGGTACATCACGACCATGTTCTTGAGGTCACTCTCGAGGAACAGGTAGTACTGGGTGTTCGTGAGGTCACTCCCCTGGTAGGCCACGTCGCGGCCGAGCTCTTTCCGACCCCACTCCCGCGCAAGGTCAAGCTCTTGCTCCGCCTCGGCGCGGTAGGTCGCCTGCTCTGGTGTCCCCTGGTGCTGATCGGAGTCAGCGGCGAGGAGCAAGGCAACCCCAAGAAGGTAGTGCGCCTTGGCTGACCTCGGCTCGAGGGCAAGCGCCTGGCGCACCACCGCAATGGATTCTTCATGCTTTCCCTCTCCAGAGAGCGCAAACGAGAGCAGGTAGCGGAGCGCCTGCCGGTCCGGTGAGAGGGCGAGCGCCCGCCGCGCAAACGCTTCGGACCGAGGGAAAATGGACGGATCATCCTTGGCCCGCTCGTTGTACGCCTCGACGAGGCGGGTGAAGTTCCTCGGCTCATAGGGTTCACGATTCACCACCTCTTCAAGCGCATCGAGGGAACGGTTCACGAGCGGGTCAAACTTTTTGTTCGTGAGGAGGCCGCCGCTGTACATGAGCTCCACAAACTTCGCACGGATCTCCATCTGCGCAAAGTTGTACGGGGTGAGGAAGGTATCCGCCGCGGCGAAGATTCTTTGTCCGACACGTGTTTTAATGGCAGCGCCGAACGCCGACGCCTGGTAGGCAGGTAGGTAGTTCCACGTGTAGAGCGAGTAGCCGATGGCGACGGCGACGAGTACCGCTGCCGGCGCGGCAACCCACCGGTAGCGCGTGGCGTGAGGCGCTGGGCCGCCGCTGTCCGGTGCCGACGAAGCCGCAGCGCCTTCCTCCGCTGCCACCACGAGACCAAGCAGGGTAAAGAAGAGCACGTAGGAGGTAATCTGGTCGAAGAGGAACAGGTTCTGCACGAAGTGCGCCACCGTGACGGCGATCAGGATCGGCGCGGAGAGCGCTACGGCCGCACGGAGACCCGGCCCTGCGGCGGCAACGCCATCACGCGCGCGGCGTGCGAGCAGAGCGAGCGAGCGGAACAACGCAACGAACATCCCCAGGAAGGCGAGGAGACCGAATACCCCCTGCGTCACGAGCACGTCAACGAGCCGGTTGTGCGCCCGGTCGAACCAGTCTTCGGCGAAGTACGAGTAGAGGGGATCGAAGTGCCGGTTGTAGGCGATGTTGAAGTTTTCCATGCCCCAGCCGAGGATCGGGCGCTCCTGCCATGCCGAGAAACCAACCTTGAGCGCGATGAGGCGTGTCACCACGGAGGGATTCGTGAGGGACACACTGGTGAGACGTCCGAAGCCGGGCACCTTGAGCCAGAGCGGTGAGGCGCGCGTGAGCAAAAACCCGACTACCAAAACCACGAGCCCGGCGAGGACTATGGCACCAGCGAGGCGCACCCGGCGGGCGCCGCGCCAAACCAGGTAGATGGCAAGGACAAGCGCCCCCGCAGCAAGCCCGATGATGGCACCACGAACTGCGGTTATAAAAATGGTGGCAACCGAGGCTCCAGCGGTCGCAAGCGACGCATACCACCAGAAGCTCCGCCGTGGTGAGCTCCAGTAAACAATCGCCGTGACTCCGAGGAGGAGAATGAGGTACTCCGCGAGGTAGGCAGGGTTCCCGGAGAACGATCCCGGCTGCGAGGCGGGGGCGAGCGCGAACGGAAACTTGGTCACCAGGAAGTACTGGAGCCAGGCGTAGAGTATAGAGACCCACCCAACCACGAGCGAAATTTTAAAGAACCGCAGCCAGTCCTTCCCGGTAAAGAGGAGGAGCGCGAGCACGAGGAAGATAAGGTAGTGGATTACCCCGTAGAGCCCTTCTCCTCGCTCGAGGTCGCCGAAGAATGCCCGGTAGGCATTGGTGGCCAGGACGGAGGAGATGGCAGCGGAGACAAGGAAAAGCACGACGAACCTGAGGAGAAGGTTCTTGCTGAGCCGACGGGGCGCGATACCGGGCAGGGCGCCCACCAAGGTCGCTCGGCCTCGGAGTGCCAGGGCAATATAGACGCTAAAGAGGAGGAGGGAGATCTCAAGAACGCTCCGGTAGAAAAGGGCTTTCGGGAACACAAAGGGTGCAAGGAAGAGCGAGCTGCTCGTCACGAGCGGCGTAGCGGCAAAGAGGAAGAGGAGTACCACTATGACGGTACGCAAGCCGGAGAGCGGTTTCATGATGGATAAGCCAGTAGCCTACTCAATGGTAGAAGATTCCTCACCCATCCACAACGGAGAGCCCTGGGACAGCAAAAACAAAGCCCCGCCCGAAGGCGGGGCTTTGCTAGCTCTCAAGGAATGCTAGTTCTGACGAGTGAAGATGTCAGACGGGTAGGTATCCACGTAGACACCGTTCGCCCAGTCGGCTGTCGTCAACGCGTGTGCCGTTGCCGAGTTGTCGGACCAGACGAAACCAGAGTCAGCGTCGTCAACCACCGCGTCGCCACCAGCGCTGCCGGTGGCTCTCGCCGTTGCATACGCTACACCCTTCGTGATCGAAGCCGTGGAGGTGTCCTGTCGGAGCACCAACTGCGTCGAAACCGACGAGTTGCTCCCCGGGGCGATCACGCTGCCGGTAATCTTGTACTCCCTCGAGGCACCCGCAGGAATGACTTCCTCGGTGCCGAGGTAGAACGTGTAGTTACCAGCCGTTGGGGCGCCTGCCGTCGCGGTCGTCGTGATCGTGAGGTTTACGCTGTTCGTCATGTCGCGGAGCGTAAAGGTTGCAGCCGGGTCAAATGCACCGCTTACCTTGAACAACGGTACCGTTGCCGCTGCCGCGCTCACATTGAAGCTCACGACGTTCCACGAGATCTGCTCGTTCGAGCTCTTGTTCGTCACGGTGAACTTGATGAGGTCGTTCGAGCCATTCGTCAAGACCGTGCCGCCAGGCGAGGCCACGGTAATCCCTGGGTAGGTCTTGTAGAGAACCTTCAGGTTACCCTTGGCGCCACCGGCCGAGCCGACATCGTAGATCGTGGAGGCAGAACCGGTCGCCTCGAAGCCATCAGCGGCTACGGCTCCGTCCTTGAAGTGGACGTAGACCGAGCGGCCAGAGGTCGCGCCGCTTGCGATCGTGTTCGTGTCCGCCTTCACCGTCAGGGTCTTCGTGCCGTCCTTCGGGACCACCAAGCCGAGGTCTTCAATCACGACATCCCCCGCTGCCGAACCCGAGCCGATGGGGGTGTACCCAGCGGTTGAGCCGATCTGCGTCGAGCCGTCGTAGAGGTAGACCTTCGTCACCTCCGCGGTTGAGGTCGCCGAGGCTGCGGTCGAGGAATCGTTGTTGACCAAGAGTTTCATTTTCTTGATCGTCAGAGCCTCGTTGGCCGCGGTGATGCGGAACTTGCCGAGGACCGTCTTCGAGGCACTCGTCGTTATGATCCCGGCCTTGCTCTCGACGTCGTCCGGCGCCGTCGCAATCGTGATCGTGCCGGCCGAGAGAACGGTGATCACCCGATCGGCAAGCATGTTCAACCCGGGGCCGTTGAATGAGCTGGTGTAGGTCGGCTCGTTGCCTTCCGAGTCAACCGCCACGATATCGCTCCCCGCCGTGTTCGAGGTCGTCGCCACACGGATACCGATCGAGTACGTGTTGTTGCTTGTCGCTGAGACCGAGAGGTTGCCCTTCAGGACAAGGGTCTTGCTCTGGCCCTTCGCGATCACGAAGCTTAGGTTCGAGAACGTGGCATCCGCACTAGAGGCGTTAAACGTGGCCAGCGACTTAATGTCGGAGATCCGCGTGTCGCCGTCGTAGAGCGCGAAGTTCTGGAGGTCCGCAATCGCCATGGCATCGGTCTGGCCCGTTGAAGCCGACGTTGAGGTGACCTTGATCGTGGTCACCTTGATGTCGTCCGCGATGGCCCGGAGCCCGATACCCACGAAGGGCACCGCCTGCGTCCCCTTCACGAAGCTCTGCGAGGCCGGGTTACCAGCCAAGCTAAGCTCGAGGGTCGGCGCCTTCACGGTCTGGGTGTTGCCCTGGAGGGCCGTCGAAGGCGTGATCTCTGCCGCCACCAGGAACTGGTTGTTATCCAAGTTCTTGACGTCAGCGCTCGCCGCAAACGCGGTGAGGGTGACGCGGATGGCGTCGCTGTTGTCCCAGTCGGTCGGGATGTCCGCGGTCATCTTGAACGTCCGGGTCTGGCCCGCGTTCACGTTGAAGATGTCCGTGAAGTTCACCCCGGTGACCGCATCAATGTTCGCGATCGTCACGTCCGAGGGACCCGCGACGGTTACCCCCGTCGCCTCATCCACCACCTTGAAGTCGGTGAGCTGGCTGTCGCCGATGAGCGATCCAGCGGTCGTCGCGATCGAGGCGTGGAGCTTCCTGACCTCAACGTTGTTCGCGGCAGCCATCGAGAAGCGGTAGAGGACCTGGTCCTTGCCGTTCTTCTTAATGTCGCCCGTGTTGGGGCCGAGGAAAGTCGTGGTTAGGGTCGCGCCCTGGATGGTGAGGACGTGGTGGTTCGCAGCGGTCGAGTCCATGGTCTTCGTGACCGTGGCACCCTGGCCGTACTGCTGCCCCACGCCGTAGACGTCGTTCGCCTCATCGATGTAGAGGGCGATCGTGTCGTTGCGCTTCGCCGCCCCACCGATGCTAGCCAGGACCTTGAAGTCCTTGCTGTCACCCTTGAGGATGGTCACGGGGCTCGCGAGGTCGAAGACAATGAGATCCTTCGCGTTCACCCCGGAGGCGGTCGCGAGCGTGTTGCCCGCGAGGTCCTGCAAGACGAAGGTTGTGAGGTTCGACTTGGAGGTTGTGCCACCCGAGAACATCGCAATGCGTGAGATTTTAATGTCCTCGTTCGCGGTGGTGAGCTTGAACTGCGAAACCGCGGCGCCCGGCTGCCCGATGTTCGGGTTGCCAAGGCTCCCAGACTTCGCAATCGTGAGCGTTCCGGATGTGGCCGCAGAGACGGTCATCTCCTTACCCGTGACCGGGAGGCCGGTGACTGCCACGTCGGCATTCACCGCCGTCACCGAGAAGGCGTTCCGGCCAGCCGCTCCCGCGCCAGCCGCCATATCCGCGATCACCGAGAGCATCTTCACGCCGCTCACCGCCAGGTTCAACCCGGTAAAGGTCGCCTCGTGCGATGAGGTGTTGACCGATCGGCCGGAAGTCAAACGGACCGGGCCGTCGTAGAGGTAGACGTTCGAGAAATCGGTCGCCTGACCGGCACCGACGCGCTTGACCGTCACCGTGTTCACGGTACCGCTCCCCGCCAAGTTGAACTTGGTGTAGGTAACGTTCCCGGCACCCTTCGGAACGGCGTTCTCACCGGGCGTGTCCGAGGCAAGGCTCGCCGCGAGACCGGTCGCTGGGATCGGTACGGGCGAGGGCCCTGGCCCGGGCGCTGGTGACATTGCCGCAATGGCCGCGCGCGTCTTCGGTCCGAAGTAGCCAACGGCGGGAGAAATGCCATTCGCCGCCTGCCACTTCGCGAGAGCCGCTGCCGTCTTGGAGCCAAAGTAGGTTGACTCGCTGCCAGGCGATCCGGGGCCGCTCGCGGCTACCGGGTAGCCCTTGGCGTTAAGCCACTGCTGGAGGGCTTTCACCTCCGCCCCCTTGCTACCCAATGTGAGGTTTTGGGTGAACGTGGTGGCTGGGGCTGGGCTGCCCTGCGCAACAGAGAGCTGTGCCTGGAGCGACTGGATCATGGTGAGGAGCTGCGCGATCTGCGCCTGGAGCTCCTCGGTCGTTGCAGCCGAAGCTGCTGGAATAATCATGGTAGCACCGGAGAGCCACACCGCCATGGTGACGGAGAGCCCCACCGATGCAATTTTTCTTGCTACGGTATTCATTTATGTTGTTTTTATTTTTCGACTTTCTTTTCTATTACTGTGCTGTTCGATCCAACAGCATACTGTGGATCGTCGACCTTTCTCTGTGTCAGGGGCACTGCACTTCGCTCGACCTAACCGCTCACCTTCCAAGTCCCGCAGTGGAGCGGGAGCTCGCCGCTTCTGGTGAGGATCGGCGGGAGGGCAAGTGGCGGAAAGTGCAAAGAACAGTGTTCGATATTGAATGAAAAAGCTCGCTGGTGGAGCGAGGCATGGGGCACACCGGAACCTGGCACCGGCGACGGATAGCAAGCGGCTCACGCCGCCAGGGTTTCCGGTCGCCCGTAGCTGGTTCGCGAAGTAGCTCAGCCTCACCCCAAGCTAACTTCCCGAGTAGTATAGCAAAACACTAGCTTCTTTCTTAAGGTCCTACCTGTGGATAACTCCCCTGTCAGCGAAGCTTCCTTTATAGAACGACCATGTGCGATGTGCGTTACGTCCGACCCTTTGGTATCCCTAAACCGGCTACACCGACCAACGCGAGGCGGCAAAAATGAGCATGGTGAGGACCACGAGGACGGTGAGGGATCGGAGGACACCGGTGAGGTCAAGCGTGCCCCGAAAGTGCGCGACGAGGCTGTCACGGGCGAGGAAGCTGAAGAGCGTAAGGAACGCTGCGGTGTTGATGGGCCCGAGCGGGAGGAACGTGAGTACGAGCTGGAGCTCTGCGGCCGCAAGGCCAGCAGCGGCGGCCGCAACCCAGGTGCGCCGGCCGGGGGGCGCCCCGGCAGAGAGGAACGCTTCGCGGAGGAGGAGCGTCACCGACACGAAGACGGCAAGCGCGGCGAGCGGTGAAGGTACAGCAGGGCCGTGGGATCCAACCGCCTCTACGGTCAAGAGCCAAGTGAACATGATAACGGTGCCGAGCACCGCGTAGCTGATCGGCTGGTGGCCGGCGGGCGCCTGGCCCGAGCGCAGGATGGCAATGAGTACGGCACCGGTGGTAAGCGTTGCGACGAGCGCAACGGGGAGGGCGCCGAGTGCCTCCATCGGCGCATGTCCGATGAGGTACGCCCCAGCCGCACTCGAGAGCGCGAAGAGCCAGTAGGAAACGGCTATGGAGCGCCGGTGCGGCAGCTCTACAAAAAACGTCACGAAGAGCGCGCCCAGGAGGACGACCACCCACCACGCGAAGCCGTACCGCGTGGCGAGGGCGAGCGCGGCGAGCAGGAGTAGGGCTCTAGACGGAGATCTCCACTCGATGTTCCTTGCTAAGCGAAACGTGAACCTTCTTTCCATCTTTGACGTCCCCGCGCACCAGCCGGTCGGCGAGCGCATCGACGATCACCTTCTGGATGAGCCGCTTGATCGGGCGGGCGCCGTAGTCCGGATCGAAGCCATGCTCGACGAGGTAGGCCTTTACCTCCGGCCGCACGTTCAGGAGGATCCCCTTCTTCTCGAGCCGCTCCTCAAGCCGGGTGAGCTGGATATCGACGATTTTGGCAATGTGCGCCGGGGTGAGCACGTTGAAGATAACAATCTCATCGAGACGGTTCAGGAACTCGGGGCGGAAGGTCTCCCGGAGCGCCTCCATCACCTTATCACGGAACTGTTCCTCCTTTGATTTGAGCTCCTCCCGGTCGGCGGCGCCGAACCCGAGCCGGGACAGCTCTTGGAAGTAGTGGCTGCCCACGTTTGAGGTAAGAATGATGACGGCGTTCTTGAAGTTCACCATCCGCCCCTTCCCGTCAGTCAAGCGTCCGTTGTCCAGCACCTGGAGGAGAATATTGAACACCTCGGGATGTGCCTTCTCCACCTCATCAAAGAGAATGAGGCTGTAGGGGCGGTGGCGAACCAGTTCGGTGAGCTGGCCGCCTTCCTCGTAACCCACGTAGCCGGGTGGGGAGCCGATCAGGCGCGCCACGGTGTGGCGCTCCATGTACTCGGACATGTCCACCCGAATCAACGCTTTCTCGTCATTGAACATGAATTCGGCGAGCGTCCGGGCAAGCTCGGTTTTCCCTACCCCCGTGGGACCCAGGAACATGAAGGACCCGGCAGGGCGATCCTCGTCGGCGAGGCCGGTGCGTGAACGCCGCAGGGCACGGCTCACCCCCCCGATCGCTTCCTCCTGGCCAACCACGCGCTCTCGCAGCACGTTCTCGATGCGGGAGAGCTTGTGCAGCTCGGTCTCGAGCATGCGGGCGACCGGGATACCGGTCCACCGCCACACCACCGCGGCGATGTCATCTTCCTCAACGGTTTCCCGAATGAACCGCTCGCCTGCCACCTTGGGCTGCCGCCTTTTGCCACGCTTCGTAGCTCCCGTGCCTGCCCGCCGCTGCTGCTGCTCGAAGGAATGGTACTCTTTCTCGGCTGCGGGCAGCTCGCCGTAGCGAATTTGGGCCACCCGCTCGAGTTCACCGGCCCGCTCGGCGATCTCTGACTCACGGTGGAGGTCATCCATGCGCTTGCGGAGCCCGTGGAACTTTTCGAACGTTGCCTTCTCGGCTTGCCACCGCTTGGACATCACCTCGGCTTCTGCCTTGAGCCCGGAGAGCAGCTTCTCCACTTCCCGGAGGCGCGCGGTTTTCTTGCCCTTCACGCTCTCCTTCGCGAGCGCGGATCGTTCAATCTCAAGGCGCGTGAGCTCCTTCCGCAGATGCTCAAGCTCTCCCGGCACGCTGTCAGACTCAAGCCGGCGCGCGGCTGCTGCCTCGTCGATGAGGTCCACCGCCTTATCCGGCAGGAACCGATCGGTAATGTATCGGGCGCTCAGGTTTACCGCCGCCACGATCGCCTCATCCGTGATCTTGAGACCATGGTGCATCTCGTACTTCTCCTTGAGCCCGCGGAGGATCGCCACGGAGTCCTCAATGGACGGCTCGTCAACTATGATCGGCTGGAGCCGGCGCTCGAGCGCCGCGTCCTTCTCGATATGCTTCTGGTACTCCTTGAGGGTGGTGGCGCCAATCGCGTGGAGCTCGCCCCGCGAGAGCGCGGGTTTTAAGATGTTCGCGGCATCAATCGCACCCTCGGCAGCCCCCGCACCCACAATCATGTGAATCTCGTCGATGAAGAGGATGATGCGCCCCGACGCCTGCTCGATCTCGCGGAGGAACGCCTTGAGCCGGTCTTCGAATTCGCCGCGGAACTTCGTCCCGGCGATCAGAGCTCCGAGGTCGAGCGCCACAATTTCCCGCTTCTTGAGCGATTCCGGCACATCCCCCGAGACAATGCGCTGCGCCAATCCTTCCACGATCGCAGTTTTTCCCACGCCGGGCTCGCCGATCAGGACCGGGTTGTTCTTGGTTCTCCGGGAGAGAATCTGGGTGAGGCGGCGGAGCTCTCCCTCGCGGCCAATCACCGGGTCAAGCTTCCCCTGGCGCGCCTTCTCGGTAAGGTTGATCGCATACTTGTCGAGCACCTGGAACTTGCTCTCGGGCGTCTCATCGGTCACCCGGGTCGAGCCGCGGAGCTCCGCAAGCGCCCGGAGGAGCACCTCGCGCCGCACCCCGAAACGTACGAGGAGCTCCTGCGCCGCAGAGGGCACGTTGGCAATGGCAAGCACGATGTGCTCACACGAAATGAACTCATCCTTGTGCCGCTGGGCAACCTCCGCTGCCTGGTCGAGGATCCGCATGAGCTCCTGGGAGAGGTAGAGCTGTGAGACGTTCCCACCCATGGTGAAGATTTTCGGCAAACGCGTGAGCTGCCCCTCGAGCTCGCGCTCGAGGGCGCCGAGGTTCACCCCTCCCTTCAAGAGCAGCGGGCGTACGAGCGTAGCCTCATCACCGAGGAGCGCCGCCAGGAGATGGAGTGCCTTCACCTCGCCGTGCTGGTAGCGACCGACGAGCTCCTGGGCACTCTGGAGCGCCTCCTGAGCCTTAATGGTGAAACGGTGGAAGTTAGGCATGAAGATAATCGTTTCTCCTAGTGTGCAAAAAAATCCGCGTTAAATCAAGTTGCCGCACGAGCGCTACGGATGGCGCAAGGTCCGGCAGCTATGCCCGGGCACTCCCCTACTCGCTGGTCGGCCGCTCCCCAAGTTTGACCGTGAGGGTGAGTGTGTCCTTGCCCCGCTGCACCTTGAGCGTAAGCGTGTCGCCAATCGAGCGCTCCTGCACGACCGACCCGATGGTAGCGCTGCCTTCAACCTTCTTGCCGTTCACCTCAAGTATAATGTCTTCTGCCTTGAGACCGGCTTTCTCCGCCGGCGAACCGGGGATCACGCCAGGGCCATCCTCCGTGCCGCGAATGAGCGCACCGTAGGCTACGGGGAGCTGCTGCCGCTTGGCGAACTCATCGGTAACCATGAGGTACCGAATGCCCAGGTAGGGCGTCTTGATTTTGCCGGTCTGCCGTACCGAATCGATCGCCCGCTTCGCTCGGTTGATAGGTATGGCGAAGCCGATGTTCTGGGCGCCGGCCGCAATAGCAGTATTAATACCGATTACCTCCCCCCTCAAATTCAGGAGCGGACCGCCGGAGTTGCCCGGATTGATCGCCGCATCGGTCTGGATCACCCCCTGGATGGTTTCTGAACCAATCCCCTGCCCCGAGGCCGTGATGTCCCGCGCGAGGCCAGAGATGACGCCGACGGAGACTGTGTTCCGAAACTCCCCCAGCGAGTTCCCGATGGCAATCGCCGTCTGGCCGAGCTTAACCGCGTCTGAGTTCCCGAGCTTCGCCGCGGGGGCACCGCTCATGGCAACTTTGATAACCGCGAGGTCCTGGACCGGGTCACGGGCGAGCACTTTCGCGGTGTACTTCTTCCCGTCGTTCGTGAGCACGGTGTACTCTGCGGCTGCGTCGGTGACCACATGCCTATTGGTGAGGATGAGCCCGTCCGAGGAGATGAGGAAGCCGCTGCCGCCCCCCACCTCCTGCTTCTTCGTGCCCTTCTGGCAGGGTTGCAAAAATTCAAAGCCGCCTCCAAAGAAATCACGGAATTGCGGTGGCACGTCGCCAAAGGGATCGTAGGGACACTGCTCAATGATCGGGAGGTCTTTGGAGATGACAATGGAAACCACAGAGGGAGCCGCCTCCTCGACCGCTTGCACGATCGCCTGCTCGTAGTCAACTGCCGGCTGGTAGAGTGTGGCCTGGCGCTCCGGACGCGGCAACGCGGGAGCAACCGGAGCCGTTGAGGTCGGAGCACCACGGAGAAAATTCAGCACGTCATCCCAAACGGAAGCGCTCGCGAAGCGCGCGGCCACCGCAGAGCCCACCACGCCCCCGATCAGGGACGATGCGATGACGATGGAGAGCAGCTTCTTCGACATAGCGGTACGGAAACTGGAATGGGCGCGGCGCTACCTGATCTCGTACCGGAGCGTCACCTCCACGGTAACCTCTTGGGAACCGGGTTCGATGGTCGGAACCGGCATGCTATCCCCGCCACCCTTCCCGTAGGCCTCGGCGTAGTACGGGATCGGGCGTACCCCACCTTCGTCAATGCCGAGGAGCCGCCCCAGGCTAAAGCCAGCTGCGCGGGAGACCGTGCGCGCCTGCTCCTGGGCCTTCCCGATTGCCTCCGCACGGGCCCTGGATTCAAGTGCAGTAGGATCATCCACGGTGAAGGAGAGGGACGACACCGAGTTAGCTCCCTCCTTCACGACGCCACCGAGGAGGTTGCCGATCTTCGCGAAATCACGCACCGTCACCTGCACGGACTGGGTGACCGTGTAGCCGACGATCTCCGGCGGCGGACACGGGCTCACCGCGCCTTCCCGCGGGCAGCTGTAGTACTGGTAGCGCGGTTCGATCTGGTAGCTCAAGGTCTTGATGTCCTTGGCTTCGACCTGCAACGATTTCACGAACTCAATGCCGCGGTTTACCTTGGCCGTATTCTCCTCTTGGACGCGGGCAACGTCGGTCCCGCCCTCCGTGACCACGCTAAAGGTGAACCGCGCCACGTCGGGCACCGCAACCACTCTTCCCTCGCCCGTGACCGAGAAGCTCCGGAATGATGAGGGTTGGATAGCATCACCGTAGGAGCGGACGTAGGACCACGCCGAGGCGCCAACCGCGAGAATGCCGATGGTGATGGCCACGCCGAGCACGTTCCTGATGGTGGTGTTCATGGATTCATTGTAACGCGCGGCTCCCGTTCTGCAACTCGCGCCGCGCGCAACCTCACACGGTGGTACGAGGCTTAGCCAGTTTCGTTACGTCGAGTGCAACACCCGCTTGAGCCGTCGCACAGCCGTCACGAGCTCCGCGCGCGTGGTCGGCCTCCCGAGGCTGAGCCGGAGGCTCGAGCGGATGTGCCCAGGTGCGCAGCCAAGCGCCATGAGCACATGCGATGGCTTCGTGGTCCGGGCCGCGCACGCCGACCCAGACGCAGTCGCCACACCCACGAGGTCAAGCTTGATGAGCAGGTCTTGGCTACTCTCGCCTGGGATGGAAATGTTGAGTACGTTGGGGAGGGAGTTCCCATCGCCGGGCTCGCAGCCGTTCACAGCTGTCCCCGGAGCTATGCGCGCGATTTCGTGCCAGAGGTGTCGCCGCAGGGCGGCAACCCGCCTGGCCTCCCGATCCTGTCGCGCAGCGACGAGCCGGGCAGCCTCCGCGAACCCGACGATCGAGGCAACATGCTCGGTCCCGGAGCGCAACCCGAACTCCTGGCCGCCACCAGTAATAATGGGGTGTAGGGTATAGCCACTAGGGTTTAGGTCTTTTTTACTAGACCCTACACCCTGAACCCTAGACCCCACGTACAGAGCGCCTATTCCTTTCGGTCCGTAGATCTTGTGCGCCGAGAGGGTCATGAGGTCTACGCCGAGACGCTTCACGTCACAGCTGAGGTACTGGAACGCCTGTACGGCATCAGTGTGGAGGAGCGGGTAGCCATCCGCCGTTCCCTGGTCCTGCCGGAACTCTTTGATGATTCGAGCAATCTCGGCGATGGGTTGGACCGTGCCGATCTCGTTGTTCGCGTACATCACCGAGACGAGCACCACTCGCTCGTTGATCGCCGACCGGAGCGCCACGAGGTCAACGAACCCGCGCCGATCGACCGGAAGGTAGTGAATCTCCACACCACCATCTCGCTCCAAATCTTTCACTGTCTCGAGCACCGATTCATGTTCGATAGCTGAAACGATAATACCCACAGGCACTCCTGAGAGCCAACGGCGCGGCCGATTCGAGGAAGCTGGCGGAGCACCGGTGGGCTCGGTCCCACCTCCGGCGGGCCGCCGGTACGAGCCCGCAGGCCGCGGCTCGCCGCTGGAGCGAGCCGACGGCCGGTCCTGAGGAACGGCTGTGCCGTTGGCAAATACCTGCCGCACCACGCCACGGAGTGCCAAGTTGTTCGCCTCCGTGGCCGATCCCGTGAACACCACCTCCCTGAAGTCCCCGCCGATGAGCCCGGCAATCGTTTCACGCGAGCGGTCCACGGCCGCCATGGCTCCCTGCCCAAACCGATGGAGCGAACCTGGGTTTCCGTACCGCACCGAGAGGTACGGCTCCATGACCCGGCGAACCCTCCGGTCAACTGGCGTTGTGGCAGCGTAGTCTAGGTAGATAGGTTTCATTTGATCTTATTGATTATAGGCTGGCGGAGGAAATGTGGTATTTGACAATCGTCATTAGATATGATATGGTGTTCATTAGATAAACCACTATTTAAATAATTTATACATGGAGTTGAAATGGAATTCAGCGAAATGATCCGCCTGGTGAAAATCGGCGACTTAGCCTCCCTCGCAAATACCTTTTGGGAACCACAAACCGACTCGTCCCGAGTGTGCCTGGTCCGCTCCGTGCTCTGGAGTGATGACTGGCGGGTGCTGTTCGTCTTGAACCAAGCAGAGCCCGACAAGCAGAAGCCTCAGGGTTGGGGAATCCCCGGGGGCAAGGCAAAACCTGGGAAGACCCTCTACACCTCGGCGAATGATGAGGTCGAGGAAGAGAATAACCTCTTCACCGCGGATTTCCAGCTAGATCCAGCACCGTTCGATGCGTATGTCCAGAGCGGACGGATCCAGGTATGGTTCTGCGGCTTCCTCCAGGAGTTCACGGAGATACCTCCTAACCCAAATGATCCGAACAAGGACATCGTCCGAGCGGCACTGATCGACCCGTCCACCCAGATTGAAACGGTGCATGGAAAGTCAATGTTCCAGGGCGAGGAGGTATACCCTCGGCACCTTCGACAGGTGCTGCTCTCAAAAACAAGGCTGCCGGTGAGGTGCTAAATAATCCACCCCCGTACCGAATTATGGTACGGGGGTGTCACGTTTCCTCGCCGCAACGGCACCCTAGGCGTAGGTTGGGTGTCGCTCACGCACGTGGGCACGGTGGTTCACATAGCGGGCAAGTGCGAAGAGCACGCTCGAGAGACGATTGAGGAACGTAAGGAGTTCGGGGGTAAGCCGCCGTCGGTGGTACCGCACCGCGGCGCGCTCGGCATCTCGCGCGTAGGTCCGCGCCACGTCGAGCCGGGCAGCTAGCTCACTCCCACCGGGAATCACAAACTTGCGAAGCGGTGGCAATGTCCGATCAATATCCCGGATGGCATCCTCGAGGAACGCGGTGTGCGCGGCGGTGATCCGCGTAGCCCTCGGTGGCCTCCCCACACGCCGAGAGGCCAACGCGCCTGCGGCAACCTCCGCCTGGACGATGAAGAGCGCCTCCTGGATGCCCAGCAGCACCGCGGCAACCGAAACGGTGCCCTTCCGGTTTTTCTTCGGCACCGCGTGCTGCGCCTCGACGCGACAAAGCCCGAGCCAGGAGTTGAGGCGATCGAGCGACCCCAGAAGCTCGAAGAGCGGGTCGTCCTTCGGCATCGGCCGCCGGCCAAGGCGGCTCGTACCTCGATCCCCTTTGCCGGTGAAGAAGATGGTACGCATGGTGTCTAGAACCATTGTACCCCAGGTGGGAAAACAAAAAAATCCGGGCCGAGCCCGGACCGCCAATGCTGCTAGCCCTTACAGGCTATTGAGGTCTTGGTCGATAGCCTGGAACTCTTGGTCGAGGTTTCCCAGGTCCACGTTCCCTGCTTCGCTCGCCATGGCTGCCGGCGAATTATTCTCTGGCGCCAGCGGAGCCACCGTATCCCCGGCCTGATCGGTATAGGTTGGTGCTGACGACTGGGAGAGCACCAACGCAACCACCCCGATCACGATCACGACGACCACGAGAACGATGATGCTGGTTTTGTTCATAGAAAATAAAGTTGTTTATGGGCTTGTTGAAGTCGCACCCCCCCTCCCGCGGAGCTCTGCAAGCGTCGTCGCTGCCTGGTGCACCGCATCACGCGCTGCCTTCACGGCATCCCGAACCTTTGTAAGATCGGCGTGGAGCTCCCGGCGCACGGCCCCCACGTCGGCGCGGAGGCTGTCGGAACCGCTCACCGTGATCGAGTACACCTTTCCTGACTGCGTGGTGATAGCCACGCGAGCGGCATCGATCGCGGCCTGCGCGGCAACCATCGCTGTGCGAACCGCGGAGACATTCATGCCACCCTGCTCATTTTTTGTGGTCCGCGCCTCGATGCGGTCAAGGACCTTCTCCAGCTTGCCGAGGGCATCGGTGAGGTGGCGGAGTGTCCGCTCGTTCAAATCGTTCACCTGGCTGCCAATCCGCTCGACCACCTGCTGCTTCCGCTGGTCCTTGAGCGCCGCAAGGCGACTCTTAAGCGAGGCCTGTTCTGCCTCGATCCGGGACTTGAGCTCGGCACGCTTCGCCTCGAACTCTTCCCGGAAGGCTTCGCGGGCATCCCTGATGGCATCCCGAGTCGTGGTCGCTGAGACATCGCCCGCGCGCAGGTCGCGAACCTGCTGCTTCAGTCCCCCCCGCAGGTCGCGCAGGTCCTGCGCCGCGTCTTCCCTGAGGTCGCGAATCTGATTACGCGTATCCCGAATCTGCCCACGGATACCTTCCGTCGTCGTCTGCGCCGAAGCGGTGCCCACGAGCACTAGGGAAACTATCGAAATAATGAACCACTTTGCCATGATGTAGCTGATACCTATTCCACGGTAGCCGGCTCTTCCCTTTCTGTCAAAGCCTGCCTGTGGACAGATGCCTCATGTGGTACGCGCCACCAGACGGTTCGTTACCGCCGCATCGGGGCGGCGATCGCCTCGAGGAGCCGCACCGTATCTACCCCGAGCTCACCGTGGGGAGCGGCGCGGAGGATGAGCCGCGCAAGCTTCTTGCGGTGTCCCGGCGCCATGGGCGCCCGCTGGGCCGTCGGTTCAGACCCGGTTGGGAGCCGATCGAGCGGGAAGTACCCTATCGTCTCAACCTGGTCATCCAGGATCGTCCCTTGATCAGCGGGCTTCCGCTCGGCGACAACCAAGAAGAAGTGATCCTCGTGGAACGCTGACCCGGGACGCTCCGACGGTATGCGGATCGAAACGGCACGGGCTGGATCGACCGCTTCGCGCGAGAGCGGAAAGCCGGTTTCCTCTTGGAACTCGCGGACCGCGGTGCCAACCGTATCCCGATCCTGCGCCGCATCGAAGTGACCCATGGGCATCTTCCACGTACGCCGTTCTACGAACATGCTGCCCGTTCGCTGCTCGTTTCGCTCGCCCGCCTTCTGCAGGACAAGGAGGAGCTCCGGCGCTTTCCCCACTCGCTTCCAAACGAACGCCACGCCGGCCGAGTAGCTCACATCTGGTTCAGGTTTGAAGTTCTTGGCAATCGATGAGCTATCCACCCACCAATGATAGCACGGGGTCCCCTGGTCGAGCGTGTCGAAGATCCTGAGCGAACGAAGTGAGTCGAAGGGTTAGGACCTGCCTGATCGGCAGGTAGGCTTGTTTGCTGGCAGGGTCATACGAAAGCCCCCGCTAGGCGGGGGCTTGATAATTCAGGCGGGGGCCTCTTCCGTTTCCGGGAAGAGGTCGTAGATCTTGCGGAGGGCGGCGCGTTGTGCCTCGGTGCCATCGGGGACGTTGTCGTACGCTTCCCGTGCCTCGTCGAGGGTGGTGCAAAATGAGAGCCACTTCTCGAAGGCGGCGCGTTCTGCCTCGCTGCCGCTGGGAGCGTTGTTGTATGCCACCTGTGTATCGTTGAAGGTGGCAGCAGCTTCAACTGCTTTGAGTGAGAGCTTGTTGTACTTCGCAAGAGCGGCGCGTTGTGCCTCGGTGCCATCGGGGACGTTGTCGTACGCTTCCCGTGCCT
>CAYJQO010000001.1:53774-58298 GCA_964372445.1 uncultured Candidatus Saccharibacteria bacterium
CGTTGTCGTACGCTTCCCGTGCCTCGTCGAGGGTGGTGCAGAATGAGAGCCACTTCGCAAGAGCGGCGCGTTGTGCCTCGGTGCCATCGGGGGCCTTGTCGTACGCTTCCCGTGCCTCGTCGAGGGTGGTCGCAGCACAGGGCTCAAGAGGGATATTGAGCACCTCCTTGAAGAGTGCAATGGGGATACTGGTTTCTCTGGATAAGGCTGTGAGATCTTTCATGTGTTCCTCCTTCTTTTTGATTGTTAGTGATACTGGAAACGAAGATAGCACCGATGGTGCTATTTGTCAAGGATCCCCTAGTGAAGCGTGTCGAAGATCCTGAGCGAGCAAGGCGAGTCGAAGGGTTAGGACCTGTTTGGGGTAATAAAAAGCGCCGTACCCTTAGGTCGTGCGCTGTATAAAACTTCTTACGTCTTCACTGTCTGCCGCAAGCTTGCAACTAAGTTGGAAATCCGAGTCCGCCCCTTTGGCATCTATTCTGCGGAAGCACCATTTCTGCAATAACTGTAGTGGCGAAACTGAACATTATTCCGAATAACAACGCCACTGGAAACGGAGCTTGGTCACAAAAAATTATGGTCCAAATGATAAGTGTGGCAAGAAGTATAAGCATAGTCCGCCCCGAAAGTATGGCTTGCATATTGTTTCCCCTCCTATGAAATTGTGAATGAAACTAGTTAATTAGTTTTTACTATTTGAAGTGTAACATATCATATTCCAATTTGTCAATAGCTAGCACTTCGCGCAGTACTGTAGCCCCTCATCTGTGTTCGGGACAAGGTAAAAACTTCCCGTAAGGGGAATTTTTGTTTTGGGTCCCCTAGTGAGGGACGTTCGAACCATTCTTCTCCGCCGGCTGGCGGATACGGTGGGTAGGCCTGTGTGGTGGTTGGATAAACATAAAGCCACTCATTGAGAGTGGCTTTATTTCCTTTTCCTTAATAACGGGAAACTAAAAAGTCTGGAAAGCGGTCGGGGACAGAAGAACCCAGACGAAACCGTGAATGCCTTCGGGAATCATGGCACGAAGAGCGCCCTGGATCTGAGCCACTCGATCAACTAGCGTAGCTCTTCGATCTGGGTAATCGTGTGCCCACACATATACCTCAAGAGCTTTCGAATTTCTCCGCCGTTCTATTTCATCACTGTCGTCGGAAATAAAAAGTTCTTCCCCTCGCTTCTCTCGGTAAATCACTTCAATGTCCTCAACGGTGAGCTTGCCATTGGGAGAGTTGGAAATACTGAGGGCTTCGGCAATAGCAGCTTTCATCTTCTCTCCTAGACACAGGGATGGAACTATTTCAAAACCTCGCAACACGTCGGTATCGTAGTTCACTACTACAAGCGGCATAATTTCTCCTTGATGAAGTTGTTAAACAAAAACTCACTAAAATTTCGAACTATCTACAATATAGCATATAGTTTTTTGTTTGTCAAATCCTGCTCGAACCCAAAACAACCTTATAGGATAAGGTGATTATTAAGAGATTCCCGTTTGGGTGGGCGACCGGAATCGAACCGGCAACCTTCGGTGCCACAGACCGACGCTCTGACCAGTTGAGCTACGCCCACCGTTCCCTGCTAGGTATACCACGCCCGCCAAAAAATGCTAGCGACTTGCCCGGCGACGCTCCTTCTTGACGCCCCGGAACCGTTTGTCCGAGAGCCGCGCCTCGCGGGCACCCCGGTGGGGCTCGGTTGGGATCCGCCGCGGCGGCACGCGGAGCGCCGCGGCGAGGAGCTCGTTGAGGTGCTCGAGCGCCAGTGCTCGATTCCGCTCCTGGAGGCGCTCCCCCTCCCAGGCAACCTCGAGCTCATCTCGGTGGTTGATGCGGTGTTCAAGCCGCGCGCGAATCAGCCGCCGTTCCTGGTCACTTAAGCGGAGGTTCCCGATGCGCACCCAGAGCTGCACCTTGGTGGAGCGACGGTTCACCCGCTGGCCTCCGGGGCCGCTTGAGCGCACCGCCTTGAACCGAACGTCATCTGGCCCTACCAGCACGCGACGCCGGCCGTTACCCTCCATGGCGCCCATGGTACGGTATAATGGTGGCATGGGCAATCTCCTCGATAGCCTGGGGGTGCTCGTCGTCCAGTACCCATCCTGGAGCCACATCATCATTGCTGCGGGGATCCTCCTCCAGGGCGAGGTCACCCTCTTGGTGGCGATATCCCTCATCCTCGGCCGCCACCTCGGGTGGGGTGAGTTCTTGCTGACCGCGCTCACGGCGCTCGTCGTGGTCGAATCGCTCATCTACTGCATCGGTAGGATGGTGCGCCGGAGCCGTTTCGGCTGGCGCCTCGACCGCAGAATCCGAGACAATCGCCGCATCCAGCTCTACACCCACTACCTCCACCGGAACGCCTCGAAGCTCCTCATCCTCGCCCGATTCCTCCTGGGGGCAAACCTCGCCGTGCTCGTGCTCGCCGGATGGTCGGAGATGCGGCCGGGAAAATTCTTCAAGGCGTACCTCTCCGGCGTGCTCCTGTGGTTTGCCTCCATGTCCATCATCTCCTACGCATTCCTCTCCGGCCTCTTCGCGCTGCGCACCACGAACCTGTTCCAGAAAATTGAGTTCGGGGTGGTTATTTTGCTCATCGTCATCTTCACCGGCGAGTACCTCTTGAAGAAGATGCTCGGCAAGGCGGCGGCCATCGAGCACGCAGCGGAGCGCATCGGCAAAACCGTTGACCATGTAATAAAAAACCCCGGACCTTAACGGCCGCGGGGCTTAATCGCTTTGGCGTAGCGGAGCACCGCTGCTACGTACTCCTGGCTGTGGTTGTATGCGAACACCGCTCCGGCGAGGCCGTTGGGCCTCCACGAGCCGTGGTTCCAGAGAAAATTGCCAATACTGAAGAGCGCGTCCGCCTCGCTCTGGAATAAATCCACACGACCATTCCTATCTCCATCCCACGAGTAGGCGAATGAGCACGGCATGAACTGTGGCAGGCCGAGCGCCCCCCACCGAGAGCCGCGCACTGAGTATGGGTCCCACCCTTCCTCGCGGCATAGGCTCAGGAAGCAGGTTAGCTGCTTGACGATTTCCTTTCTCTGTTTCCCATCCTTCGCGTACACGTAGCGGGTAAAAAACACGTTCACCACGCTGAACGGATCAACCACCCTGCCCAGATCCGATTCAACAACGAACAGGGCGGTGAGTACTTCGGGGGACACCTTGAACGCATGCGCGACACTATCGAGGAGCGTGTGCCTCTCGCGTAGGTACTTGCGCCCGCGGCGTACCACGCTGTCCCGCATGAGGTAGTGAAAATTCTGCTCCAGACCCGGAGAGAAAATAGTGGTGTCAATCCTGAGCCGCCCATCGCCAAATACGTTCTCCACGAAATCTCTCGGCAGCTGACGCGCAAGCGCACCGACAAGCTCCTGTTTCCGCAACGTCACTACCGTATCGTGGGGCAGAGCTATTCCCCCTTCAGCCGGTGTACAAAAACAGTGTGCAACCACGCATACTGTAACAATCCATCGCATGCTATACCTTTCTCTGTCATGACAGGTTTTTCAAAAATGCTCCGACGAGTGTAGCGCCGTAGCTAGAAATATGCAAACGAACGTCGCTACCGGGCAGGAAGCCGATTAATTTTTGCCGCGAGGATGAAATCGTTCTCGGAGAGGCCGCCGACTGCGTGCGTCCAGAGCTCAATCCGCACGCGGCTGTAGGAAATGGAAAAGTCAGGGTGGTGCCCTTCTGCCTCCGCGAGTTTCGCCACACGGTTTACAAAACGTATTGCTAAAACAAAATTTTTAAACTTGAAGGTTCGGACAATTCTCTTGAACCCTCGTTCGGCTTGCCACCCCAGCACCTGCGCGAGGTACCGCGCCACCGCTCTCCGCGTGAGCGGAGGCATACCCCCTTCGCACGGGACGCACCGCCTGCGCAACAGGTTAGATGTAAATAAGGGTCGCATGTGCCGCGGGAGTGAATCGAACCCCCTACGCCAGCCTCTTCCAAGGCTAACTTGGACTATCTCATCTCCCCTGCCTACCGGCAGGCAGGCCGAAGGGAGCTGGGCGCTTGTGCAGGATTATTGTTGGGACTCACCTGCTAGTCTCTACACCTTCCGAAGAACCTAGGCCCTCTTCGGCTTGGCTCGGGATTATTTCTTTAAAGAAGTTTTCCCCGAGTTCACCCAGTTTTTAATTCCGCATTACTGCGGAATGCCCCAAAGATTTAGGGCTGCGCTCTACCAATGAGCTACCGCGGCCAATGATGAGCTGGGCAACATGCCCGTGCTCCAGTATACTCAAGGAATATCCGTCCCGTCAAAACCATGGAACCCCAACCCCTCCTCGCCGTTGAAAACGTCTCCGTCGCGTTCGATGGACGAAACATCCTCGAGCACATTTCGTTCACCGTGCAGCCGGAGGAGGTGCTCGCCGTGATCGGCCCGAACGGGTCCGGCAAAACCGTGCTCCTCAAAACCCTCATAGGGCTGATCAAACCGGCACGCGGCCGCATCACGTGGTCGCCGCGCGCGCGGGTGGGGTACCTCCCGCAGCG
>CAYJQO010000002.1:0-46965 GCA_964372445.1 uncultured Candidatus Saccharibacteria bacterium
GTAGTGTAACGGTAGCACGAGTCCTTTGGGAGGATTTAGTCCGAGTTCGAATCTCGGCGCCCCGACAGCATAGACGACCCGCACACACAGTTGACACATTACTTGGGTTGGAGTATGCTCGGAAACAGCTTTTTCCCAGATTTGCTTACCGGCAGGGTTCAATTCCGGCTGGGATTCTGTTCCAAAACGGAGCTGGTGGGAGCTTAACTCCCACTTGCCTGTTTAGGCTCGACAGGACTACCAGCCGGGTTAACCTTCCATAACAGCTGTTTGGCAACACTGCTAACCCACGAGTCACTAGATTTAGTGGCTCTATCTACCATCAACAAGAAAGGAGCGCAACTATGGATCACACCCACCCCGCGGCACCGATTTCCCCTGTTTTTTTTACTGGCTTCGTTTAAGATCGGTGAATGCCTGATGTTCTTCTAAATTCACTGATCCCACACTCATTCACCTATTTTTAGGAGCTAGTATGAAACAAGGACTTCCGCCTCCCCATGGAGGCAATAATAATGGCCACCTGATTAAGATACCAACTAACCAACGTGAATTTCTGAAACCGAAGGGTGGCTCTAAAACGACTCATCACCCAAAAGCGTTCCTCAACCTCACTCGGCAACGAATCGAGGAAGAGATTGTAGAGGTCAGAGACACCATCGAAGAAATAAAAACTGCCCTCAGAGAGCCACGCTCCGAGACGTCTGCCTTTACGATGGGCTCTGCGTGTGGGACGGACGTAGCGCTGCTCGAGCTGAACGCGTGCATAGCGACAAAGCAGCAAACCTACCTCGAGGCACTCTTAGCCACGAAGCGGCGACTGGAGGGAGGAACGTACGGCCGCTGTGATAGCTGCGGCCATCTGATTGAGACGGGACGACTGCAGGCGACTCCAATCGCGAAACAGTGCCTGAGCTGTAAGAAGCGTAACGGAAGCCGGTAACACCCTTTATTAGGAGAGGCGGTACGAACGTACCGCCTCTCTTCACGTTCCCACGAGCAACCTCCTCGCTAGAGGGATCTATCGAATACCTGCATTTTGGCGGCAAATGCCGCGTTGAGCTCATTAATCTTCGCCGCCCGTGCGTTCACCTCTTGGAGAGCACCCGCCACCGCCGCCCGGTCAGCCTCAGCGTTGGTTGCCACCGCCCGGTTGAGCGAGTCGAGGAACCGGTTGAGGTACTCGGTGTAGCCGATGAACTCGGAGACGAGCGAGAGCTCCACGGCCACCGCTTCGTATGCCGCCTGCTGGGCACGCCGCGAGGGCAGCGCCGAGAGCGACTCGGCGAGGTTCTTCAGGTGCCCTGAGAGCTCAACCGCCCGCTGGTACGCAGCCGCATTCTTCTCGCGCGCCTCGCGAATGAGCGCCGTTGCGGACTGCACATTGCCCTGGAGATCCGACACATTCACCTGGCTAATATCTCCGTTCGTGGCGCTGGTCAGAGCAGCAATTTCCTGACTTACCAGAGACGCCGCCTGGCGCGCGGCGACGAACCCGGGCGGCAACACCGGCGGGTGGGCTGAGGACCGCACCATGACGTAGGCGAGGAGAGCCACAACGAACGTGGAGAGGATAATGAGTCGTATTCGGAGCGGGGTCTTCCTGAGTAACATTTGAGTCAAACGATCCTAGCACACCCTATGGTAGCATGACCATACCGGTCCATCCAAGCGTAGATGGGTTGGTGTTAGCCCTGTAACGCTACTCCTTGCAGCATGCCGGTATACTGTGCAAGGATATGAGCGCGCTGCGGGCGTCGTATAGTGGCAGTACGTGACCCTTCCAAGGTCGAAGCGTGGGTTCGATTCCCATCGCCCGCTCCACTATGAACCGAGCAAAAGGTGTTACAGGGTGTTACGAAACGGAATACCGCTAGGATCGTTGTACCATATGAACAGCGAAGAGCGATTGCTCATTGAAAGGGCTCAGCATGGAGAACATAAAGCGTTCGGAGCGCTCTACGATGCCTACCTCTCACGAATCTATCGGTTTGTGCTCCTGCGCGTAGGGCGACGTCCCGATGCTGAGGATATCACCCACCAGGTGTTCCTGAGCGCATGGCAGAGCATCGAGCGGTATGAGTACCGTGGGGTGCCCTTTTCGAGCTGGCTCTACCGAATCGCCTCGAATGCGGTGATCGACCACTACCGAACGCGGAGAAGCCATCTGAGCCTTGACGTGGTTGCCGAAGAGGCGGTTGCCGATCTCACCGATGGCAGCCGTACGCTCGACGATGCGCGTGAGGTGGAGTTTCTGAAAACTATCCTAACAAAACTCGATCCGGATCAGCAGAGCGTGCTGATTATGAAATTTGTTGATGACCTATCCACGAAAGAGATCGCGGAGGCCCTAGAGAAGAGCCCGGGAGCAATCCGCGTAATCCAGCACCGGGCCCTACGGCAGCTCAAGAAGCACGTCGATGCACTACGACCTCACCCAACAACTGAAACGGCTTAGGGCGATCGAACCAGACCGCCGGTTTGTGGCGCGCTCCCGGAACCTGATCCTGACACCAGCGCCAACCGCTCCGGTGCCACTCCGGTGGCCCCTGGTAGCATGGGCTACCGGCGGTGTAGCCATTACCGCCACGCTGGTGGTACTGCTGGCCACACCTCAGTTCTCCGCGCCGCAGCGGGTGCTCGCTTCCTCACTCAACCAGGTAACCCTTGAGAGCGAGTTCAATAATCTCCCCATCAACATCCAGCTCCAAGAAATTTCATACAACCAGAATATGAACCAGACAATCGCCTCGGCGATCCATGAGATCGGGGACTCCTCCACGAGCCACCTCAACCGCGAGCTGCTGGAATCGGAAGGCGCCAGCGTCGACCTCAACGTAGATGGGGGTATCAACGGTGCCATTGACCAGATGCTCAACGGCCTCACCCGCTAGCACCATGCCGCTCCGAACCGCCCTTGCCGTAGCCATCGTGACCTTTGGTTTGCTGCTCGCCCTACCAGGCGTTACCTATGCCCAGGCACCCACGGTCCAGCGGGCGTACGAGAACGTGAGAGGTCGCCTTGACGACCTCCTCACCGCAAAAGATCAGCAGAGCGGGAGCGAGCTTGCCCTACGCATCGAAACGTTCAAGAAGGTGCTCGAGCTATCCGCCATCGAAACGAAGGATCTGAAGGTACGGCTGCTCACGCTCGATACCTCTAAGGCTACCGCCTCAGTATGGCTTCAATCGATGATCGGTGCCCTTGATGGCGCCATGAGCCACTACAAGGCGGAGCGAGAGCTCATCGACGCCCAGGCCGATACGATTGATTTTGAAGGGATGAAATCGCTCGCCGATGCTTTCAAGTCTTGGCGTGACTCACAGTACCTACCAATTGCAAACCGTATCCTCGACTTCATTCTCATCACCCAAGAGGAAGCTGCGATTGCTACCGCGCGGACCCGGGCCGATAAGATCGCAGCCGATATCGTGAAACTGGAGAAGGCGCGCGTGCCAGGTACAGAGAAACTCTCCGCACTGCTCTCTAAAGCCAACGAGCTCATTAGCGCCGCAGCTACGCTCAACCATAGTGCCCAGGTGCTCTTCTGGGACCAGGTGGGTGCCACCTCCGCCGCTACCTCTTCTATAGTCACCTCAACGCCACCATTTGCCTCAAGCTCACCAGAGATTATGCCGCTACCGTTCATAGGAGCTGCTGCCTCCAGCACGCCGCCGAGCGCCACAACCACCACATCGACCGCAGAGCATCTGTCGAGTTCATCACCGGAGTCGTTCCTGCCCTCAGAGAGCAGCTCGACGGAGCCGATGGCAACGACGACGCCGCCCACCTTACCACCGTCAATAAAGGATCTGGTGAAAGACTCCTTGGCAAGGGTCAAGGATGCCTACCAGGTTTTTATTGAAATGAGCAACTTGGTGAGGAAGTTGCTCAGGTAAACCAAAAGCCCCTGGAGACAGGGGCTTTTGGTTTAGTCGGAACCGTTCCCCGACGAGGCTACTTAACCGCTTCTTTGAGTAGCTTGCCTGCTCGAAATTTCGGTTTGGTCGCTGCGGCGATTTGAATTTTCTCGCCGGTTTTTGGATTTACACCCATACGCGCGGCACGCTTCACCACCCGGAACGTACCGAAACCGCTGATGGCCACCTCTTCACCGCGACCCAATGTCTTCACAATGGCTTCGAAAACCGCCTCCGTTGCCATCTGGGCCTGCTTCTTTGTTTCAATCCCGGCCGCATTCATGACCGCTTCTACGAGGCCGTCTTTCTTCATATTTGTGTTATGGACTTTCGTGTACCCTTCCCTGCTAAACGCCGACCTTTTGGATTATGGGCATTATACCACACTCGGATGCCTCCAGCGACCAGCGCAAGCTACCGAGCATACTCGATCGCCTTTACCTCTCGGATAACGGTAACCTTAATTTCACCTGGGTACTGGACGCTCGCCTGGATTTTACCCGCAATCTGCTTGGCTAGCTGGAACGCTCCGTAATCGTCGATTTTCTCCGGAACGACGAAGACGCGGACCTCGCGGCCGGCAGAGACAGCGTACGCCTGCTTTACGCCATCGAACTCTTTGACCACCCGTTCGATTTCCTCGAGACGCCGAAGGTACTTTTCGAGTGTGTCTCGCCGCGCACCGGGCCGCGCCGCCGAGATGGCATCGGCCGCCGCGACAATGTACGATTCGGGCGTTGCATACGGGAATTCCTCATGGTGGGCCTCCATAGCCTTGATGACCGCATCGTCGATGCCGTACTTCATGAGGAGCTTGCGCCCCAGCTCAACGTGCGTGCCTTCCACATCATGGTCAATCGCCTTCCCAATATCGTGCAGGAGGGCCGCCTTCTTGGTCACGGCAACGTTCAGGTGCAGCTCGGCCGCAATCATACCGGCGATGTGTGCCATCTCAAGCGAATGGGTAAGCACGTTCTGGCCGTAGCTCGTACGGTAGTTCAGACGTCCGAGAAGGTATGAGAGCTCCTTCGGCAGGTCGAGGACGCCAATCTCAAACGCCGCCTCCTCACCGATCCGCCGGATTTGGGCATCGAGCTCCTGTCGCGCTTCCTCTACCTTTTCCTCAATCTTAGCGGGCTGGATGCGGCCGTCCTTGATGAGCTTCTCGAGCGCAAGCTTCGCAAGCTCCCGCCGCAGGGGGTCGAACGATGAGAGCAGGATGCTCTCCGGGGTCTCGTCAACCACTACCTCTACCCCCGTCAGCCGCTCGAAGGCACGGATGTTTCGGCCTTCCCGCCCGATAATCTTCCCCTTAATGTCCTCGTTCGGCAGCTCGACCACCGTGGTCGTGACATCGGCAATTCGCTCACGGGCGTATCGCTGGATCGTCGAGGTTATGACCTCGACACTCTTGGTTTCAAGTTGATCGCGCCGGTCCCGCTCGAACCTCGCGAGAGCCTCCCCGAGCTCACGGCGGTGCGTCTGCTCAAGTGCCTCGAAGAGACGTTTCTGAGCTTCCTCCCGTGTGAGTCCAGCCACCCGTTCTAACTCTTTCACCGCCTGCTCCTTGGTTTCAGCTGCTTTCGATTCGACCTCGTGCGCCCGTTCGAGCTCCTTGCCAACACGCTCCCGCTCATGCTCCAGCGACTGGCGATCGTGTTCGAGCACATCCTCTTTCCTAAGGAGGCGCTCCTCGAGCCGCCGGAGCTCTTGCTTCTGTTCACGTTCCTCGCGCTGTGCCTCGGCAAGCACGGTCGCGGCTTGCTCCTTCGCCGCGACGACGATTTCTTTCGCCTCTACCCTAGCAGATTCGAGCTCAACCTTAACCCTGCGCTCGAGCGAGGTGTGTGTCCGTTGAGCAAACCATAGTCTGACAAAGTATCCGGCGGCTACCCCACCTACCAACAGGGCGCCGGCAACCAAGAGGTTTGTGGTCATGGGATGAGCAAAGGTCTACCAGTTTGTTCCGTTTCGACGTTTTCATTTGGTACCGGTATGCTACCACCGATCCCCGAGGCTGTCAAAACGCTAGCCTCGTGTGATGCCGCTCCGTGGGCTACAATGAGAGCTATGAAGCGGACCTTTGTGCTGGTCATCCTTGATGGATGGGGCCTCGGTGAGCAGGATGCCTCAAACCCTATCCATATGGCCGAACCAGGCGCCATAGGTTCCATTGGAACACAGTTTCCGGCCGGGGCACTCCAGGCGGCCGGTATCGCCGTCGGCCTGCCATGGGAAGAAGTAGGCTCGAGTGAGGTCGGGCACCTGACGATCGGTTCCGGTAAAATCCTCTACCAGCACCTGCCACGCATATCGATCGCCATCGATGATGGCACCTTCTTCACGGCTACCGCCCTCCGGCAGGCATTTGCACATGCACGCACGCACCAATCGGCGGTTCACCTGGTTGGCCTCCTCACCGATGGCAACGTGCATGCTAGCCGGAAGCACCTCTTGGCGTTGATTGAGCTCGCTCGCCGCGAACGGTGCACCTCGCTCTACCTGCAGCTGTTCTCGGATGGGCGGGACGGTCCACCCCGATCGGTCGTCACGCAGGTGGCTAGCCTCAAGGCGGAGATGGCAAAAGCCGGGGTCGGCGAGCCAGCCAGTGTGTCTGGCCGCTACTACGCTATGGATCGTGACGGGGCATGGGACCGCACCGAGCGTACGTACCGCGTGCTCACCGACCCATCCACACCATTGTGTACCATTGAAGCAGCCGCAGAGAGAGCGTACGCCCGTGGATTCGGAGATGAA
Organism: uncultured Candidatus Saccharibacteria bacterium; assembly: GCA_964372445.1. GTDB lineage: Bacteria > Patescibacteriota > Minisyncoccia > UBA6257 > GWB1-50-10 > CAYJQO01. The sequence continues at coordinate 6,679 of CAYJQO010000002.1, forward strand.
TTCATCGAGCCAGCCGCCATCAGCGGGCCAAACCCGATTCGTCCGAACGATGCGGTGATCTTTTTCAACTTCCGAGCAGATTCCATGTACCAGCTCTCCGAGGCATTCCTGGACGCTACCTTCAAACACTTCAAGACGGCGAAGCTCACCAACCTCTACGTTGCCACCATGACCCGCTACCGAGAAGGGACGTCTGCCACGGTAGCGTTCCCCCCCGAATCAGTTGGATCACCGCTCGGGAAAGTGCTTGCCGACCAAGGACGCACGCAGCTCAGGCTCGCGGAATCCAAGAAGTATCCACACGTAACCTACTTTTTCAATGGCCTCCGGGAGGAGCCGTTTCCGGGGGAATTCCGCGTCGCGATCCCCTCTCTGAACGTCCTGCGTCAGCAGGAGCACCCCAGCATGATGGCACGGGCAATCACCGACCGAGCACTCGCTGCCTTAGGTGGTGATGGGGAGTTCGACTTCTTGCTCATCAATTACGCTAACGTTGATGTGATTGCCCACACCGGTGACTACGATGCGACGGTCGCCGCGGTACTCGCCGTAGATCGAGAGGTGGAACGGTTGGTGAAGGCGGTGCTCGCTCATGGACACCTCGCCGTGATCACCGCCGACCACGGGAATGCAGAAATGCTCCTGAGCCTCCGCTCCGGACAAATCGAGACCGGGCACACCATGAACCCGGTGCCGTTCTACCTTGTCGCACGCGAGTACCAGCGACCCCGGATCAGCCCTGGCAGCCACTTAAAGCACATCGGCCTACTCTCCGACGTAGCACCAACCATCCTAGCCCTCATGGGTATCGAGAAACCATTAGAGATGACCGGCCAGAACCTCCTGGACCAGCTCGCTCGGACGTAGCTATACTTATCGGTGAGACATGAAGCTTGTCGGGGGCATCATCGTACACTTCGTCGCGAACATGGTAGCCATCCTGGCCGCAGACCATTTCCTGCCCGGCTTTTCGTTCCGCGGCACCTTCATTGATCTCGCGATTACGGCAGCGGTGCTCACCGCCATAAACACGTTCCTGAAACCTATCCTCAAGCTTTTCCTGGGTCCCTTCATTGTGCTCACCTTCGGCCTCTTCACCGTCGTCATAAACGCATTCACCCTCTACCTCCTTGACATCGTAAGTCTCCCGCTTACAATGGACGGGTACGTTACCCTTCTCTACGCAACGCTCCTCACGAGCGCCGTCAACATCATCGTGGCATCCGGAGCGAAGCTCACCTCGCGAAACTAGCTCACCATGCTCCTCATCGCACAAATTGTCACTGCACTTATTCTGATCACGCTCGTGCTGCTCCAGGAGCGCTCGTCAGGCTTGTCGGGTGCGTTCGGCGGTGCGGGCGCAACTCCGTACCAAACCAGGCGTGGCCTTGAAAAAACGGTGTTCGCGGGGACCATCATTGTGGGTATCATCTTCGCCGCACTAGCCATTCTCAACCTTGTCATCTAACCTCTCGCGTGTCTTCGGTGCGCTCACGCGGCGCGAGCGCACGACGCTCATAGTTGCCGCTTCTCTATTCGCCCTAGCAGCGATTATCCGTGGCGCCCTGGCAGTTCAGGAGCACACCACCTTCGTACCGGTCGCCGGGGGCTCGTACACCGAGGGCGTTATCGGTCAACCCATCGCCCTGAACCCCATCATCTCCTCAAACCAGATTGACCAAGACATGGGCGCCATCATCTACAGCAGGCTCTCGGATCTCCTGGCAACGTACGATACCGAAGATGGTGATCGAACCTACAACCTGAAGCTCAAGGAAAATCTTACCTGGGATGATGGGGAGCCACTGACGAGCGACGATGTGATCTTCACCATCAAGACGCTCCAGGACCCGGAGGTGCGCTCTCCGTTCATGAAGAGCTGGGAGGGTATTATTGTGGAGCGGATCAGCCAGCTCCAGATGCAGCTGACACTCCCAGCACCGTACGCCTTCCTCCCCGGCAACTTTAGACGCCTCCCCATCATCCCCCGCCACATCTTCGGGTCCATACCGGCCGAGAACTTACGGCTCTCGTCGTTCAACCTCGAGCCGGTGGGTAGCGGTCCGTACCGTTTCAAGGAATTCTCCAAGCGCCGGGATGGCTTCATCACAAGCTACCACTTCGTGGTGAACAACCGCTACCACGGAACGAAACCGTTCATTAAGGATTTCTACTTCCGCTTCTATGAGAATGAGGCAGTCCTACTCGAGGCGGTCCGGTTCCACCGCGTGCAGGGGTTTGGATCTCTCACCCCACCCGCCGGCATCGAGGGATTCCCCCACATCACAGCGGCAACGTTCCCTATGGCTCGCTACTACGCCATTTTCTTCAACCCTATCAATAACCCAATCCTCAAAGATAGAAACCTTCGGCGCGCGCTCTCGCTTGCCATCGATCGCAACGCGCTGGCACGTGATCTCTTCGGCGGAGCAGTAGCGCCCGTCTTTGGTCCAACCACCAGCACTGCCGACACCCCTGGCGCGGATGCACCACCGACCGTTGATCTGGACGAGGCACGGCGGCTGATCAAAGCGCTCCCCACGAAGGACGTAAAGCTCACCTTGGTTGTTCCCAGTGTTGATTTTTTGAAGCGCACCGCCGAGCGAGTAGCCCAGGAGTGGCGGGCTGCCGGCATCACCGAGGTAGCCGTCGTGCCCGTAAGCCCGCGCGACCTCTCGGGTGACGTGCTCAAGACGAGAGGGTATGAGATGATCCTCTACGGCAACGTGCTCGAGAACACTGAGGATCTCTTCCCGTTCTGGCACTCATCACAGCGATTCTACCCAGGCCTCAACCTCGCGCTCTACCAGAACCTCGAGGTTGATAAACTCATCGAAACGGTACGCCAGACAAACGAGGGAGAAAAACGTGCGAGCGCCCTCGCCCGAGCTGTATCAATGATCACCAATGATGCACCCGCCGTGTTCCTCTTCTCGCTCCCCTACTTCTACATCCACGATGATGTGGCGCAGGGCATCAACCCGAAACCAATGGTGACGCCCGAGGACCGATTCTGGGATCTCCCACAGTGGAACGTCGCCCGCGTACGGGCGCTCCAGCCCAAAACTAAATAGCATGGTACGGAGCAGCTACGCCAAGCACATTCTCGATTTTCGCAAGCAGCTGACGATGCGTGGTTTGGTGGCCGAACACATAGGACGGCTACGACGGAAACCTATACCGGACGGCGTGGTCGTTACGGGTATGGGAGGATCAGGTCTCCCTGGGACCATCCTCAAAGCCATTGCACTAGACGTTGGGCTTAAGGTGCCGGTCACCGTCTGGAAAAACTATGGGCTACCCCGGCACCGCTTCATCGACCCGCTCTACGTATTCATATCCTTCTCAGGAGAAACTGAGGAAACGGTATCTGGGCTCATGATGCTGCTCGCCGAGGGACGCCGGAGGCGACGCAAGACCGGAATCCGATTGCCCCGCCTGGGACTCATCACCACAGGTGGACAGCTCGGTGACATCGGGGCGCGGCATCGACTCCCCACCATCCGCTTCAGCGCCCCCCAGTTGACAGCGCGTGAGGGGTTAGGCTACACTTACTACAGCCTCATCAAGCTCCTCCGAACCTGCTTCCCAACGCTCAGGGCGACCGATTGTTCTCGTTCCTTGGATCCGAAACGCTGGAGGCGATACGGAGCGCTGATCGCTAAAAAGGTTGGTCATCGCATTCCGCTCATCTACACCGACGAGCGGAATGCCCACCTCGGCTACATTTGGAAAGTAAATTTCAATGAAACGGCGAAGCGAGCCGCGTTCAGCAACGTGATCCCTGAAATGGACCACAACGAGCTCGCGATGTTCGACCAGCACCGGGGAGCTTTCACGGCGCTCTTCCTCACCGATCGGAGCGCGCCGCCGCAGGTGAACCGGAAAATGGAGCTCACCGAACAGCTGCTCCGGGCACGACAGATCCCAACAGCGGCAATCCAGCTTACCGGAAATAGCCGAGAGCTCAGGACGTGGACCGCGGTGGTAATGTCACACTGGGCGGCATTTGCCCTTGCCAAGCAGCGTCAGGTAGACCCTGCCGCTACTCCACTCATTCACGCGCTCAAGGCACTCGCCGCGCGAGGCCAGGGGCGAACGAAGGCTCTGCCGGGCAGGTGGTGAAATTGGCAAACACGTACGGTTCAGAGCCGTATGCCGAAAGGCTTGAGGGTTCAAATCCCTCCCTGCCCACCAGAGAACACTAGTAGGTAACCATGGTACCAAGAACGACACGGAGAACGGTGAAACGCGCCCACGAGCGTGGCGGCACCAGCGCACACGCGGCTACCAACGAACCGACGGTTCGCTTCGCCGCCCTGGGCGGCCTAGAAGAAATTGGCCGCAACATGATGTTCTTTGAGTACGGCGATGAGATCATCATCATCGACGTCGGTCTGCAGTTCCCCGAAGAGGAAACGCCCGGCATCGACTACATCATCCCGAACACGACCTACCTTGAGACGAAACGGAAGAACATCCGCGGCGTGATCATCACCCACGGCCACTACGACCACATCGGTGCGCTCCCCTACCTCCTCGACAAGCTGGGGAACCCGCCCATCTACGCCACCACCATCACCAAGGAGATTATCCTGAAGCGGCAGGAGGATTTCCCACACGCCGTCAAACCGGTATTCCACATGATTAAGGGAGGCGACACGGTCAAGCTCTCCGAACACTTCACAACCACCTTCTTCGATGTGGTGCACAACATCCCCGAAGGGGTTGGCATCATCATACAGACCCCGATCGGCAACGTCGTGCACCCAGGCGAGTTCAAGTTCGACTACGACCATGACGGCAAGCCGCGCGGCTTGGATACCTGGAAGCGGGTTGGCGAGGAAGGTATCCACACGCTCATGCTTGATTCCACCGGTGCTGAGGTTCCAGGATTTGCGCTCTCGGAACGTGTGGTCGAGGCAGAGCTTGAAAAACTCTTCAAGGCAGCGCCGGGGCGGATTATGGTGGGCACCTTCGCCTCGCTCCTCGATCGGGTCGGCGAGATCATTAAGATTGCCCAGAAGCTCGGACGGCGGGTCGCCGTGAGCGGGCTCTCTATGCAGTCCAATATCCAGATCGCACAGCGGCTCGGCTACCTTAAGATCGAACGCGGCACCATCATGCCGATTGAGGAGATCAACAAGCACCGAGACGATAAAATTCTGATCCTCGCCACCGGCGCCCAGGGTGAGCCACGGGCAAGCCTGTCCCGCATTGCGACCGGTGAACACCGGCAAATCAAGGTGAAGCCGACCGATACCATTGTCCTCTCCTCCTCGATCGTTCCGGGGAACGAGCGGAGCGTCCAGAACCTCAAGGACAACCTGGCCCGCCAGGGTGCCACGATCTTCCACTACAAGATGCTCGACATTCACTCCTCGGGCCACGCACCCCAGGAAGAACTGAAAACCGTCATGGGGCTCGTACGGCCGCGCTTCTTCATGCCAATCCATGGCTACTACTTCATGCGGTGGCGGAACGCGAAGCTCGCCCAGGAAACCTTGAACCTGAAGCCTCAGGAAACGATCCTTACCGACAACGGCCTCGTCGTCGAGCTCCGCCCGAACTCGGTGCGCGTGACCGATGAGCAGCTGCCGGCCCACTACGTGATGGTAGACGGCCTCGGCGTGGGCGACGTAGGCGAGGTGGTGCTCCGCGACCGGCTCACCCTCGCCCAGGAGGGCATGGTGGTCATCATCACCACGCTCAGCCGCCAGAACGGACGGATCCTGAAAAATCCAGACATCATCTCCCGCGGTTTCATCTACCTCAAGGAGAACCAGGGGCTCCTCGAGGAAATCCGGCGGCATATCCGCGGCATCATCTCGCGCATCCCACGCTACCAAACGCTTGACGCCGACTACGTGAAAACCCTGATCCGCGACCAGATCGGCCAGTTCCTCTACACGAAGACGAAGCGCCGCCCGATGATCTTACCAGTGATCATCGAGATCTGAGTCGGCAAACAAAAAGGATCTCAATGAGGTCTTTTTTGCTGCATGCTCCGAAAATCAAAAATGTCCGTTTTCACCCCAAGCCTACTCACTAACTGTTTAGCTTTTCTTTTACTGCCCACGTACCTAATAAGCTTTTCGGTGTCGCGTTTGAAGTACCGCCATTTTGCTTTCCGAACATCCTCAACCATATTGCTCATTTCGTCTTTCGGCGGGACCTTGAAGCCCTGCGACACGAACCGCAGGCAGGCGTAGAGGTTCAGGGGATACCTCTTATATGTCCGCACTCTCATTGCCCGGAGATCAGCTATGGCGCCTGGAATAGATACGACCCAACGAAACCAGCCTGGCCGAACCACCCGCCGCAGATCGACTGCCATGCCGTTCATGGTGAAGTTGGTCCGCTCCCGGAGAACCTCCCCTATTGTTCCTTTCTTCCGGAGCGCTAAATCAAGGTACACATAGCCGGAAAAGCCTTTTGGGTGTCGAGTCTTTTTCTTCCGCATGGTAACCTTAGTTAATCGCCTTGTTTTCCCGTACGTAAAGCCACGTTGTCGTAAATTTTCAATGAAACGTTTACTAGCCCCAATCACGATGAGGTCGTAATCACGCTGTGGGAGCTTCCTCTTGAACATCCGATAGAATATGGCATTTCGAACCGAGCCGCCGTACAGGTAAACTCTGGTACGTTTAGGGATGCTGGCCACCACCTCGCCCAAAAACTCGCGGACCTTTCGATTTTGTAGAAAGATGGGGAGGTTGCGATCTGTTATCCTCGCGATCGACTTCATGGCAGTCTGTATGTAAGATTATAGTAACACATGGCTAAACCGACTCTCGTTTCGGGCATCCAGCCCACGGGCAAGCTCCACCTGGGGAACTACCTCGGGGCCTTGAAGCACTTCGTCGAGCTCCAGAACTCGGGCAAGTACCGGTGCTACTTCTTCATCGCGGACCTCCACTCGCTCACGGGGACCTTCAACCCGAAAGAGAAATCAAAACAAATCCTCGGGCTCTGCCTTGACTACCTCGCCGCTGGCTTGAATCCCCGGAAATCTACGATCTTTGTGCAATCCGCGGTGCCAGCGCACAGCGAGCTTGCCTGGATCTTCTCGACCGTGACCCCTCTCGGCGAGCTCCGGCGCATGACCCAGTTCAAGGAGAAATCCGAGCACGACCCCAAGAACGTGAACGTCGGCCTCTTCACCTACCCCATCCTCATGGCGGTTGACATCCTCATCTACGACGCGGCGGTAGTGCCCGTGGGCGACGACCAGCTCCAGCACCTCGAGCTCACCCGTACCCTCGCCCGGCGCTTCAATGATCGCTTCGGAAAAACGTTCACGGAACCAGAGCCGCTCCTCACCGAGGCGCCACGCCTCATGAGCCTGAATGACCCAACGAAGAAGATGTCAAAATCGAGACCAGAGGGGTGTCTCTTCCTCGACGACCCGCCAGCCGTGGTCCGGAGCAAGGTGAGACGCGCCGTCACCGACTCGGGTCGTGAAATCACCTACGATCCTGAACACAAACCGGCCATCTCGAACTTGATCCTTATCCACGCGACGCTCTCCGGCGTCTCTATCAAACAGGCCGAACGAGCTTTCCGCGGAAAAACCTACGCCGAGTTCAAGCAGGTACTCGCGGAGATTGTGGCTCGAGCGCTCACGCCGTTCCAGGAACGGAAGCGGGCGCTCACCAAACGCGCCGCGTTCGTACGGAACACGCTCCGAAAAGGCAGCATAGCTGCCGGGAAGGTTGCCACCGCCAAACTCGCCGAAGTGAAGCAGAAGGTCGGCCTCGTCGCCTGATCGCCGCCCCACTTCCGCTCCGTTCGGAACTGTGGTAGAACCAGAAATGCAGCACCCCAATGCCTGAAATCCCAAGGCCAATTGAGGAACGGGTTGACGCATCCCTCAGCGAGGTCGCCCTGGCTGAACGCTACATTAACCTGGTGAAACTCCGGAGTCGCCAGCCGCAGATGGAGGACTTCCGCGACGCGCCAACCTACCCCGCGGATCACCAGCGCCTCCAACAGCTGGAGACTGAAATCGCGCATGAAACCACGCAGCATCCGGAAGCCGCAGAGCGATCCAGACTCTTCGAGCACATTCTTGCTTCCAGGGAACATGACCTCTTCGGCGAGGAGGTGGAAGCTGTGCCGACCTCACGTTTCGACGATGTGGTGAACGGCGTGGACCTGGTGCTGGAGGTCAAGCAACCCAACAGCCAGGTGCTCCGCCTAGGCATCGACGCCACCGTGAGCCAAACGCCGCACCACATAGCCGAGAAAGGCCGAAACATCCGCGATCGGCTCCTCGAAAATGACCTTGCCCTCAGGTATTTCAAATCGGCGGTGCAACCAGGAACCGGCGGCACGTTCCGGAACATCCCGCGCGTTGTCATTGGGCTCGACCCGCGCGGGTACCGGACGTTCCTCGAGGCGCTCCAGGACCAGGCCGAGGGCATACCGGCCCTCCGCGAGAGCTTCCTCACCGCCATCAAGGTGCAGCTCGAGAACCAGTTCATCTACGCGCTGGGGGTCAATGGGTATAAGATGGATACGGCTCGCGGCGGCGAGCGACGACCAAAACTCAAGGACCGAGAGGAAGCAATGGTTGCCCTCCTCTACCGTCGCGCCAGAGACCTCGCCAAAGGCAACTGGTCGGAGGAAACACTTCAAAAACTCTTCGACTACTGGGAGCGGAAGCACGAAATCTTTGATCAGGTTTCCTTCCGCGACCGCCGGGAGCTCCTCGATACCCTGAAAGACCTCTGGCGCTGGGCCGACGGTTCACTCACCCAAATACACCAGGAGGAAACCGTGCGTATAAAAGAAAAGGCGGCTTCCCTCCAGGAAACCACCTTTAGTAACGTACTTACCGACCACTGGCTTTCCGACCAGTTTGATTGGTGGCCAATTTTTGTCCGGACGTAGAACCGAGATGATGCTCCCCCTCTCGCGATTGCGAGGAAAGGGTAGGTTCTTCGAACATCACCTCCGCCAGGACCCGGTTGGTACGAGCAAGACTTTCCCGCACTTTCCTGATGGCGTGCCGCGTCCGAGGATTTTTTATTCTGCGCAAGACCTATCGCTCCTTTCCTTTTCATTCACACAACCTAAAACGAGCTGGGCACAGCTTACCATGCTAATACGACCCTGTCAAATTGCCCTCTGGACTATCGCTTCCGGATCCCAACCCAGAGCAGTTGACCCTCAAGCTTCGTTTGGAGTTCAACGGTAACCTTGTCCGACCGCTGGTAGGCTACCGCGCTCGCCCCAACCTCCCGCTTGAGCAGAGGCTCGTTCGCAACCAGCACGTGGCGGAGCTCATCGACACCCACCACCATGAGCTCGATGCGATCACGTGGACGCAGCCCCGCGTCCTGACGCAGGTCTTGCACAATACGTAGGAACTCCCTGAGGAGCCCCTCCTCGCGGAGCTCGTGGGTGAGGGTGGTATCGAGCTCGACTTCCTTCCGGAGGCCTTTCGGGAACACCACCGTCTTCACGTTCACCTCGTCCTTGAGAATTTCGAGAAGCGCGCGGTTCTTACGGAGCGCGTTACTACTTTTCAGGCGCAATTCCCGGAGTGGTTGCCGCACCCTGATCCCCGCCGATGCTCGCTCGGCGAGCGCCAGGCTGACCACGCGTCGTACCTCATCCATCTCGGTGAAAAGCTTCTGGTCCAGCGCGCCACGGCGAGCTTTCGGCCAATCCTCAAGGTGCACCGAGGCATCGCGCCCAGGGGCTACGGACCGGTAGAGCGCCTCGGCAAGGAAGGGGGTGAAGGGGGCCATAAGCCTGGCGAGCACGGAGAGCACATGGCCAAGTGTCGCCTGAGCGGCACGGTGGTCGGCAACGCTCGTGGGCTGTTGGAAACGTCGCCGAGATCGACGGATGTACCATCGGGAGAGGTCGCCAGCGAACGCTTCGATGGTCCTCGCGGCCTCGCCAACGTCAAACTGGTCGAGCCGTTCCGTGACCACCGCAACCGTTTCTCGGAGACGCGCGAGTACCCACCGGTCGAGCGCGTGCCGAGGCAATCGCGGCAGCTCTGGTGTGAGTCCTGCTCCCCTGGTGTAGGTATCGTAGAACACAAACGAGTGGTAGATGAGCAGGATGAACTGCCGGAGCACCTTGGCGAGATCACCCTCGTCGAACCGTTTCGGCTCCCCGGGTTGGTTCACCGTGTAGCAGTACCAGCGAATGGTGTCGGCCCCGTACCGCTCGATCAGCGCCCACGGGTCAACCACGTTCCCTTTGGACTTCGACATTTTCTGTCCGCTCCGGTCGAGCATGTGGCCGAGGGAGATCACGTTCCGGTACGGCTTCCCCTTCCCGAGGAGCACCGCTACGGCGAGGAGGGTGTAGAACCAGCCGCGCGTCTGGTCCACCGCCTCGGCGATGTAGTCAGCGGGGAAGTCGAGCAACTGCTTACCGTTCACCTTTTCGAACGGCCAGTGCGCCTGCGCAAATGGCATCGCGCCCGAGTCAAACCAGACGTCCACTACCTCCGGAACCCGCTGCATGCGGCCGTTGCACCCGGCGCAGGGGAACACGACCTCGTCGATGTACGGCCGATGCACATCCATGAGGCCAGTTTCATCCCTCGGAACGTGGCGCATGGGAACCACACGCCCCTCTGCGGTCCTAATGAAATCCTTGCCATGCAGGCGCTTCTCCCGGACCGCCTCTTCATTGCCCCAACCGCGCATCATGGCCTCCATCATCCAGATTGGGTACTCGTGGCTGACCACCACGATCGTCTTGCCGCGGTGCTTCCGCTCTAGGTCGCCAAGGAATGCATACACGCGCGTGCGGAGATCGGTGAGCGATTCCCCCTTCGGCGGGCGCTTCGTAAACTTCTCAAGATCGGATGAGTAGTAGGCATGGTACGATGTGTCATGGCAACCGTTGAAATCCCCTGTGTTAATCTCGCGGAGACGCGCGTCGAAAAACACTCGCTCTCCCCGGAACGCGTCGGCGAGCACCTGCTCGGTTTCCTTTGTCCTCGTGAGGTCTGAAGCGTAGATCACGTCAACCCGTTCCTTCGCGAGCCGACGCGCCAGGCGCTCCACCTCCACCCGCCCGAAGAGCGTCAGGTGGTGCTTCGTCTGTTCTGGCCAGCCGCTCGCCACACGCCGCAGGTTGCTCTCCGCCTGTCCGTGGCGGACCAAAATGTACCGGTTCGTGCTGCTACCTGCCCGGTCGGCAAGCTCGGCAAAGCTTCCAAACATTTCAACTGCACCGCACCCCTGGCAGCTCCAAATGGGGAGCGGGGTACCCCAGTAGCGCTCGCGAGAGATTGCCCAATCCTTCACCTCGCGGAGCCACCCACCGAAACGGCCGTTGCGGAGGTGGTCGGGTACCCACCTAATGCCGCGGTTTGCTCTGAGCAGCCTGGGACGGAGCTTCCGCATCGCAATGAACCATGAGTCGCGCGCGTAGTAGAGGAGCGGTGTGGAGCAACGCCAGCAGAACGGGTACTCGTGGGTGTACGGCTCGATCTTGAGCAGATGCCCGTTCGTCTCGAGGTGGCGGATGATGCGATCCTCAACTTTGGGATCTTTCACGCTCATGCCGGCAAAGCCCGGGACGTCACGGGTGAACCGCCCACGCTCATCCACGGTGTGATGCTGTGGAAGATCAACCTCCTTTCCTAAGCTGTAGTCATCTTCGCCGTACATGACGGCCGTGTGTACCACTCCTGTGCCGTCAGTGGTGGTCACGAAACCGGCACCGTACACCGTGTAAGCATTTTTATGCTCGAGTTTCTTTACTTTGAAAGGTGGTTCATATTTTAAACCAAGCAGTTCTTTGCCTTTGAGTGTTGCTACAATTTCTACACCACCTCCAAAAACTTTTTCTAGAAGATCTTTGGCTACAATAAATTGTTCGTGCTCACGGCGTACAAAGACATAGTCAATATGCTTCCCCACCGCCAAAGCGACATTCCCAGGCAATGTCCATGGGGTGGTTGTCCAGCTTACCAGGTACGTCGGTAAGGAAAATAACGCTCCTGTGTGGCTCTGAGCGGCTGAACCTTTTATTACATACCCATCACGAACCTTACCTGTTAGCTTTAGTCGAAATTTCACATACACCGACTGGTCGGTAATTTCTTTATACCCGAGCGCCATCTCGTGTGATGACAAAGCCGTGCCACACCGCGTACACCACGGCACCACCTTGTGGCCTCGGTAGAGCAGCCGCTTCTGCCAGACCCGCTTGAGGATCCACCAGAGCGTCTCGATGTACGCGTTGCTGTAGGTGATGTAGGGATCCTTGAGGTCAAGCCAGAACCCGATCCGTTCCGTGAGCCGTTCCCACTCGTCCTGGTACTTCCAAACGGAGGTACGACACCGCTTATTGAATGCGGCTATGCCATACCGCTCGATAGCTGCCTTTGAGGCAAGCCCGAGCTCTTTCTCCACCTCAAGCTCGACGGGTAGCCCGTGCGTGTCCCACCCACCCTTCCGGGACACGTGGAACCCTTGCATTGTCTTGTACCGAGGGATGATATCCTTGAACGCTCGCGCAAGCACATGGTGGATACCCGGTCGCCCGTTAGCCGTGGGCGGACCCTCGTAGAACACGAACCGCCGCTTGCCTCGGTTCTTGGTAAGCGATCGGTCGAAGGCATGCCCGGCACGCCAGCGCTCAAGCACCTGCTTCTCGATACCTGGCAGAGAAAAGTGTTTGAGCCCGCGCAACATACGTAGACTCATCTTAACGGAAAGTCGCCGCGGCTGCCAAACTATCAGCGTCCGTTGCACGGCACACCCACCCAACCTATACTGTGGGAAGCTCACTGACACGCAATAAATCGGAGACTTACATGGACATCCTTTCGGTACCTTGGCGCATCCTCGAACCATGGTTCGCCCTCCCCTTTCTCAACTTTCCCACACCTGGCCTTAAAAAACTGAAGCCAGAGTGGGAGAAAACCGCTGCGGACATCCTCGCCCTACTCCCGTCTGGAAATGTAGGCCTCGTGGTACCCACCGGCGGTGGCAAGACGGTCATCGCCACCTTGGTTATCCTCGGTGGTCCCTACCGAACCCTCTTCACCGCCCCGACCCGCCCGCTGACGCACCAGCAACGGCAGCGAACCTGCTACCAGATCAGGGGAACCATGCGCGGGACAAGGATGATCACCGGAGAGAGCGGCACGAGAGAGCGCGTATGGGACGACCCGGAAGACCTCGTTGTGTTCGCGACACCGGAGACGGTACTCTCAGCACTTGGTGCAGGCCGGGCAGCACTCGAACACTTTGAGCTCCTCATCATCGACGAGTTCCACTACGCACGTGGTCGGTACGCCTACGTACCTCTCGCCAAAGCCGCGCATGACCACGGGGTAAAAATCCTAGCCCTCTCAGCATCACCGGGAGGCACCTGGGACGAGATCGCAGCAGCTAAGGACGCCTGTCACCTATCCCACCTCCTGGCTGTGGATATTGAAACAGGTAAGAAGGTGCGCAGCTTAGTCACCGCACCACCCACACCGGCTCTCCTTGAGATCAAGGAGCTCCTTGGTACCCTCATGTCAAACCGAGCGGCTCGGATCCGCGATGCCGGGGTACCAGTTGACACGGTCCACACCCTCACGATCCCACGGCTCGAGCACCTCGCCACGCGCATCAACCAGCTCCCCCGCCGCGATACTTTCGAGGAGGTGCAGTACCGAGCCGCTTCCGTTGCCCACACCACCTACCGGCTCCTCAGCTACCTCCGCGCCACGGCGCTCACGGAGTCGTACCACACATTCCTCGCTGCGGTGCAGGAACATATTGCAAATCCAACGCATCGTAAGCGGAGCATCGCCCGCCGGTGGATTTGGGAACAGTCACAAACTCAAAGGGCTGTGGCAATCGCCGGAGCTGAACACGACCACCACCCGAAGCTCAAGCGGGCAGTGGAGGTTATCGCCTCATTCTGCGGCATGGAACGGAGCGCACTCACCTTCGTCGGGAGCAAAGAAACCGGCCACTACCTTCGGGCGGTGCTTACGGAACAGCGCCTTCGCGTGGAGGTTGTCTTCGGCGGGAAAGATCGCAACCTTACACGCCAGGAAGCGGTCCTGGACGCCCTCGGAGCCCGGCAGCTTGACCTCGTCATCGCCACATCGGTGATCGAACCTGGAATTTCCGTTCCTGATGTAAGCGGGGTATTCCAGTACTCTCTCCCACTCACCGGCGTCTCCCGTATCCAGCGACGCGGACGCACCGCCCGGTTGCCGGGGACTACCGGCTGCGACATCTACTTCGCGCTTGACGACCCCATCGACCTTGCCCGGTACTGGAAGACGCTGCGGAGCACCCAGCGGATAGACCGGTTGGTCAGCGCAAACCGGCTCACCGATCTCCCGCTCTTCGCCGGAACGTGTAGCTAGCGAAGCCCCGACCTATCGGTCGGGGCTTTGGATGCCAGGGCGGTACGCTATAATCAGTCAATGGACCAAGCTAGCCTCATGCTCACCGTTTCCATCCTGGCGCTCTTCTACCTCCTCGGAAAAACTGCTGATGTGGTCGTGGTGAACGTGCGCCGCATTGGCGAGCGGTTCGGCATCCGCATCTTTTTTCTCGGCCTCATCCTCGGGTTCCTCACCTCGCTCCCCGACCTTGCCGTCTCCGTAAGCGCAGTCGTCCGAGACATACCCGAGATCGCCCTCGGCGATCTCCTCGGCGGCGTCCTGGTTCTCTTCGGGCTTATCCTCGGCGGGAGCGCCATCCTGAACCGACAAATCGCAACCGACGGGAAAGCGATAAACCTTCTCCCCGTGCTCACCTACCTCTGCGTGCCCGTGCTCTTCGGACTCGACGGCAGGGTCGACCTCTCTGAGGGGATTGTGCTCATCGCTGGTTACTTCGGCATTATTTACTACCTGTACCGCACTACCCGCGCCGGCGATGCCGCAGCACGCCTTACCGCCACTCGCCGCGAGCTCCTCCGGTACACATTCCTCACCCTCGCGGCGCTCATTGCCGTGATCGTAATCTCAAACATCATTGTCCGCCTCACAACGTCCCTCCTGGAACGCTGGCAGGTCCCGCCATTCATGGTAGGCCTGCTCCTTTTCTCCTTAGGGACAAACCTTCCAGAAATCACCATCACGGTGCGCTCGTGGTTTCGCCAGATCCGGGAGCTTTCCCTCGCTAACATTATGGGGTCAGCGCTGGCGAATATACTTATCCTCGGTCTCCTCACCGCCATGGAAGCGATCCCCGTCACGGTGAACGCCGGCTACTACGCGCTCGCCGCTGCAACGGCGATCCTCTTCATATTCTTCTTCCGCTCCTACCAGAGCAACCGTGCCATCACGCGTCAGGAGGGCATGGTTCTCGTCGCGATCTACTTCCTCTTCGTGGTAAGCCAGCTCATTTTCTGATCGTTCCGAGACCTTGACAATCTATTATTTGCAGTGTACCATGCGCACAGCGAAACTTAGTTTACAAACAACGGACGGAGGGTTTGCTCATGAAATACGTATGGATGGTTATGCTCGTAGCGGCTGCTTTTGGCACCGGCTGCGAGAGAACAGCTAAGTTCAAAGTGGCGTTCGGCGATGGCCTCGATGAGCCGATTGAAGCAAGGGTGAACGGCAACGTCGTCGGCGTGGTCAGCCCCGGATTCGACGAGGAATTTGAGGTACGGCTTCGCGTGCTCCAATCTTCTCCAACCGGTCCTGATCAAACGGATGTAGCCCAGGCAACCCTGACCGCGAGGACCATTAAGACCAACCGGCTCTCCTATGGGGAGACCAGGACCATCTACCGCGACCGGACGGAGTACAAACGGTACGGACCCTGGGATTTCCCAGATCCGTAACCATTAGGTGATCATAAACCCCGAGGCAATGCCTCGGGGTTTCCGTTACATCTTCTTCGGCGCCGATATGCCGAGGACCTGAAAGAGGTTCCTGAGTACCACCTCGGTCCCAGCAACCAAGGCTAGGCGCGCGGCTGCCAGGTCTTTCCGTTCCCCAACCACACGCTCCCGCTCGTAGAAGTTATGGAACGTTCGCGCCAGTTCGAGCCCGTAGCGTGTGAGCCGGTTCACCTGGAAGTCACGTGCGGTATCCAAGAGCACCTCAGGGAATCGGGTGAGCTCGCGCAGGAGGGCGAGGTCATGCTCCGTCGTGAGGCATCGGACCTTCGCCGTCAATGGCCGCAGCCGCTGGCCGGTACGCCGGAAAATGCTCAGAGCCCGGACGTACGCATACTGCACATAGAAAACGGGGTTTTTCACCGATCGCTCCTTTGCGAGCGCCAGGTCAAAATCAACATGCGTATCTGGAGACACCATCAGGAAGAGGAACCGTGCCGCGTCATGCCCGACATCCCGAACTAGTTCGCTGAAGGTAATGAATGTGCCACGCCGCTTCGACATTTTCAGCTCTTTGCCCCGATCGGCCACGCGAACTGCCTGCGTGATAATGACGTGCGATTCCTTGATGCCGATCACCGTGGCCGCTGCCTGGATGCGACGCACGTACCCGTAGTGGTCCGGCCCAAGCACATTGATCTTTGTTTGGAAACCGCGGTCCTTGGTCTGCAGGTAGTGCCCAGCATCCGCCAGGAAATACGTCGGGTACCCGTCGCCCGTCACGAGCACCCGATCCTTGTCGTCCCCAAAGGAGGTGGTGGCGAACCAAATTGCCCCATCACGTCGGTACACCACCTTTTTTGCCTCGAGGAGCTCCAGCGCCCGCTTGACGTAACCCTTCCGGTGGAGATCGACCGCTTCGCTCGTGTACCGATCGAAGCGGATGTGCGCCTCACGCTCCACCACCCGGCGAATGGCTTTCAGGAAATCCCGTGCCGCTCGCTGACCAAGCAGGAGCGGATCACCGCCTAGCTTCTTGACCAGCGGGGCGTTCGCCCGTGCCCAATCTGCCACGTAGCTACCCTGGTAGAAGCCTTCCGCTCTAGGCAGCAACCCGGCTGCGGCGAGGATCGACTGCCCTAGGGTCACTATCTGCTTTCCGGTATCGTTCACGTAGTACTCGCGCTCCACGCTGCAGCCGCCCCAGGTGAGCACGTTCGCGAGCACATCGCCCAGAAATCCACCCCGGCCGTTCGCCAGGGTGAGCGGGCCGGTTGGGTTTGCAGATACAAACTCCACCTGAACCCGCTTCCGCTTCGCGGTTCGCAGCTTTGGCTTTCCATACGCATCACGACGTTTCAGTATCGCCCGGAGCTCCTGGTGGAATACGGACGCCGAAATCCAGAAGTTGATGAAACCGGGGCGCGCCACCTCGATCCGTTCGAAGAGTCGTCGGTTGGCTACCCCATCAATGCGGCGTCGAATGGCATCTGCAGCCGCCATCGGAGAAATGTTTGTTGCTTTAGCAACCTGGAAGGCAACGTTCGTGCTGTAGTGACCGAAGAGCGGATCGCCGGGCAGTGTCACCTCAAACGCCAATCCCCGCGGAACCGCTCTGCGAATAGCCCTTGCAATGCGTTCTCGCATGTTGATCAAACGGTCATGCTGCGGTAGCTGCAGAACTGGCACCCAGTTGAGGACGCCGGCATCGATCCCTCGAGCGATCGAGCCGCCTCGCGGAAGAGCTCTCGTACCTCGTCAGGCTTGGTCACCACCTCCTCGACCGTGACGTTGAAGCGCAGCGGTTTCTCTAGATCGAAGCTCTTGTGGTTAAAGAACCAGTAGATGAGGTACGCGACGGGTTTCGTCGTGAAACCGTTTTCCCGAAGGAGGAGCGTGTACGCGCTCATCTGCACCACGTGTGCGGCGTGCGGCTCGATCGGTGGAAACCCGCGGGTCTTGTTGTCCAGTGGCACGATCGAGCCGTCCTCAAGCTCCAGGGCGTCGTCGAGGATGCCGCCGAAGGAGGTTCCGGTCTCGGGATCGTGCCACGCGAATGATCGCGATCGGAACCTCGAAACCTGCGCCTGGTCGGGCACCAGCTTCCCTGGCAACTTCCCCTCGAGGAGCGGCGGGAGGTTGCTCCGCTTCCGCCAGTGGTCGAAGTACACCTTGAGGGTGAGGTCAATGCCCATGGGGAGGGTCGAGGAGGGATGCTCCGGACGCTTCAGCCCCCGGTTCATCTGTAACCAAAAACACCGCGGGCATTCGCGGTAGAGGTTCAGCGAGGATGGGGATATGCGGACCACCTGATCGTTCACCACGGCCTTACTATACCAGAGGTCTGCGTGTGGCCAAAGCCGTGCCCCCGGTATGCTACCCTAGAGCTATCCCATGCCGCCCATTGCCCTGAACAAACGTGCCAGCTTTGACTACGAAATCCTTGAAAAGTTCACGGCGGGGATTGCACTCTCCGGGCATGAGGCAAAGTCAGCGAAGCTCGGACGCTTCGACCTTGCGGGCGCCCATGCGGTCGTCCGCAACGGTGAAATCCTCCTCACCGGCACGACCGTGCACCCCTTCCAGCCGAGGAATGCGCCACCTGGCTACGATCCGACGCGGACGCGGAAGCTGCTGCTCACCCGGAAGGAGATTGGGCACCTCATCGAGGAAACGCGCTCCGGCTTGACGCTCGTGCCGCTCCGCGCCTATACTCACCGCGGGCTCGTGAAGGTGGAGCTGGGCCTCGGAAGGGGCCGGAAGCAGCACGATAAGCGCGAGCTCATTCGGAAACGTGAAACCGAGCGAGAGCTCCGGCGGGTGCGCCGAGCGTAGCTTCACAGACGAACATGGGGATGCTGGGCTTTGACAGGATATCCGCGCGCAGATTTGCAGGCCGAGCTGATGACCTCGTGAAACTCATCACCACCGATAACTGCCAACAGAAACGCGGTTCCGGCGCTCGCGTTCGCGTAGCGCCGCATCGGCCCCCGAGGTTCCGTAGGGGATCGCCGGTGTCATAGCGGGACTCGCCTCCCGTGAGCGGTTCAGTAGCGGGAGGTTACACCACAGAACCAACTCGTTCTCGCAAGAGATCTACGCCTGTAGACGGTCCGCGCGCGCTGCCCTGGACGCGGGTTCAACTCCCGCCATCTCCACGAGGATACACAAGAACCGCTTCTGAGCGGTTTTTGTTTTGACGAGTGGAGATGCGCAAGACAACCGCTTGTCTTGCATGCGGAGTTGAACGCCGGAGCATGTGCCGCGCTCGCAGCGCGGCACGCGAGGCGGCGGCTAGACAAAGTTTTGCAACGCCAAAACTTTAGTCGGAGCCAACTCCCGCCATCTCCACCAGATAGTACTTCCACGTTTTTCAGAGAGGATTGCCTCGCGGCTTCGCCGCTCGGCTCAATGGTTTTGCGCAAAGCGATAAAAGCCCGAGACGCTAAATGAAGCTGGCCCACTTCACTTCCATGAGGAACCGTGCTACCATTGCCTGTATCCACTACCGGGTCAACAACGAGATTGCCTCGCCTGAGCTTAGGGTAATTGACGCTGACGGGAGCGCCCTCGGGGTCATCAGCAGGGAGGAGGCATTCCGG
Organism: uncultured Candidatus Saccharibacteria bacterium; assembly: GCA_964372445.1. GTDB lineage: Bacteria > Patescibacteriota > Minisyncoccia > UBA6257 > GWB1-50-10 > CAYJQO01. Next base: position 26,070 of record CAYJQO010000002.1, read on the forward strand.
ATCGCCCAGTCGAAGGGCCTCGACATCGTTGAGATCGCCCCGACCGCCAAGCCCCCCGTCGCACGGATCATCAGCTACGATAAGTTCCGGTACCAGCAGGAGAAGGAGGAGCGGAAGCAGCGGCACCAGCAGCGGGCGAAAGAATTGAAGCAGGTACGCATTACGCCCCGCGCCGCGGCGAACGACCTCTCGATCAAGGCCCGCAAGGCGGAAGCCTTCCTCGAGGAAGGGCACAAGGTAGAGGTGGGCATCTACCTCCGCGGACGCGAGAAAGGAAACCGTGATTGGGCTCTCCAGAAGCTGCGAGATTTTCTCAACATGATCCGCGTGCCACACGCAATGACCATGGAACCACGACCGGGAGGGAGAGGCTTCGTGACACAGATTATCAAACGGTAACCGGCAACCCCGTGCAGCTAGTTGACCCGATCGGAGCACCGCGGTACACTCTCATCCACGCATGGCAAGTAAGAGCGTATCAAAACGCATCAGGATTACCAAAACCGGTAAGGTGGTGCGGCGCGCCATGGCCCTTGGCCATTCGCGGAGCAATAAGTCGGGTGTGCAGATGCGTCGCAAGCGCCGATCGCGGCAACTCGGCATCCCACTCTCAACCATTCAGGGGCATCTCTGATCCACTATGTCTCGGGTAAAACGCGGCACGATAGCCAGTAAGAAACGCGAGCGCCTGCTCCGGCATACAAAAGGTTTCCGCTGGGACAGGAAGGCAAAGGAGCGAGCTGCTCGCGAGGCACTCCTCCACGCATGGAGCCGCAGCTTCCGCGGCCGAAAGGAGAAAAAGCGAACCTACCGGGCACTCTGGAACGTGCGAATTAACGCTGCGGCCCGTACCCACAGCACCACCTACAGCAAGCTCATGAGCGAACTCACCAAGAAGCAGGTGGCCATTGACCGTAAGATGCTCGCCGACCTCGCCATTCATGAACCAAAAACTTTTGAGGCGGTCATCGCTCTAGCCAAGAAGGAAGGTACGTAGCCCTCACGCAGCTCCCTTGACAGCGGTAACCATCGCGCTACACTGAAACCCTCTTTTGGGGGGTAGTTTTACATACGCGGTGTGCCGGCAAATGACCGGCAACCTATCACATATATTTTTTAGAGGAGATTGTATGCTCGATCAACCAGACCTGACTGCTGCGTCTCCAATCCGCAAAGTGGTTCCGTATGCCGCTGACTCATCGCCTCCTCGGCGGTGACACATATGGCCAAACCGTAACGTAACGCCTCCGGTTATTACTTCGTAATGACCGCTGGCCACCGCACGTGGCCCCTTCAGAGGGCTCAAAAAGAACCCGCTCAGGCTTCATAGACCTGAGCGGGATTTTTATTGAGCTCCACCTTCGCACAAACGCAACTACCCATCTTCGAGAACCTCTGGCGCTCCCTGGGGTACGGCTGTGAGGATTCCCAGCTACCGCTGCACATTCGTCGGCGTATGATCGCGGATGAGCGGCGGCCCACCAGCTGCCACACGTGGGAACAGCAGGTTCGGCACGGCGAGGAGCGCCAAGGCACTTGCAAAGGAAAGGATGCTCGCGCCAATGAACACTGCCGTGAACCCGAGGCCGGTCGCGAGCGCCCCCCCGATGAAACCGGTAATGCCGGCTGCGAGACCGACCGCGGTGCTATCGAGCGACCAGTCAAAGGAGTAGTGCTCCCGGTCGAGGTGCCGCGCGAACATCGCCGACCATGCCGGCGTGTAGAGCCCGAACGCGATTCCCTGGAGCAGCACCACCGTGTAGAGCTGTACGGTGGTCCTGGTGAGCAGGAACGCGAGCGACGTGAACCCGGCGAGCATGAGCGCAGCGACGAGCGCGTAGAAATCATCTCGCTCACCCGCGTGGCGATCCAGGTAGATGGATACCGGAATCTGGAAGAGCGCCTTAATGACCCAGTAGACCGCGGCCACGGTCCCGACGGTGATGAGATCGGCGCCAGGAATCTGCTGGATCACAAATATCGCAAATATAGGTGAGATGAGCCCCCAGCCGCTGAAGAATAGGAAATCGGAGATGATGAAGCACCTGATCAACCGATTGACCTTGAGATTCTTAAACGATGCATCAATTCGTAAGCGCATATGCGATTCAGAACGTTCCGCGGGTCTTGTTTCACTGTACCACCTTGTACTCGAACCGACCACCGGTGACGGTTAGGATCAACCGGTTCCCACGCGCGATTTCCTTCCGGAGAATTTTCTCCGCTAAGGGGCTCCGCACCTTCTCGGACACCACCTGGCGGAGCGGTCGGGCTCCGAACACCGGGCTGTACCCGAGCTCGGCGAGCTTGGCAATGGCCGCGGCATCGGCGGTGAGCCCAACCCCCTGCGCTTCCTGGAGCACGGTCGCCACCTCACCTACGAGGAACCCGGCAATCGTCTCAATTTCCCGCCGCGTCAGGTTCCGAAACACAATAACATCCGAGAACCGGTTAATGAGTTCTGGTTTGAAGTAATCGGTGAGCTTCCGCCGTAGCTCTTCGCCGATCTCCTCCATGGTACGCCCTCGCTCCACCTCAGCCTTAATGAACTCGGAATGGGCATTCGAGGTGGCGATGATAATGGCGTTTTCAAATGATGCGGTACGGCCAAGGCTGTCGGTGAGCCGGCCATCGTCGAACACTTGGAGAAATAGATTCAGGATGTCCGGGTGTGCCTTCTCAAACTCGTCGAGGAGGACCAAGCTGTAGGGATTCTCAAGAATGGCATCGGTTAACGCTCCAGTTTTTTCTCCATCGGGAGTTCCGATGAACCGGAAGGTGCTCTGCCTATCTTGGTACTCCGACATGTCAAACCGGTGCATCAGGTCTTTCGATCCAAACTGGATCGCGGTGAGGGTCTTGGCGAGCTCTGTTTTCCCCACGCCCGTCGGCCCCACGAAGAGGAACGTGGCGATGGGTCCGCCTTTCCGCGCGAGCCCGCTCCGGTACTCGCGGAGCGCCCGGGAAACCGCAGACACCGCCGCCTCCTGGTTCACCAGCCGTTCGTGGATGATCGATTCCAGGTTCAGGAGCTGTTTCGCCTCGGCAGCCCCAGCCGTGTGGATGGGAATCTTCGATTGGCGTTCGGCAACGGCAATCACCACCCGTTCATCTAGTGATTTCAGGCGGTCCTGGCTCGCCTTCGCGAGCGCCTGCTTCACCAGGTCGAGGGCGCTCCCCGGCAATGGCTTGCCTTTGAAGTACCGGCGCGCGATCTCCACGGCCTTCCGGAGCGCCCGAAAGGTGACCAGGACTCTATACTCACGTTCCAGGATAAGCCCGCTGTAGACCAGGAAGCGAACTGCCTCAGCATCAGAAATTTCTTCAACCTTGACCACCTCGAACTGCTCGAGAAAATCGGTGCGCGGGGTGATGAGCCGCTTGAACTCCCGTGGGTACGTCTCGCCGATCAGGGGAATGGCCTCATTCTTTATGACGGGCAGCAGGGCATCGATGGCGTTGATGCCGTGCGCCTGGGAGGTCCGGAAGAGATCGTGGATACTAGGGATCACCAGCACAATATTCCCGGCCGCGAGCACCTCGCCGATCACCTGCTGGATCCGACCGGAGAGCACCTCCGGTGCCGCATCTGCCATGAGGGCAGGCACGTCAAGCGAGACCAGCCGCTTATCAAAGAGCACCGGGGGAACCTGATCCTTGATCATCCGGAACGCCAGGTGCGCGATGATGGTAGACTTCCCCACCCCAGGTTCACCTACCAGGAGTGCATTGGGCTTCCCGGGCCGAGAAACGATGTTGAGTAGGTGCTCCATTTCCTGCCCATGCCCGATCAGGAACCCTACCTGCTCGGCGCGCGCGAGTGCGGTGAGGTCGGTGCTGTAACGGTCTAAGGCTAAGGTTGGTCGCGCCGTCCAGGCTCGGTTCATGACACGGTGGCGCATAAACAGTGGGCGATGTGCAAAGCCGCCCAGCACGGCGGGCATCCGTCGCATGCGAAGCACGGAGGCTTTCCATCGCCCGAACACGATCGCCTCCTGAACATCATCTACCCTAAGATCGAAGAGCTCGAGGAGTTTGGTGATGGCTGGATCAGACACCGCCACCAGAGCCGCGAAGACGCTCCGCGGCCCAATGAATCTTTCGTTGAGGATGACTGTTTTGTCTCGCGCGGCGACGATCAGGGCCTCGAGCGAGGCGAGCGCCGCGCGCCGCGTGAGCGCTGCCGCATCCGGCCTGAAGCTCTCGAGGTAGGAGTCCACCCGTTTCAGAAAATCCGTGGTTGGGACATCGAGGCGGCGAAGGGCCTCGCGTACGTCGGGAAAGCCAAGGAGCTCATGCATGAGCATGAGATTGAAGTTTAGCCGCAGGAAAAGGCTCTTCCGGAAGGCGCGGGCGAGCAACCGGTACGCGGCAGGCGTGACCGCTGGTGCAAGGTTGACACGCTCGCCGTGGAGTTCGGTGATAGCCTTCTCGGCTTCGCCTCGGTGGAGCAACCGGTCACCTAGGAAAAGTGCGAGGAGCATCGAGAGCCACGCCGCAGATTGGTTCCCGGAGAGGAGAAGCCCGATGGTGCCAGCGGCGGCTACGATGTAGGAAACGGCAGCTACGATGTGTACCACCGTCTCGCCACTGGCGGAGAGGTTCAGGCGAGGTTCACTGTAGTAGAACTCTGGCATACGGCTAGCCACTGACAATCCGTAGGATGATGTAGGCCGGCACCAGCATCCAAATGAGGTAGAGTATGATCGCGACCGCAAAAATGGCGAGGTAGAGAGCCCCGCCGCCGACAATCCGGATAAACCGGAAGATGAAGCCGAGGATGCGCCCCACGAACGAGTAGTCGCCGTAGAGCGGTTCGAAGAGGTGCTTGAGGGTTATTTTCCAGGCAATGGTGTAATCTAACGTGGAGAGCTGGTCGAGCACGAAGTTACTGTATATTTTAATGCTCTTGACGTACCAGTGCCGCAGGAAATCAGCAATCCGGTAGAGGAAACGGTACCCAAGGTACCCGAGCGCGAAGTTCATCCGTTAGATTATAGCGCATCCGGAGATGTGGAGAAACAAAAAAACGTCACGCAGGCCGATTCGATGGACGTCTTACAAGAGCCTCGCCTGTGGCGATGGACCCGCCTGCGTCAGCTCGATTGTCTCCTGCACGAGCGCTTCGTATCGAGCTACAATCTGCGGCAGTTTCTGGAAGCTAGCCTTGAGCTCGTTGAGGGTCGTCGTTGATCGGAGCGCCGCGGCTGGGTGAAGGAGCGGCACCACCAGGCGCTTTCCCATCCGGAACACCTTACCCTGGTCCCGTGTGATCTTGGCCGCGGGGAGGAAGTAGTTCATGGAGAACCGCCCCAAAGGAGCAATGACCTTAGGGTTGATGATCTCAATCTGTCGCGCGAGGTACGGCTTATAGGCCTCGATCTCCTCGGGGAGTGGATCGCGGTTCTCCGGTGGGCGACGCTTGACGATGTTGGTGATGTAGACATCCTCCCGCTTCCAGCCAACCTCTAGGATGAGTTTGTCGAGGAGCTGCCCAGCTCGCCCGACGAAGGGGCGCTGCAGCTGATTTTCATAGAACCCCGGCGCTTCGCCGATGAACATCACGGCGCAGTCCGGGTTTCCCTCACCAAATACGAGGTTTGATTCACGGAGGGGCAGCGCCTCGTCGTGCAGCATTTCCTCTATAAGTTCCTGTAGGGTAATTACTTTGTCCATACGGAACAGTATAGCAGAATCAGCAATACCTAATTTCCTCCTCTGCGGGCTCACCGCGCACATACTTCGAGTGGATTTCGAGATCGGTAACGAAACGCATGTACGCCATGATAACACTTTGCCTTTGTAGGGTGATGAATTTGACAAGGGCAACGAAGATATGTATGCTCAGATCAGTATTTTTCTGTCCTCATTGAAATATTTTCCACTAAATAAAGGAGTCAAGTAATGAAAAACTCGTGCCTCTGCTTCGCCTTCATGTGCATCATCTTCGTAGCGGCGAGCTGTGTCACCAAGACATACGCTCAGGAAGTTCTCCGCTTAAGAGAGGATGAATTTCCCGATGCTGTAGCCAAAATACGGAACCGTGAGTGCGCGGTACTCCGTATCCCACTCTCTCCAACTGAGCTACGCCAGTTCAATGCTAATCCGTGTGGTCCGTACTTTATGGTGGCACTCGTCCATGAGGATGACAGCTACCGGCACGACAACCTCGTCACCAAGATCATGTGCCAACTCGACGACCCTACGGACACCATCGCCAGCCACTGGTTCCTCTTCAAGCCCTCGAAGTTTGTGGTCGAAATCGACGACACGAAACAGACCCCGACCGCAATGCTGGTTCCGACCGAACGTGGTCCTAACCTAGCCTATGATCAGGTTATCGTCCGGATTTCACAGAGAGACTACAAACAGTCTCCCTGCCTACCAAAACCATCGCGTACGAAGAAGAAGTGATGTGGCTTTCCAAAGACCCGCTCAATGTTTTGAGCGGGTTTTGCCTTTTACAAATATCTAATCTCCTCCTCGAGCTCGATGGCGAATCTCTTACGGACGCGTGATTTGAGCACCCGGGCGAGCCTCCGTACGTGACCCGCCGAGGCGCCGCCGCAGTTCACGAAGAGGTTGCCGTGAAAACTTGCGATCTCGAGATCGGTGGTAAGCCACGTAGGGTTAGTAGCATTATTTTTCCGCAACGATAAACTTGACAAAAAGAATAAGGAATACTTATACTAGCATCAGCATATTTCTCACAAATAGTAAAAAGGTTCGCTATGAAAAGCTTTTACCTGTACATCTGCGTCGCGCTCATGACCGTAGGGGGCGCAACTGAATCACATGCGCAGAAAAACCTTCGACTCAAAGAAGACGAAGCACTAGAACTAACAAGGCAACTTAGGAACCGGGAATTGACGGTACTCCGCGTCTCCCTTTCCCAAGATCAGTTGCGTGAGTTCAATTTAAATCCATGCGGTCCATACTTCATGGTGACGTTCGACAATGAGTACGACGGCTACCGCCACGACAGCCTCGTTACCAAGATCATGTGCCGATTGGATAGCGGCAGTGACGGCATCGTTGTTCTCTCGTTCCTCTTCCGTCCCGAGAAGTTCGTGGTCGAGATCGACGACACGAAACAGACCCCGACCGCCAGGTTCGTCCCGACCGAGCGTGATCGTAACTTAGCCTATGATCAGGTTATCGTCCGGATTTCACGGAAACACTACGAGCAATCCCCCTGCCTGCCAGAACCATCGAACACAAGGAAGTGATGTAGCTTCCGAAAAAACCCGCTCAACATAACATTTTGAGCGGGTTTTACGTTTAAAAATACCTAATCTCCTCCTCAAGTTGTATTCCAAACTTTTTCCAAACTCGCCCCTTGAGGGCACGCGCGAGTTTCTCAACGTCCGCTGCGGCGGCACCACCACGATTCACGAATAGATTCCCATGAGAGCAGGCGATCTCAACGCCGCCCACGCGCATACCCTTGGCGCCAACCTGCTCCAAGAGGTAGCCGGCCGGAATCTTGCCCTCAATAATTCTCTCCGGTGGAACGAGCCGGAGGGACCGCTTCGAAATGTTTTTCACCAGAACGTTCTTGAAGAAGCTTCCGGGACACCGAAGGCCTGGCTTATACTTGCGTTCCCGGAGCGTGATGATCGACCGAGAAATGTTCCGCAGGTTCCTCGATGCATCTCGTTTCGTGAACTTGAGCCGAACACGCAGGATGAGGTGGGACGTACGCTTGAAGATGCTCTCCCGGTACGCGAACCTGCATGCTTGCTTGGTGAGCCATCGGCGGCACTCGCCATCGTAAATCTCGACACCCTCGATGACTTCAGAAATGGAGTGTCCATAGGCACCGACGTTCCCCACCACCGCTCCGCCCACAGTGCCGGGGATGCCGGAGAGGGTCTCTATGCCGCGCAGGCCAAGTGTTGTTGCCCGACCGATCACCGAGGCGAGCGACACGCCAGCATCAGCGAGTAATCGATTCTTCCCCACGGCTGCAATCCGTCCACCAAGGAATTGAACCAGGAGACAACGGAGGGTGCCATCGGGAAAAACCACATTGCTCCCACTGGCGAAAACGCGGTACGGCACCTCTCGTTCCAGTGCCCATCTGACCGCGGCGATGAACGCCTCGGGTGACCCTACCGAACAGAACAGTTCAGCTCGCCCGCCAATCTGAAAGGTCGAGTGTGGCGCGAGCGCCACATTCTTTTCCACATTCAGCTGCGGTCGCGAGCGCACTAATCGGTCGCCCATTGCATGCGAAGAAGTGCTAGGGCCTTAACTCGCCCCGGAGCCATCGTACGTACTCCCCGTGAACGTTGCTTATTTCAATTGAGCCAACGAACGGCAAGCTATCGCTGTGATGCTTCCGGACCAATTGCGAGAGTTTCTTGAAGCGCCCTGGTAATGTCTCTAGCACCAGCAGGCACCCCGTAGCGGTTTCAACCTTTCCGCTCTTGGGTGGCCAAAAGTAGTGTGCAGCCAGCCTTGGAAAAATATCAAAACATGCAATCAAGCGTTTGCGCAGGACCATGCTACCGATGGCACTGGCCTCTTTGAAGGTGTTGCAGTTCACCAAAACCCAGAGCACTTTCATGTTTTTCCCCATCTGGTACCCCCACGAGGAATTGAACCTCGACCTTGGGCTTCGGAGGCCCACGCTCTATCCTTTGAGCTATGGGGGCGCTTCCCCACTATAGAACAAGCGTGGCGATCTCGTAAACTATAGCAGCGGCGAACACAGCGAAGAGCGGCCAGGAGAGCCACCGCCAGCGGCTCGCCGGGAAAGCCCGCCGCCACATCGCCACCACGAAAATGCCCTCGAGCGCGAGGAAAATCCCGCCGACGAACCCAAGCGCCCCAAGGAAGCTCTGAAACCCTATGGCGTAGAAAAGGAGCGGCACGGCAAGCACGGCGGCGCCCGAGAGCCACTTTGAGATGTGCAGGTCAATGTGGAGAATATCCTTCACGTTCGCTCCAATAATGAAGTACGACGACCAGAGCGTGAGTAAACCCATGAGGCCGAGGAGCGAGGCGAGTCCCGGCGACAGAGCTCCAAGGCTATCCAGCGCCTCTGGCGAAACCGATGGGTTCAGGCGAAGGATGCCAACCACGAAGGTAAGGTAGACGATGGCCGGAATCACCGTGCCCCACATAATAACCTTGCTGATGGAGAACCCGTGACCGGCTGCTTTTGCCTTGTGGTGTTCCTCAACCACCTTTGAGACTGCCGGTCTCCCGGCGAGCGAGAAGAGGAGGGGCCCAAAGGGCAGGAAGAGCGTCGGCCAATCAATCGCCTGGAACACCGGCGTCACGAGCGGCCGTCCGGCAGCCACAATGAAGACGATTGCCACGATCGCCAGAATGCTCACCGCGCCCAGCGATTCTGCGGCGCCAAGCCAAGAGAGTTTCATAAAGATGAACACGGAAGAGACTGCCCAGAAAGCGAGGAGCGCCACCGTGCCACCCCACCCGAAGGCAATCGCCGAGAAGGTGGGAGCGAGGATGAGGTAGACCACCAGGACGAGTGAGAGCTCGAGGAGGATGGTGACAGAGGCAAACCGCGAGATGTGGTGCGGCAGGTACCGGCGTGCTAGGTAGAAGAACTGGTGTTCGCCTGGCTGGCGCTCCGCCACGCGGGCGTACATGAGGTGGATGGCACCGTAGACGCCCGTGAAGACAGCTAGGTAGATGACACCGGCGACGAGCCCCACCCGGCTCACCAGGTACGGTAAAGAAAAAATGCCCGCGCCGATAATGGTACCCGCGAGCAGCCCTGTTGCGAGCAGAGGTTCTTTACGCATCCGGTGCTTTCCCGTTACTCGGCCGCGAACACCTGATCCCCCTCGCGAACCTTATCGCCAACCTTCACCCCTACCTCCTGACCCTTCTTCGCTTCCTTGATGTCTTTGTGGTCGTACTGCATCGACCTGATCGCCTCTCTGAAGTCGGTTGTGGCGCCTTTGAACTGCACCCGCTCGCCGACTTTGACTACCTTACTAAACTTAATGATAGCCACACCGATGCCGCCGTAGTAGTGGGTCACCTCCCCAATAGGTTTTGGCTCTTTCTCCTTCGCCATGGTTCTCACGAAGCCTGCTACAGTATCCGACCTTTAACGCCATTCCTCGCCTCCTCTGACTCGATGAGGTCAAGGAGTTTGTCGATCAATGTCGCCGGGTTCTTGGAGAATACCACCTTACCCGGGCCGCGGTGAGAGCTCTCGATGAACCCCCGGAGCATGTCAGCGGTGCCACCGGTGCCTTCCAAAACCCCAATCGGCTTCTGATCCTCGAATGCGATGGTGAACTCGTTCATGGTGCCGATTCTCCCGCAGATGATTACCGCTGCGTCTGACGACCGGACGAGGAGCAGGTTCCTCCCGGAGTACTCAAACCCAGTGTAGATGATGAGATCGTGGTAGTCCGTTGGTAGGTGGTACGTTTTCACGTGCGCCGCCTTCGAGGCCGCTGGCGAGAGGCCGAACACCATACCACCCTCGGCCTTCGCCCCCTTCGCCGCCCAGAAGGGCGCACCGGTGGTCGCCCCGGTAACGAGCACCAGGCCTCGGCGCGCTACCTCCCGGCCGATCGCCTCGGCTTTCTCGTGGACGTCAGCTGCACAGTGGCCGGTCTCGGCGGAGCCGGAGACCGAGATCTTGTACCGAAGCTGGTGGCTGTGGTTCACATGGTCCTGCCTCGCAACAGCCTTTCTCCGCATACCCAGATTATAACACCACCGCTTCACCCGGGGTAGGGACATACGCCGCAACCGCAAGCTGATCGGTGATTTTCTCAGCGAGCGGCAACGACTGGTCCTCCTCGCCCTGCACCACGAAGGCTTTCTTGAGCCCGAGCCGCATGGGCGCGAGCCACGCGAGGAGCTGAGGCTGATCGGCATGTGCCGAGTAGCCGCTGATCTGCCGCACCCGACAGGCAACCGGCACCTGCTGCCCCATAATTTTTACGGTAGGTGCACCGTCAATAATCAATCGTCCGAGGGAACCGTGCGCCTGGTATCCTACAAAGAGGATGGTGCTCTTCGGGTCCGAGAGGTAGCGCTGCTCGTGGTGAAGGATCCGTCCCCCGTTCGACATGCCCGCGCCGGCAACGATCACCTTGGGGGGTGGGACATCGTTGATCGCCTTCGATTCCTCCTTGGTGAGCGTCATCCTGAGGCCAGGGAAGTTGAAGATGGCATCTCCCTTTGCAATCAACGCCATGGATTTCCGATTGAAGTACGTAGGATCTGTGGAATACTTCTGGTAGACCGCGGTGAGTTTGATCGCTAGCGGGCTGTCGATGAAAACGGGTGCGCGTGGGATCCTGCCATTCTCCACAAGCTCGTTGAGCTCAAAAATCATCTCCTGGGTACGCTCGAGCGCAAATGCCGGGATCATGAACGTACCCTTCGCCTTCACGGTCTCCTCGATGAGGTCTTCGAGTATATCCTTTCGTGCATCCACGCTCTCGTGGACTCGGCTACCGTAGACAGATTCAACGAGCGCAAAGTCAGCGCCGCTGGGTAGCTCGGTTTGGTTGATGAAAGGCGCTGGGGTGTTCCCCAGGTCACCCGAGAAGATGATTCGCTTGTGCTCTGCCGTCACCATCACCGAGCTCGACCCCAAAATATGGCCGGCGTCGTAGAGCTCGACGTCAAAGGGGCCCACACAGACGTGGCTATGGTAGGGCACCTTCCTCCAAATACCCATGAGGCCGGTCACGTCGGCAATCTCATAGAGTGGCGGCTGCCGTTTACGGAGCGCTTCCTCTCGGAGGAGGTGCTCCGAGTCAAGGAGCAGGAGCTCGGCGAAGTCTTTGGTCGGTGGCGTCGAGTACACCGCACCGACAAACCCGGCGCGGAAGAGCTGCGGGAGGCGACCGATGTGGTCAATGTGCGCGTGCGTCACGAACACCGCGCTGATCTCCTTCGGACCGTACGGAAACGGCTGGAAGTTACGCGCCTCGGCGTACGAACTTCCCTGGTTGAGCCCGCAGTCAATCAGGATTTGCGTCCCACCCGATTCGAGCAGGTAGTTCGAACCGGTCACCGATCGGGCACCGCCGTGGAAGGTAAGCTTCATGTAGGTGTTCCAATTGTACCGTAGCCGAACCAAAAAATCTCCCGACCGAGGGCCAATTGGGAGTGGTGAACCTCACCTACTCGAAACGGTCCTCTTTGACGTGCCGGGCGATCTCAGCCGTGAGCATCTTCACGTGCCGCTCGTAATCCTTCGTGAGCTCGTGCCAGAGCATGGTGCAGTGCCCGCACCCTTTTGAAGTCGTGTGGTACTGCTTCATCCGCCAGAGGCTGTCCGATATCTCCGAGAGCTGCTGCACGAGATCGTGGTTCCAATCCTTGAGCATAGAGAAAAAAACGTTAACGACCTTTCACGGTTATTCTAGTACACTTCCACAGCCACCGAGACTTGACTTTCTACTATTTGAGGTGTACCATTGTATTAGTTTTCTTGTAACCAATGTAAAGGTTAGCTATGTCGGAAATTACCATTGGCAGCTTCCTCGAAGATGGCTCGGTTGAAATACACACCGGCAACGTTACACTGGTGTTTACCCTCATCAACGACGAGGTGCGCATGACCGGCCGCTACACCCAAGCGCAAACGTTCGATCGGGCATCAACCTTCATCCCAAAATGTCTATTCGACGACGCATGCCGGAGGGCCGGCGCACTGCTCCGCGCTCGGGAACGTGCCCGTACGGTCGATAGGCAAATGGGAGAATTGAGAAAAGGTGCCGAGGAACAGCAATTCACTTTTTCTTTTTGAAGCCACGGAAGTGGCTTCTTTCATTTTACTTCCTCTCGTAATGAACGCCTCGAGCGCCCAGGCCGCGATTACCCGAACGCCAACGCTGGGCCAGGAATCGCCTTACCATTACCATTGCTATGGCACCGCACGCATCCTCAAGGCGTACGGAGCCCCTCTTCGGCAACCCTGCGGTCACTCCAGGGAACCTTCTCGCCTTTGGCGAGGCGTATCCACGGCTCGCTCCCCTTCCCGGTGATCACGACGGTATCGCCACGCCGCGCGAGCGAGATCGCCTTCTGGATTGCGGCACGCCGATCGGGGATCCGGAAGCAATCAGCGGGTTTCGCGCGCGGAGCGGTCGCCTCCAGGAACCCATTTTCAACCTGTCGCATAATCTCGATCGGGTCCTCGTCGTACGGATCCTCGTTCGTCACCACAACCCGATCACAGTACGTGACCGCGATTTTTCCCATCACCGGCCGCTTCCACCGGTCCCGTCCCCCGCCGCACGAGCCTAGCACACAGATCATGCGGTGCGTCGGTCGGCGTGGTCGGAGCACCTGGTACACTTTCTCGAGCGAATCGGGGGTATGTGCGTAGTCAACCACCACCTCGAACGGTTTCTCCTGAATGTACTCGAGCCGGCCGGCAACTCCCGGAAAGCTCGCGAGCGCCTTCATGATCACATCGTGCGCCACGTGCTGCTCCCGGGCAAAGGCAACCGCCGCTGCAGCGTTCTCCATATTAAAATCCGCCCTGAGCCAGCCGTCGAGGTGCCGCTTGCCGGTCTGCGCGCTACGGCGCCCACGTCCAAACGCTTCCTTCACCAGATGCTCGCGGCTGAAGTGTTGGATCCGCGTCCCCGGGCGACCTCGAACCGCGTCCTCAAAGTATGTGTGGTAGGGATCCTCCTCATTCACCAGGAAGAGTGTCCGTGGCTTGCGAGACCGCGCAGCATACTCAAAGAAGGAAACTTTGGCGTCGCGGTACCGCTCGAAGGAGCCGTGGGACTCGATGTGCTCCGGCGCCAGATTGGTGCATATAGCCGTGTCCCAGTCAACGAATCGATGGCGGTGCTGGACAATGCCTTCAGAGGTAACCTCAACCAGGGCGAACTCACACCGCTCCCGCGCCGCGTCCCGCAGGAATCGCTGGATCGCGAAGCGGCCAGGCATGGTGTTCCCGGTGAGGTTCGGCTCGCTCACGCTCCTAATTTTTCTTCTGATCGAGGAGAGGAGCGCGGTTGAACGTCCCGCCACCTCGAGGATGTGGCTGATCACCTCAATGGTGGTCGATTTTCCCTTCGTGCCAGTCACGCCCACGACAAAGAGGTGCCGGCTAGGTGTTCCATAGAAGACTTTGCCGATGAGGGCAAGGAGCCAATGGTAGAGGCACCTCGCGGTAGCCATGTGTGGACGCTACCGCGGCCGCCCCAGCTCGCGGAGAGCTTGCTTGAGGCGACCCTCGACGGTGGGCTCTGCCGGCTTGATCTGGGAGAGCAGGTCACGGACCCTCTGCCGATGGTACCCGAGGCCCACGAGTACCTCCTCAACGTCCCGGTTTAGGTCAATCTCGCCCGTCAGCGCGTGGGCTTTGGCGCTTGGGAGCTCCATCTTGCTGTGGAGCTCAAGGATGATCCGATCCGCAGTTTTCCTGCCGATCCCGGATGTATGTGTGAGCACATCAGCCCGCCGCTCGAGGATCGCGGCGACGATGTTCGGAGGGGTATCGATATCGAGCACCCCAAGTGCCGTCTTCGGCCCGACGCCGGTGACCGTATTCAAGAGCTCAAAGAGGGTACGCGAAGCCTCATCTGAAAAAGCGTACAGTTCAAACCGCTCGTCCCGAATGTAGAGGTAACAGAAAAGTTGTACCACTGAACCGACCGGCGGGAGTGCGGATAACGTTCGTGAACCCATGGTAACCTTTAGCCCAATGCCGCCGCAGGTGACAATGGCAAATCCCTTCCCGAGCCCCTCGAGCGTGCCGCTCACCGTGTAAATCATGGTGTCTCCATTATAGTGCCCCGGCATAATTTTACGACCGGGCGACCGACAACGCTTGACGCGGCAGCACCCCCACGCTTTAATGGTACCACCATGCCACGTACCCAATCAGCTCGGAAGGCACTCCGACAGAACGCGCGTCACCGATCGCGTAACCTTGCGCGCGCCAAGCAGCTCAAGGTGGTATTGAAGCAGTACCGGCAGCTCATGACACAAGGGAAAAGCGATGAGGCGCGTGGCTACCTCTCCACGGTGTACCGAACGCTCGATAAGGTAGCAAAATCTGGGGTTATGAAGCGTGGAAAGGCTGATCGTCTCAAGTCAAGGCTCTCCAGGAAAATCCAAGGGCAAAACCGGTAAGGGCTTCTTCATGCTCGAGGGAGCCTGATTTCACGGCAACGTCGTAATCGGCGAGCCGAACTATGTCGCTGCCACGTACCTGGTAGGCTAGTGAGTTGAAGAGGTACGGCGAGGTGACGCCTTCGAGCAACCCACGCTCGATCAAACAGAGTCGTTCCACCGCTGAATGCCTGAGAGCTACCTCGCGCGCAACACGGAACACTTCCTGAGTCCGAGCCCACGGGATAAGTGAACGTACGCTCCCTAAGGAAATGGGCTGTGCAAAACCGCCCAGCCTAAGCTTCTCTAGCTCATTCACCGTGAGCCAGCTCCGATCGGTATGGGCGGCAACGTAGGTCGCCAGAAACCGCCATGCATCCGCAGTGAAAACTAGATTTCGTGAGCGGGCCTCCCGTTTCATGAATGTCTCGAGGGGTGCCCCATCCGGTTCCGGAAACGCCTGGTACGCCACCGGTTCGCTGAGTAGGAACTGGAACGGCTTCCGCGGCGCAGCAGTATCCGAGATCACAATGAAAACCTTCTCGGTGTTGCGGTGACTCTTGAGGAGCGCCACCCACCGCCGTTCATCGCATGAGCCACCCCCCTCAACCACCGCCACCTTGGAGTCTACGAACATGGACGGCTGGTTCAAGAAATCACGCACCCGCTCCCAGCCATCTGGCTCCTCCTCAAAATCAGCAGTGGAGAGGTCAATGTGCTGATAGCGGCTCCGGTAGGTGTTGATGATCTCCGTAAGTTTCTGGCGGCGGCGGTATGAATCGGGACCGTAGAGGTAGATGATCATAGCATCCCCATTCTAGCGCAACGTTGCCAGCAACGAAAATCCCACGCTTCTCATGAGAAGCGTGGGATTTATCTACCTACATGCACCTAGAACCAGCTAATCCAGCTAGGATTCAGGATGTACTGGATCCCACGTGGCTCCTTGCCGGCTGAGAACCTGTCCTCGAAGCGACCTACCACGCGTTCACGGTCTAAGAACTGTACCTGGAGCAGCACCGGGACATCATAGTCGTACACGTTAAAAAAACTTCGGTAGTACATGTCCCCGGTCGCCAACCGACTCACCACGTTTCCGTTGAGCATGACAACCGCTTCAAAAAGTGTGGCGTTCACCACCTGCAGCGCCGTGGTCGACCGCATCTGAATGGATGGGAGTTCAACCGCACTCGGTTCCTGGAAGTCCGGGAGCGGGTACGGGCTCCGGTAACCTCCCCAGTAGGTGCTGCTCCGCGCGTCTGGGTACACTACCTCACCCAGCTGAATCTGCCAGCTTTCCGGCTGGCCGAGCGTCAAGTGTAGGTTCCTGGCAGCCACGCCGACGAATGTGCAAAGGGCAGCATCACTGTAGAGCTGTACCACGAGCGGCAGCTGCGTTTGGTCGAAGTCGAACGTCCGCCGGTCACGGATCACCCCGGCGGGCGGTATGACCGCGACCTCATCTCCGAGCGCGAGCACGCGCCCGTAGAATGGCGTCATGTTCATGACCACGATCTCGGTCTTCGAGCCGATCCCGAGGAGCCGCGCCACACTAGGCAATTCAATGGTGATGCGCTGAGCGAAGATCGGTTGGTTAGCAATGGGTACCACAAACAACAAGAAGGCAATGGTAAATGGTTTCATTCTATCTCTCCGTAAAAATGGGACGTGTGAATTAGCTGCTAACATCGTAGCACCAACTAAGCTTTTTGTCAAATCGGTCTGTATTTCCTTGCTCGGGGAACCAAGACACGGTAGACTAGAGGCGATGCTGTCGGTAAAGGATCTCACGGAGCGCCTCAAGAAACAGCGGCACGAGGCGGAGGAAAACGATGCTCGGCGGAGGGCAGCTAA
The DNA here is from genome assembly GCA_964372445.1 of uncultured Candidatus Saccharibacteria bacterium. Classification (GTDB taxonomy): domain Bacteria; phylum Patescibacteriota; class Minisyncoccia; order UBA6257; family GWB1-50-10; genus CAYJQO01. Next base: position 43,014 of record CAYJQO010000002.1, read on the forward strand.
GGCTGGGATTCCCTACCTTGACCTTATTTCTGCGAGTGCCCCAACCCAGCTACGAGCTTTGGAGCTCGTCCCGGAGGCGGAGGCTAAGCGCGCATGCCTTGCGCCACTCGAGCTCGCGCGTAAGCAGCTGCTCGTCGCCGTATTCGATCCGGTGCCCCCCGAGACAAAAACGGCTATCGCGCGCCTCGGGAGCACCTACGAGGTGAGGTTGGTGATTGTCTCTCGCCGCAGCCTTGAGCACGTGTGGAGCTACTACCAGTACATCTCAGAGGAAGCCAAAGATATCAGCGGCAGGGTTGAGATCAACCAGGAACACCTTGAATCCTCCCAGGCTACCATCAAGAGCCTGGGGGACCTGAGCCGCGCCATTGAGGAGTTCAAGAGCCCGCTCATTTCACAGCTGCTCGAGATTATCCTCGCCGGGGCGCTCGCCCTTGAAGCCTCCGACATTCACCTGGAGCCAATGTCGGACGCCGGCACGCTCCGCCTCCGTATCGACGGCCTGCTCCACACCGTATACGAGCGGTTCCTAGAGGTAGCGTACCGTGCCATGGTAACCCGCGTGAAGCTGCTCTCAAACCTCAAGATCAACCGAAAGGACCAGCCACAGGACGGCCGCTTCACCATCACGCTCAAAGACCGCAACATCGAAATTCGGACCTCGGTGATCCCATCTGAGTACGGAGAAACGCTCGTGCTGCGCCTACTCGACCCGACGGCGTTGAAGGTGAACCTAGAAGATCTCGGGTGGCGCGATGATGATCTTGCTGTGGTGAAACAGGAAATTGCCAAGCCAAACGGCCTCATCCTCAACACCGGCCCCACCGGATCGGGGAAAACCACCACCCTCTACGCGTTCTTAAAATTTGTGTACCGGCCGGAGATTAAAATTATTACCGTTGAGGATCCAGTCGAGTACCACCTGGCCGGAATTTCTCAGACCCAGGTGAATACCGGAGCCGGCTACACCTTTGCCTCGGGTCTGCGTTCCATTCTCCGCCAGGATCCGAACATTATTTTGGTCGGTGAGATCCGGGATCAGGAAACGGCCGAGATTGCCATGAATGCGGCGCTCACCGGCCATATTGTGTTCTCTACGCTCCATACAAATGATTCAGTCGGAGCGGTGCCGCGGCTCATTGACCTTGGGGCAAAGCCTCAGATCCTCGGGCCAGCCCTATCCCTCGTCATAGCCCAACGGCTCGTGCGAATCCTCTGCGAGCACTGCCGAAAGGCAGCGCAGCCCGACGGAGAGCTCCGAAACCACCTTGCCTCATTCCTCAAGCGCCTCCCCGCCAGGGTTAACCGGGACCTCTACGCAGCACCAAGCATCTACCAACCGGTTGGATGCGACCGGTGCGGACACCTCGGCTACCATGGCCGAACGTCTATTTTTGAGCTGTTCGTCGTGAATGAAGCCATCGAACAGGAAATCTACAAAAATCCAACCGAGCTCTCGCTCAAGGCGCTGGCAGAGCACCAGGGGATGACAACTATGCAGCAGGACGGTATCCTCAAGGTGCTTCGGGGCATCACCAGCTTCGCTGAAGTGGAACGGGTCACCGGACCTATTACCTGGACCTTGTAGAGAGAGTCCCCTAAGGCCTGAGAGCGCCTTCCCAACCTAAGATCTGTGGGCAAAGAGCCGTGTGAGGCTTCTTGAACTTCCTTGAATCAATCAAGAAAGATAGGGTGTTTCCGAGGAGCTCCCCAGCCATAGCCGGACAGTCCTAAGGTTTAAGAAACTGCCCAGTTGCCCACAGATCTTAGGTTGGGAAGCTACCAATTGGTGCTAAGACTAGCATAATAGTCAATCAATGTCAATAGATCCACTAGTACGGCATGGCACATCACGTAACCGGTAGCAACATCAGCGACGACGCCAGCCTGGAGCTGACGCTTCGGCCTTCGCGCTGGGAAGACTACATTGGTCAGGAAAAGGTGAAGATGAACCTCCGGCTCATGATCGACGCAGCTCGGGGGCGGAACGAGAGCTGTGACCACCTCCTCTTCTACGGCCAGCCAGGCCTTGGGAAAACCTCGCTCGCCTACCTCATCGGGAAGGAAATGCGGACAAACATCCGCTCCACATCTGGACCAGCGCTCGAGAAAACCGGCGACGTTGCCGCTATTCTCTCCAACCTGGAACCGCACGAAATCCTCTTCATCGATGAAGCCCACCGCATCAACAAAACGGTTGAGGAGATCCTCTACCCGGCCATGGAAACGCGGAAGCTCCACCTCGTGGTCGGCAGAGGCCCTGCAGCGCGAACCTTTTCGCTCGACCTGCCGCCGTTCACGGTCATCGCCGCGACAACAAAGGTGAACCTCCTCTCAAGCCCGCTCCGGTCTCGCTTCGGTGGCACCTTCCGTCTCGATTACTATGGCACCGATGATATCGGGAGGATCCTTAGCCGTTCGGCACGGCTCCTCGGCGTGACTGCCGTACCCGCAGCGATTGCTAAACTGGCAGCTGCCTCGCGGTTCACCCCGCGCGTCGCGAACCGGCTCCTCAAGCGAGCCCGCGACTTCTCCCAGGTACACCATAAGGAATGTATCGACGAGGCAGGTGTCGACGAAACCTTGGCACTCCTCGAAATAGACACCTTGGGCCTGGAAGAGGCTGACCGTCAGTTCTTGCTGGTGCTGGTCAACCGCTTCAACGGCGGGCCGGTTGGCATTAAGGCGCTCGGATCCGCCCTCGGGGAAGAGGTTGGCACCATTGAAGATGTCTACGAACCGTTCCTTATGAAACTCGGCCTCATTCACCGGACACCCCTGGGGCGTATCGCCACGAAGGCAACCTACGAACACTTAAAGATTCCGGTGAAGCCGGTGCTCCTTTGACGCCTGCCCGCCGAACCCTCATCGCATTCACCAGTACCTCGCCACGCTCCACGCAGCGGATGGCCAGCACGCTTGCGAAAGAGGTACTGCGGGGAGGGCTCCGATCCAACCGGGCCGTCACCATTGGCTTGGTCGGAAACCTTGGATCTGGTAAAACCACATTCGCTCAAGGTTTCGCACGCGGCCTCGGCGTGGGCCGCCGGATCACCAGTCCAACGTTTCTCATGGTGAGGAACTTTCCGTGCGCCCGAGGAAAACGGTTTTTCCATATTGACGCGTACCGCATCCACAAACCAAGCAAAGCTCGTTCGCTCGGGCTAACCGATATCGTCGCCGACTCCAGGCACATCATCCTGGTAGAATGGGCAAACCGAATTCAGACATTGCTCCCCCGGCAAATGCTCTGGGTCCAGTTCCTCATCTCCGCTCACGAACACCGGCGGACCATTCAGTTCATGGCCAGACCACCACGATGATCAAGAAGCTTCTCCTCATCGACACCAACGCGCTCATCCACCGAGCGTACCACGCCCTCCCGCCACTCACGTCACCGAACGGGAAACCGGTCGGGGCGCTCTACGGCCTTGCCACGACCATCCTCAAGGTGCTCCGTGAGGAACGGCCGACACACATCGCAGCAGCATTTGACCGCCCGGAGCCAACCTTCCGTAAGAAGCTCTTCGATGCCTACAAGGCACACCGGCCACCCGCTGAGCACGAGCTCATCGAGCAGATTATTGAATCCCGCAACCTCGTGGAACGGTTCGGCATTCCGTTTTTCGAACAGCCTGGTTACGAGGCGGACGATGTTATCGGAACGCTGGTAGAAAAATTCAGTGGTGAGCGGGGGGTTAGCATTGTTATTCTCACCGGAGATCTTGATACCCTCCAGCTTGTTGAGGATGATCGCGTTGTGGTGCGAACGCTGAGGAAGGGCTTGGGTGAAACGCTAGTGTACAACGACGCGGCAATCCGTGAGCGCTACGGAATTGTTCCCAGCCAGATTCCTGATTACAAAGGGTTGGTCGGAGACCCTTCAGACAACATTCCTGGGGTCCGTGGGATTGGCCCGAAAGCTGCGGCCAGGCTCCTCTCGTCGTACCAA
>CAYJQO010000003.1:0-19058 GCA_964372445.1 uncultured Candidatus Saccharibacteria bacterium
TGGCAGAGTGGTCTAATGCGCCGCACTCGAAATGCGGTTGGGGAGAAATCCCCTCGGAGGTTCGAATCCTCCACCCTCCGCCAGTTAGGAGAAGACGAGGCAAAACCCTTAACGTTTCTCTTAAAGACCTGCTGAAATGAACGTGGACGATAATAAAAATGTTCAGCGGTTAGTAGACGAAGAGAAATGCCAGGTTTTTCTTTTTGTTTGTCCTGGAGTCATGCCTTTCAGCTTCGCATCACATCCATGGTTCGTGGTCAACACCCAAGGTCTGATCTCAAGATGGGAAGTTCTTTTTAGAAAAAATTATCATGAAACAAGCTGGGGGCATTTGTATAAAAATTTTTTTACACCATTTCAAGGAATTGAAATGCTCTTTTTCTCTCAAAAATACCTTTGGAAAGGAAAGTTGTTGGGTTACGTTGGGGGTGAGACGGCAAGACGGGTAGCTGAATTTATAGAAAATTCTCCAACCAGGTATCCCTACTGTGATAAATATTTTTTGAGTGGACCAAATAGTAACACCTACGCACAATGGATTTTAAATAATTTTCCAGAGTTTAAGGTTCGGTTACCTCGGGATTCGTTTGGAAAAAATTATAAAATTGAAGGATTTGCCACCAAGCCTGCCTACCGGCAGGCAGGGAAGGCGGGTCGCAGTACCCCCAGCCGGTGTGCTTAAAATTTAATCTTACGGTATCACCACTCGATATCGGCGGCGATGCAGGACGTATGAGATTATTGCCGCTAGAACAAGTGTGAGCGAAATCCAATAGGGTGAGATGTAGAGCTGTATGACCTCCCCAATACTTATCCAATTGAGCGAGATGGTGCCTCGTACCGTAGCAACCGTATCGAGAAGATTTTGATCTTGCGCATTGACCCGCTCGAGATCTGTTTCGGTTTCGCGGATTTTCGCGTCAAGCACATTGAGCTGCTTCGTGTAGGATGCGTTTTCATTTGCAAGCCGCGTTTGCAGCATTTCTTGCTCACGTACGAGTTCCTGTTCGCGGGCGGCAATTTGTGCTTTCCGTACCGGATCATTCGTTTGCTCGGCACGAAGGAGGACAAGCTCGTAGGTGATCGTATTGAGTGGGGACTGCAATGAAAGGACGGCGCGATTGTGATCGGCAACGATCTTCTGCCGATCGGCGCGGAACTCACCCAAGGTCTCTGCAACCTGCTTCTTCTGTCCTTCGATCAACTGCTTGTGCGGCAGGAGATTTTCTGCGCGTATTGCTGCGGTAAGGAATCGCGGACCTACCAAACCCTCGACCTCTCTCTGGAATGCGTCGAATTTGCTTGCCGGCACGACAAAGCTGACAAACCCAAATCGCGGCGAGTTCGTCGTGCTATCCACCCGGCCGCCGAAGCCGCGGACCGTCGTCTCGACCCGTCGCGTGAGATCTCCCACGCGTCGCGTGCGGATGGTAGCATGGTAATCCGTTTTCAGAAATTCACGAGTGTCGGTGATAGGCACATTTGGTTCCGGCCATGGACGAGGGAAGTAGTCTGGCATGATCTCTTTTTGGGACGCCGGTGCTTGCGGCTGCAGCGTTGACGGGGTGTACACACGACTCTCGCCTGCGGGCGAGATCTCGACAAAAGGAGCAGCCCCCTTAAACCATCCAGAGTTTATGAGGAGAGTTAGCGCCGCAAGGCCGGTGAAGGCGAGCGACCACCAAGGTACTCGGTGCGATACCGTTCCAACTTCATACGGAAGATTTTCAAGTCCTGCGAGGACCCGGTGCTTCATTGCTTCGTGATGCGGAGGCAATTGGCGTTCTCTCCGGCCCCACGCGGTGAAGAGGTTATGGATGGTGTGATGGTTGTTCATGGTGTTTGAGAGATAAGTTTGGCGCGGGCGCGGGCCAAAGCACGATGGATGCGCACACGCACCGCTACGAAATTAAGGCGGAGTACCTGAGCGATATCGTTCATAGGCAGATCGGCAATGTAGCGGAGGCGGAGGATTTCCTGATCGTCATCCGAGAGCGAGGAGAGAATTTGTTCGGTCAATACCCTCTCCTCAAGTTCTTTTTGGTTGCCCTCGGCCGTATCATGCAGCAGGGGATCGAGTGGCGTCTCCCGCCCCGATCTTCGCCAATGCCCGCGGCACTCATTTTTTGCTATCGCAAAGAGCCAAGCGTTTATCCCTGCGCCGCGATTACGGAAACGGGGAAGCGCATCGATTGCCTTTACCCACGTCGTCTGGAGAATATCTTCAGCAAGCGTCCGGTCGCGCATCGTGTTGACGAGGTAACCAAAGAGCTTCGGGGTGAGCATATCCCACAAGGTGCCGAGGGCTTCGCGATCGCCACGCTTAGCCCTTTGGACAAGAGACGCTCCGTCATAAGGGCTCATATCATATACATTGTCACCTCGTGGGTATCATAAGGATAATACGGGGGCATACCAAAATGTTACTCTTTCAAATTATTATTAAACTCATATACGGTCGTCAGGGGCTGAGGGGCGCGTGCACGATGGCGCCGGTGGCCTGCCCGCCGAAGTGGCTACGAAGGCCGGGCAACGCAGGCGGGGCCCGGTTAGTTCGATTCGCCTACCCATCGTAGCCCTGCCCGTCCGGCAGGCAGGCTTGGGGCAAGCGTGGATCTTTCTCAAATACACGCTACCAGTTGATCGGATGTGCTAGAATATTAGGTGATGCATGAGAAAGGTCGGTCAAAGAGTCACCACACAAAACATCACCAGTCTATGCAGCAGTTGAGCAAGAGCAATGTCTCGATTGTCGTTGGCATTGTGATCGCAGTCCTCCTCGTAGTTGCCGTAGCGCTCTGGCAACGGCAGCCCGCTGGGCCGGGTGCCACAACGCCACCGGGTGCCACGCCCCCAGGAACTTCATCGCAACCCACCGCGCCACCAGCACCCGTGATCCCCTCCACGAACCAGATGCCCAGCGCACCACATGAGGAGGGTCAGGACGTCGTCATCATTAACACCGACGCCGGTTTCGCGCCGCAGACGCTCGAGGTCGCCGCGGGAACCGTGGTCACCTTCAACAACCTGAGCTCGTTCCACATGTGGCCGGCATCCGCCGTCCACCCCACCCACACCGCCTACCCCACGAAGGGCGGGTGCCTCGGCAGCACGTTCGATGCCTGCAACGGCATCCAACCAGGGGCGTCATGGTCCTTCCAGTTCGACCTCACGGGCACCTGGAAGTACCACGACCATCTCTCGCCGTCGCACACCGGCGCGGTCATCGTGCGGTAGCACCTTTGCCCGTTCAGCTATCTCCGGTACCCTTGACTTGACCAACGATGGCCGCGGTGCTACCGTCGTTCGAGCACGTTACACGAGCACACCCAATAAGTAGGAGAACGCTATGCCTAAATTTTCGATCGTTATCCCCGCTCTCAACGAAGCGGCGGGGATCGGGGAAACCGTGGCCTCACTCAGCAGGCTGCGAACGCCGCGCAGCAAGTACGAGATCGTAGTGGTTGACAACGGCTCGACCGATAGAACCGCCGAGGTTGCCTTTTCGGCCGGTGCTGACCTCGTCGTCACCGAGCATGTGAAAGGTACCAATATCGCCAGACAGCGGGGCGTTACCGTGAGCAGTGGTGAGATCATTGCGTTCCTCGACGCCGATTCCCAACCGCCGCCCGATTGGCTCGAGCACATCGAGCAGAACCTTTCCCGTAACGGGGCGGTTGCGACAACCGGCCCGTACGACCATGGGTTCCGCGGCCTGAAGCGGCTGCTCGACCGGCTCTATACCCACGTCATCATTCCAATGATCCCCAGCATCCTCCGCCTCGTCTTTAGGAGAAAGGCGGGGATGCTCATCGAGGGAAACTTTGCCGTGTGGCGGTGGGCGCTCGATCGGATCGGCGGCCTGCCACCGATCAAGTTCTACGGCGACGGGGCGGCAACCGCAATGCTCCTCACACGGCGCGTCGGGAGCATCTGGTACGACCCGACGTTGAACGTGAGGTCATCTACGCGCCGCTTTGAGAAGCATGGCCTGCTCACACAGGTCTACCGGTACGCCGTGGCGTACCTCAAGATGTACTTCTCAAAGCGCTACCGGTAGCCGCCCCCTCACGCAAGCTCTAGCAAGCGCGTCCCCACCACCGGGGACGCCTTCTTTTTATTATATGCGGCGGTTCTGGTACACTGGTATGAGGATATGGAACGCGAGAAGTCAAAAATTATCGACACGGTGAAGCGGGTCATGCCCGCAGTGGTCTCGGTCATTATCTCGAAACGCCTTGAGGACCTGGAACGCGAGATGCCACGGCTCACCAGCAAGAAGCAGCGGCTCCTGAAGCGAATTGCCGCTGATGCACCCCACGTCGATGCCCACGGCATGGTACAGGTGGGAGGTGGATCCGGCTTCATCGTGGAGCGAAACGGCATCGTGCTCACCAACAAGCACGTGATCGCGGAACCCAACACGAGCTACACCGTGATCACGAGCACCAACCAGCGGCTCGACGCCGAGGTACTCGCGTGCGATCCGGTGAACGATGTGGCGATCCTCAAGGTGCACGCCGCGGGAACTCTCCCCACGGTTGCGCTCGAGCCTTCGGCTAGGCTCGACCTTGGTCAAACCGTGCTCGCATTCGGGAACGCGCTGGGCATTTTCAAGAACACCGTCTCCGTCGGCATTGTCTCCGGACTCTCCCGGTCGGTCTCAGCGCAGGGTGAACCAGGCGCGCCGCCGCAGGAAATGCGCGGGCTCATCCAGACCGATGCTGCGATCAACCCGGGAAACTCGGGCGGACCGCTCGTGGACGTCTTCGGTCGGGCCATTGGCATCAATGCCGCCGTAGTCTACGGAGCGCAGAGCATCGGCTTTGCCATTCCCATAAAAGCAGCCGAGCGTGATCTCGCCGATCTAGAGCGCTACGGCAAGATCCGCCGACCGCTCCTGGGGCTCCGCTACCTCGTGCTCACCCCGGAGCTCCAAGGTCAGCTCAAGACGCCCGTCGACTTTGGAGCCTTCGTTACCCGGGAACACCCCGCGGATCACGCCGTGACGCCCGGGAGCCCAGCCGCCAAAGCGGGCATCCGTGAAGGGGACATCATCCTCGAATGGGATGGTAAAAAGATCACCCAGGACCAGAGCATCCAAGATTTCATGGAAGACTGTGCGGTCGGCGATCAGGCTACCCTTACGGTCCTGCGACCGAAAGAAGGTAGGACGCTCAGCATGAAGGTCCAGTTCGCTGAACGGAAGTAGCCTCGGGCTCAGTACGTGTAGCTATCGACGAGGAGCCCGCGCTGATCGAGGAGGAGGATGCGGTCGTGCTGGCTGTCAAAGGGAATGCGCGCGCCGAGCCAGGCACGCCACTCGCGTGAGAAAAAGTCCGGCCCCCACCGGAAACGACGGTAGCACTCGCCGTAGCTGAACCGGTTCACGAAAGCGTGGCAATCCGCGTCGCTCTCGGCGCCGTACACCTCCCACCGCTCGCCCGTGGGAATCTCACAGCTCCCCAAGGAGTAGATGAGCGACTGGCACTTCCCCGAGAGCGTCTGGATCTCCTCCGATCGGTAGAGCATGGGGCAGTCGTTGGGAATCCCAGGATTGAACACGTAGACGTTGTTCAGGAAACCGGTGCACCGGTTGAGGCGGAAGTTCCGGCCAAACTCGTTCTTCCGCTGGCTTCGTACGTCAAGGGAGCTCCCGGGCTCAAGGGCGATATTCCCCTCCACGTTTGAGCCGGTGGGCGTGTAATCGGCAAGCCCTTTCGGCACGGTCACCTCACCGCTGTTCCCGCGGAGGCGCCACCCGGTGACGACGATGGCAGATGCGTTAGCCCCATCCGCAACGATGGCAAACTGGCTCGTATCGTCAAAGAAGGATGGCGGCGGCTGGACACCGGCGATGCGGACCTTCTGGTAGTAGGGGGAGAGCTGCGCCGTGGTGAATCCTAGTGGCGCCTCCGGCACCGGCGTCGGCTCGGGCATCGGTGAGACCGGCGGAGGGACCACAGGGCGCACCCGGATGAGGGGCGGCTTAGTCTGGCTAGACGTCGCTCCTGGCGTGGTGGTCGCCGTGGTTAATGCATCGCTACCGGGGGGGCCAACGATGTACCCTGCCTGGCGAAGCTTCGGAGCCACCACGGAGAGCAAACCAATGCCGAGAATCACTACTATGAGAATGATGACAATGTTAGCGTTCATGGAGCTGCTGCATACATGGTGAGGCTAGGTAATGAAATTGACCAGCCGATTGGGGACGAACACCACTCGCCGTACCTGCACCTTACGCACGTGCCGCGCCACGCGACCATCGCTGAGTGCTACCGATTCAGCATCCCGTTGCTGTACGTTGCGCGGCACGGTGATGCTCGCACGAAACTTCCCGTTCACCTGCACGATGAGTTCAAATGTGTCCGCTTCAAGAAATTTCGGCTGGTACTCCGGCCACGGGGCGCGGTGAATTGAGGTTTTGTGCCCCAGCTGGTGCCACAGCTCCTCCGTGAGGTGCGGCGCAAACGGCGCGAGGAGCTTGAGGAATGATTCCCAGTCCGCACGTGCGAGCGTTTGGTTATAAAAGTCAACCGGGGTACGTGCTTCGATTTCGTTTAACGCAATCATGAGTGCGCTCACTGCAGTATTGTAGTGGAGTTGTTCGATGTCTTCCGTCACTTTCTTTATTGTCTGATGAATAATGCGCGTAAGCGCGGGATCGGGATTTACTCCAGGGGATTTTTTTATTGCTTCACCAACTTTCAGAACACGATTCAAAAATCTCGCGATTCCCAGAATCCCCGCGTCTCTAAAATCCCCCCCCTGCTCGAAAGGCGCCAAAAACATAAGGTACGTTCGGAACACGTCCGCGCCATACTTTTTAATGTATTCGTCAGGATTCACCACATTCCCCTTCGACTTCGACATCTTGGCACCTTCCCTGATGAGCAGGCCATGGGCGCGGAACTTTGTGAAGGGTTCCTCGAAGCCGGTGAGTCCCCAGTCGTGGAACGCCATCGCCAGGAACCTCGAGTAGAGAAGGTGGAGGACGGAGTGCTCCGCGCCGCCGATGTACATATTGACCGGGAGCCATTTTTGAACCAGCGGGTTCGAAAATGGGTTACGAGTGGCTAGTGGCTGTTGGCTAGTGGCTAAATATCCAATGTAGTACCACGCCGAATCGAGGAAGGTATCGGAGACATCAGTTTCACGCCGCGCCTTCCCCTCACAAGCTGGGCACGATACCTCGTAGAACGACCGTACCGAGGCGAGCGGTGAGACGCCTTTTCCCTTCGGTCTAAAATCTTTTACAAACGGGAGTTTCACCGGCAAATCTTTTTCCGGCACCGCAATCCAGCCAGGATTTTCCTTGCCCGCCGTAGCCTTGGCGCAAGCGGGGCAGTACACCATCGGAATCGGCGGGCCCCAGTAGCGCTGACGGGAGATCAGCCAATCGCGGAGGCGGTAGTGTACCTGCCGTTTCCCACCAACAAACTTTGTAATTCCCCACTTCGCTTTCTCTGAATCCATTCCATTAAACTTGCCAGAACCAACGAGGTGTCCTTTACCTTCGTACGCACCGTCGAGAACCGGACATGTTGGGGCGTGATAGTGGGGGCACACCACTATCTTCATTGGCAGCTTGAACTTCTTCGCAAATTCAAAATCCCGCTCGTCGTGTGCTGGCACAGCCATGATGGCGCCCGTGCCGTAACTCATGAGCACGTAGTCCGCCACCCAAATCGGGATCGCCTCACCGTTCGCGGGATTCACGGCTTTTACGCCTTTGAGTTCGACGCCGGTCTTCTTGCCGGCGGCGGTCCGTTCTTCTTCACGCTTCTTCCTGGCCTCGTGGACGTACCGCATCACGCTCGCCACATTTTTAACCATGGGACCGAACGCGGTAATGAGCGGATTTTCTGGCGCGAGGACGATGAATGTCGCACCGAACAGCGTATCCGGCCGGGTGGTAAAAACGTCTATCGTGAGATCTGAATTTTTAACCTTGAACTCGAGGAGCGCACCCTCGGACCGACCGATCCAATTTCGCTGGGCGATCTTCACCCGCTCGGACCAATCTATCTCATCCAAATTCTTGAGCAGTCGATCTGCGTAGGCAGTGATTCTGAAGAACCACTGCTCGAGCTCTTTCTTCACAACCGCGTGCGAGCACCGTTCACATCTGCCACCAACCACCTGCTCATCCGCGAGCACGGTCTTGCACGACGGGCACCAGTTCACCGGAGCCTTCTTTCGGTACGCGAGGCCCTTTTTGAACATCTGTATGAAGATCCACTGGGTCCAGCGGTAGTACTCGGGATCGTAGGTCTCGAGACGTTCTTCTGAGGCAAATCCGTTCCCGATACCCTCGAGTTGCCCGTAGAAACGTTTCTCTGAAACCTTTGCCTGGGTCATTGGGTGCGCTTTGATTTTCAACGCATAGTTTTCAGAGTGAATGCCGAATCCGTCCAAGCCGATCGGCTCAAACACGTCGTAACCCTGCATCCGCTTCATCCGGCCGTAGATATCGGAGCCCACGAAGGCGTACATGTTCCCCACGTGCAACCCCTCGGCCGACGGGTACGGGAACATCATAAGGTTGTAAAAAGGCGGCCTTGCCGGCTTTTTACCCTGAGCGAAGTCGAAGGGCTCGTAGATTTTCTCCGCGCGCCAAACTTTCTGCCAGCGACGCTCGATCGTGTGGAAATCGTACTGGGTCATGCGTAACAACATTCTAATGAAAAAGTATTGTTTCTACAATAAAATCGGCTTCGTGTTACAATTATGTCAGCTTCTTCACAACTATCAAATATGAGGTGTCGCCATGAACATTCGAAGGTTGTTTTTTACGCTATGCTTTTGCGCCGCACAGTTATTGCTGGGCGAAGCGCAGGAGACTGACGGCTTACAATGGCTGTACCAGAACCGAGGTTGGCTCGACCTGCAGTACAAGGTCGCCGGAATTAGTGAAAATCCCCTCCTCGCAAGGATCACGTTCGGTACGTTCTCGCTCGGAATGGATTTCGGTATTGTTCGTGGGAGCCGTTGGGAGATGAGAACAGCGTTTGAGGTTCAGAATCTATTTGGAGGTTTCCGCGACCGACATGCCAAAATATACGCCGGCGCATATCTTATCAACCTACATTCCCGCATCTGGATTACGCCGAGCCAGCTCTACCTATTCCTAGGCACTATCCACCTCTCTACCCATCGGATGGATTCGCTCGGTATCGAAACACCAGAAGACCTCGCCCGCCTTGAACAGATCAATATAGACATTGAGGACGTCAACGTCTTCCGGTTCGGCCTCGGACGGGAAACGCCAGATGATCACTGGGCAGTCGGTGTTCAGCCGTGGCGGATGAACTATTGGCTTTTCACTGAGCCAAAGTATTTTTTCAAGCATGGAGCGTACAGCCCGTACGATCGGCGCGGCTATCTCTTGCTCACCAGAACGCTGTGGCGTGACGATACACATCGAATATCGGCCGCACTCAACGCTGAATTTGATAGGTGGAGTGAAAAAGCATATATGGTGCGGCTCACATACGCGACCAGGCTGGGTATAACCCAGTCGCTTGACCACATCCAACTTTCCCTCGGGTACGAGGGCGGGCTTGAGCCAAACGAAGTCCGGGCCCGTTCTTTCGCCGGCATTGCAATGAACCGCGTGGTTCTTGGTGCACGAATCATATTTGGCGACTACTAGCATACCCAGCACTCTAAGCTCCCGTCTCGGACGGGAGCTTTACGTGTTTGGGTACTACGATCAAAGAGCTTCTGAGCTGACTTCCAGATTGACACACATGACAACCTATGTAGCTCGTTCACGCCATCAGCAGTAGGAGTCCAGCGAACATGAAATGTGTTGAGAAAATCCGGGCACAGTTTGAAAAACACAGTGGTAACGGGAGCTTCGATGGATGGCCCCGACTCTTCCGTAGCCTACGTTACATGAAAGCCACCGCGGAATACCCGCCGCGCGTTCGCGAGCGTCTGCGAAGCCATTTCCTCAACTGGCACGCCCTTCAACTCCGCAAGCTTTCTGACCACCTCGACCAGGTACACCGGCTCGTTCCGCCTACCACGGTACGGCACCGGCGCGACGTAGGGCGCGTCCGTCTCCGAGAGGATCCGGTCGAGCGGCACGGCCTTGACCACCGCATCGTAGTCGCGCGTGAAGGTAATGACACCCCCGAAGGTGAACGAGAAGCCAAGTTCGAGAAGTGCCTCGGCGTCTCCCACCGATCCGGAGAAGAAGTGTACGATGCCAGGGTTTTTAGTATTTAGTAGTTTGTAGTTAGTAGTTAGAGTTTCTACCAAATCACCGAAGGCGCTGTGGTTCCTCGATGGGCCATTCGACTCAGAGAGTCCATCGGATCTGAGATCCTCAGGATCGAATGATCTCACGCTCGATGAGCTCGGGGTCCCTCGACAGTGGATCATGAGGGGTTTCCTAATCTCATAGGCAAGTGCAATCTGTGCCACGAACGCAGCTTCTTGCTTCGCCTTCGCGTCCTCGCCCTCGACCCGGAAGTAGTCGAAGCCGCATTCCCCGATCGCGACCACCTTCGGATCCCGGGCAAGCAGAAGGTAACGGTCACGATCAAACAGTTCGCCCCGGCTCGTGAATCCCTTCGTTGCCCCCCCATCTCCCAGCTCCTGGCTGTCGTGGTAGGACTGGCTGGTGTGAATGGGATGGAGACCAACCGTGGCGTAGATCGGCTCGTCTTCATACTCATGCGCGAGCTCGACCGCGCGACGGGATGTATCGAGCTGTGTGCCCACGTTCACCACACCCACCCCAGCCGCGAGCGCACGGGAGATGACCTCGCGATAGTCGTGAGCAAAGGCAGCAAACTGCACGTGGGTGTGGGCATCGATGTAGCGCAGCTCCATAGGTCTCCTCATTAAAACAGAAGCTGCCTCCATGTGGAAGCAGCTTTCGCTATACGGTTGACTCAACGGTGATCCTGCCGTCGCTCGAACCAGCTCGGAAGCTCCGCGATAGACTTTAAAACGTTCCCACGCCTCACGCCATCTCGCAACGGCGCACGCGGATCGCGGTACGGACCGGTGAGCACGATGAGTATTTCCACTCCTGCACGAACGCTACAGTGGACGTCGACCACGGTGTCGCCCACGTAGATGCACTCGTGGCGTCCAATCCCAAACAGGCTGTAGAGAAACCCAAGCGGCCGATCAAACGCGAAGGGGTGCGGCTTCGAAAACCCCGAGCGGTCCCCTGGTTCGACGAACGAGAAGTACCGCTCGATGCCGTGCCACTGTAGCAGGGGCGTGATGTTGGCGCTGCCCCTCGCCGTGAGAAGCACATTCACAATACCTCGCCCTTGGTTGGAGACAAGCGTCTCCCTAGCCCCCCACACCAACGGGACCGGGTTGCCTCCAACCGCATCAAGTGCTTCCCACTCGTGGTACAGCTCACGCGCGACCGCCGCGGGAACACCGAAGGCTTTCTCGATGAGCTCTGCCCCGGGCAACCCCCACAGCTCCACGACCTTCCGACGCGTACCGTCCGTAACCTCAATGCCGTTCCGTCGGCACACCACATGCTCCAACCGTTCAAGCCCGACGCGGAATGAATCATTGATCGGGCCATCGAAGTCAAAAATAACCGCACGAATCCCCATGCATCGCTCCTTGGTAAAGGTACACAATTTGTATGAGCTGGCTCTACCCTACCGCTGACACCTACCTCCCGTCAACCGCAGCCTCTTGACACCACACCTCGCCATCACCGAAAATGGGCGCAGCTACTTAAAAACATGCAAACCTAGCAATGGAGGTATCTCGTGAAACTCATTGTTGGCATTATTGGAGAACCGTGCTCCGGGAAAACCACCTTCCTCACGCTCTTGAGGGATCTTGTCCCGAACCACACCCCGTTCCGGGACTGGTCGGACCGGACCGAAACCTGCTACCAGATCCTCGGTGGATTCAGTAGTGCTGGGCACGGCATTGTAGTCCTACCGATCCGCTCAGAAACCGACGCAGAGCTCGTACAATTACACCACCCATCGGTCGTCGTGTACGTTACCGCTACCTCCCAAAATCGATACCTCCGGCTAAAGGAAGTGGGTAGAGGTTGTGAACCCGGCCACCGCATCACCTGGAAACAGTTTGAGGTGCACGACAACCTGCGGAGCAGGCAATGCCTCTACCAGGTCAGCAAACGTTACGCCAAGTACGTCATATTTAACAACGATCGGAAGGTCGCGCTGGAACATGAGACACGAGAGTTTTTCAAGACCATGATCGAACCGTTACTGGTTCAGGCGAGGGAATAGCACCTCGCCTTTTTTAATTGCCACCGTATTGTCCTGCCGCTCGATGCAGTGTGCGATCGCCGTTGCCGTTCCAGGTAGGAATGGTTTGAGGAGCTGCCCCGTGTGTTCCAAAATCGAAACCAGGTTCCCCACAACCGTTCGCTTGGCAGCAAGTTCGGCAACCGCCCACGGCTCTTCTTGGTTCACGTACGCATCCCCAAAGCCGATCAGGTCCCAGATGGCCGCGAGTGCCTCATGGAACCGGTACGCATCTACCTTCGCGGTAACCGTTGCGCGAGCACGCGCAATCCGCTCACGAATCCGAACCTCTGACGAGACTCCCTCCAGCTCGAGGGGGCTCAATTGCTCCGCGAGGGTGAGCACCCTGGCTGCAAAGTTTCCAAGGCCATTCGCGAGGTCCCCCTGGTATCGTTCCTCGAACCGCCGGATGCTGAAATCGCCGTCGTCGTAGGGCGGTATCTCGCGGAGGAAGTAGTAGCGGAGGGCATCGGTGCCATACCGCTCAACAAGGGGGAATGGATCGACTACATTGCCGACCGTCTTGGATATCTTCTGCCCGTCGACGGTCACGAAGCCGTGCACGAAAAGTTGCTTTGGCAAGGGGATGCCCGCCGCGAGCAGCATCCCAGGCCAAATGGCCGCGTGGAACCGTAGATTGTCTTTCCCCAGCACGTGGAGATCAGCCGGCCACCATCGCTGCCACCCCTCCCCACGGCCGTAGCCGATCGCCGAGAGGTAGTTCGTTAGGGCGTCGCCCCACACGTAGATCGTATGGGCTTGGTCGCCCGGCACCGGAATGCCCCAGGGAAGATCCTTGGACGGCCGCGAGAAGCTCACGTCCTCCAAGCCATCGCGGATCACCGAGAGTATCTCATGTTTTCGAGAGGCAGGGACAATCGCAAGGGCGTCGGTTTCAATTGCCTCCTGGATCGGGCGCGTGTAGCGGGAGAGCCGGAAGAAGTAGTTTTCCTCGTCCACCACCTCGGGCGCCTTCTGGTGGAGGATGCACCGGCCGTCCACTAAGTCCTTCTGGGTGATGAACGCCTCGTGGCCGGCACAGTAGAGCCCCCGGTACTGTTTCCGGTAGATGTCCCCCGCCGCCGAGAGCCTCTCCCACAGCAAGGTTACCCCGGGCCAGTGGCGCTCGCGGTCTGTGGTGCGGATGAAATCATCCCATGACAGGTCTAGCGCCTCACGCATGGCTCTGAACCGAGCCGCGTTCTGATCGGCGAGCTGCGCCGGTGCTACGCCCAGCGCCTCAGCAGCCCGCACAACGTTCACCCCGTGCTCGTCGGTGCCGGTGAGGAACCAAACCTGATCGCCTCGCTGCCGGTGTGAACGGGCAATGGCGTCCGCCCACACCTTCTGGATGGCGTGGCCGATGTGGGGCGGCCCATTGACGTAGTCAATGGCGGTGGTGAGGTAGAACTTGCCCATCTATGTGCTGGACAGAGCCCGCTCGCGCTTGTGGTCGGAGAGGTACACGAATACCTCGTGGACCATCACCGCGATGGGTACGCCGAGGATTAACCCAACCAAACCGGCTACCTCGCCCCCGGCGATGAGCGAGATGATCACGACCACCGGGTGAACCTGCATCGTTCGCCCCATGACGACGGGGAGCAGCACGTGGTTCTCAAACTGCTGGATGCCAATGAAGACGAGTAGGGTCCAGAGCCCCAGGGTGAGGGAATCTGGTACGGCGACAATGAACGCGATCACGCCGGTGAGGATCGGCCCGATGATCGGCACGAGCTCGAAGACGCCGGCGAGAATCCCAAGGACAAAGCTGTAACGTACCCCGAGCAGGGAGAGCGCAAACCCCACGAGCAACCCGACCACCACGCTCAACCCGAGCTGCGCGATGAACCAGCGCCGAATCTTGACCTTGAACCGCTCGAACACGGAGAGAATCGGACCCTCGTACGAGGTGGGGAGAATCGCCCTGAACAAACGCTCCGTGCCGTCACGCTCCAAGGTGAGGTAGAACGAGATGATAACGGTCGTGAGCACGAGCACCAGCCGCTTCAACAGTGCCCCCACGGCGCCAGAGATGGAGAATGGCGACGAGGAGAAGAAGCTGAGTGCTTTGTCAATCGTCAGGGCAAAATCCTTCACGTTCACCTGCGGCAGGCTCACGCCGAAGAGCGAGAATGTTGTGGTATTGAAGTGCGCTAGGAAGCTACCCATCTCGAGGATCACGATCGGCACCACGAAGTACACCACCGCCGTAACCACGAGGGCGCCGAGCATAAAAACAAAGAAGGTGCCCAGCAGGCGTGGGATCCGGTGCCGCTCGAGGAAGCTCACCGCCGGATCGAGCCCGAGTGACACCACAACCGCGACGAGGAGCACCCCCACCGCTTCCCGTACCAGGTAGAGGAGGATGGCGAGCATCACGAAGACGAGCACGCGCCAGAGCGTAGCCCAGCTCACCTCGAACCGCTGCTCGTTCATGCGGCCAATATACCACGGAAGGATGTCCCGCGGTAGGGTCCGATGAGTGTAAAGTTCGTCCGATCCGGTCGAACCACGGCGCGCGCCACGCGGCGGATATCCTCGGCGCTCACGGCTTGGATCTTCCGCGCGAGCGCCTGCGGCGCCTGGAGGCGAAGGCCCATCACCGCTTGGGATCCGTAGAAATACCCAACCTCGTCCGAGGTTTCGAGCGAGAGGTAGAGGTTCCCCAGGACATGCTCCTTTGCCCTCCGAAGCTCACCGCGTCCCACCAGCTCGTCCCGGCACCGGCGGAACTCGCGCATCCCCGCTGTGACCACCTGTCGCAGCTTCCGGTGGTCAACTCCGGCAGCCATGGCGAGGAGGCCATGATCCGAGTAGAGGTCCGCCGAGGCATTCACGTAGTAGGCAGCTCCAAGGTCCTCGCGGATGGCCTGGAAGAGACGTGATCCCATGCCGCCGCCGAGGATATCGGCGAGGAGCTGGAGCGGGTAGCGGCGCTCATCGAATAGGTCGAATGCCCGGAAACCGAGCACGAGGTGCAACTGGTCGGTACCTTTGTAATGGATGAGCTCGCGCGGCGAGCGCTGCCGCTCGCGCACCTTCGGCTTGGTGCCTTTGGCACCACGCCGAAGGGTGGCAAACTGCCTTGTAACACCACGCCTGATTTGGCTGGAGCTCGCACCTCCCGAAACAACGATGGTGGTTGCCTGCGCGAGGTAGTGCCTGGCCCGGTACTTGATGAAATCACCCCGCGTGATCCTGCGGATTACCTCCTTA
Organism: uncultured Candidatus Saccharibacteria bacterium; assembly: GCA_964372445.1. GTDB lineage: Bacteria > Patescibacteriota > Minisyncoccia > UBA6257 > GWB1-50-10 > CAYJQO01. The sequence goes on from CAYJQO010000003.1 coordinate 15,492, forward strand.
CGTCCGGCGACGCTCCACCCCGCGGGCTGGTCACCGTAGACAAGCTCCATGAAGAGCTCCTGGATGCGCCGCGATGGCATGTCCTCGTACATGTTGATCTCCTCGATGATCACCCCCTTCTCTTTCTCAATTTCCTTCGGATCAAAGGTGGGGTTGAGGTAGAGGTCGGAGACGATGTCGAGCGCCCGGTCGAAGGCTTCGTTCTTGGCCTTGGCGTAGTAGCTGGTGTACTCTTGGCTCGTGAAGGCGTTGTACTGCGCGCCAAGGCCGTCCAGCTCGCTCGCAATGTCAATCGGCCGCGGGCGCTTCGTGGTACCCTTGAAGCACATGTGCTCCAGGAAGTGGGAGATACCGTTCAACCGCTTCGGCTCGTACTTTGAGCCGGCGGCAACGAGCACCGCGACCGTCGTGGCGAGACTCTGCGGAAGATGCACCGAGATTACTCGCACACCGTTCGGGAGTACAAACTGTTCAAACGGTTTCGCAGGCATTGCTCCATCGTACCGTAGGGTTCGCCGTACCGCAATGCGCTCTCTCAGGATTGACGGTAACAACAGCCTGGTGTACTCGTAGTTCTGTATGGGAGATGCACCAGCCCTCCGGAAGGGACCTCTTGATCGACTCGCCCTACAGATGCAGCAGGGTGACGAGGGAGCCGCCGGGGCGCTCTACGGGCAGCTCATCAAGAAAGTGTTCGGGTTCTGCATGAGCCGCGTCCGCGACCGCACCCGAGCCGAAGACCTCACCCAGGAAATCTTTTTGAAACTGGTCTCCGGCATCGGCTCGTTTGACCCGGCGCGTGGCCCGTTCGTCACCTGGTTCTGGCAGCTCGCCCGGAATACCCTCACCGACCACTTCCGGCACAGACGTGATATCGCCTTCACCGATGCCGAAGAGGGGCTGGTCGAGGCAGCCGCGGTCGAGCGCCCCGCATCCCGGCTCGAGGCGATGGTGGAGCATGGGGAACTCCAGGTACTCCTCAGGTCCTTCAGTGAGGAGGAGCAGCAGCTTTTCCAGCTCCGCTTTCTCGCAGACCTCTCCTACCGGGATATGGCCGCCATACTCGGGAGACCGGAGGGAGCGCTCCGCGTGGCGACCACACGGCTCAAGAAGAAAATCAGAACCGCCTTTGGCTACAAACATGCGTGAGTGGCTCACCAACCTACGGCTCATGGGCAGGAAGGGACGGCTTCTCAGACCGAGCCGGGCTTTCGTTGCACGGGCCCGGATCCGCTACCTCTCGGCCTACCAGGAGCGGTACCCCCAGGCACACCCGCAGGCGGTTCCGGTGTTCCGCTACTTCTCGCGTGGACTCGTGGTCGGCGTAGCTGTCGCGGTGCTCGTCGGTGGCGCCTCAACCTACGCCGAGCAAAAGAACGTAGACCCAACCAGCCCCCTCTACCCGCTGAAGCGGAGCAGCGAGGCAATCCAGCTCGTGCTCACCACGACCGCGGAGCGGCCCGCGCTCCATGCCAAACTCGCCGAGCGGCGCCTCGGCGAGGCGGAGGCAATCCGCGCAGCCGATCCGTCGAGCCTACGAACCGCAGCCCTCGCGGTAGAGTTCCGGGACGAGATGCTCCAATCCCTCGAAACCATGAATCAGATCGAGCTCACCTCTGCAGCAATGACCGGTAATGGAATGGTGGGTGATGAGCCTCAGGCGTTCCCGATACTCGTGCCAACCACGAGCCGTGAATCACTCCAAACGGATGCCGACCGCAACACCACGGCGATACCAGCGCAAATACGCCGGGAGAAAGAACGAGGGGAAGCAAAAGCGGCCCGACATCGTCTCTCCGTCCAAAAAATGGAGAAAGTCTGCCGATCACTCACCAGGCTCCTCGTGAGCGACGTGCCCGAAGCCCGAGACCTACTCGGACAAGACGGCGCCATCCTCAAACAGTTTAATAAAAACTGTGAGCCGCTGCTCAACCTCCCGTGAGCAGGAAGGTGATCCCCTACTCGACGGTGACTGAAAAGGTTCTGGTTGTCTGCACCCCTGTACGGTCCCAGGCCGTGGCGGTAATGGTTTTCACACCGCCCGTTTCGTAGCGGTGTGCGAGCGGCTCTGACCAGGCACTCATCTGGTAGAGATCCTCGCTCATGGAGGTACCGTCCCCCCACTGCAGGTAGAAGGCGGCGAGGTTTACATCCCCGTCGGTGACGGACACGGTCCAGGTGCTCGTGGCAGCCGCTCCGGCATCCGTCGGTCCCGTGATGGTCACCACGGGGGCCTGGTTCGAGACAAGCTGCTTGAACCCGTAGAGCAGCACGTCAGTGGTTTTCCTCGCCGTGGCCCCGTCGCCATCGGTCACCGCAGCGTTCAGGAATCGGCCTCGCACGGTGCCGTAGCGATAGTCGAAGGTGAAACGGTGCGCGGCGGCGCCAGCGCCAACGAACGTTTTCTCGGGGCTCCGTCCGGTATCACCCCAATCCACGGATGCCGTGAGCGTCGAGGTGGGGGTACCATTCGGATCGTACGCGATAACCGCCCAGGTACCGGTCGCATCGGCGAAGTACCGAGCAGAACCAGAAAAGCTGGTGATGACCGGGGGCAGGTTTGGCCCAGCAGGGAGTGGCGGCGGAGGCACCACCACAGCCGTGGTGGTCGCAGGGGCAGGTGGTGGCGCAGTTGGAGGAACGGGTGTGGAAACTGGAACTGTCACCGGAACGTTCGCGGCAAGTCGCTGCTGGAGGAGCTCCTGGAGAATCCGTACCATCTCCTGGAGGAGCTGCACGATCGAGGTGAGAAATGTAATGGACTGTGACGACTCGCCCCCCGCCTGCGCCCAAGCCACCCCGGGCAACACACCCACCACGACGAGGGCGAACACGAGGAAACCACTGGTGATGATTTTCATAAGATCTTAGATCTCACCTCTATTATAGAACGCACCGTGCACAAAAGAGAACAGCCCCACTGATTGGTGGGGCTGTTCTCATTTTCCGAGAACTTGTCCCTACCGCCCAATCGCTCTGAGGGCCGCCTGGAGCTGGAGGGTAATCTGGTCGAGCTGCTGCTGGATGGCGAGCAGGAGAGAGGAGGCAAGCGGAGCGGTTCGCGGTGCTGGGGCGCTCGTGTCTCCTACTGCCGGGTATACGGCAAGGGAGAAGGAGGTGCTGTGCGAGGTTACGTCAGATTTCCCGGTTACGGTGATGGTGTAGTAGCGAGTGGTACCAGAGGAGCCGCCCGATTCTGGGCTTAGGGCCGAGAGGAGAGAGCCGGAGAGACTGCTATAAGGGATTGAGATGGTGAGGTATGAGGCGCAGGATGGCTCGCAGGAGGTTGGGGAGAAGGAGTACGGGGCGCCTTTGGGCAGGCCCGAGGCGGAGAAGGTGACGGGGAAGCGGGCGCCGCTCACGTACGAGATCGACACCGGGACCCTCACCGTGCCGCCCTCGGCCACTGACTGTGCGGCGATGGGCTGGATGCTGAAATCGGAGCTGGGTACAGAGATTACGGCTACTATGAACATGTGCTGCGCGGTGCCACCTTTCGGGTCACTCACGGCTGCGGTCACGGTGTAGGTGCCGGCGGCGCTCCACGCGTGGGACTCACTGTACCTG
>CAYJQO010000003.1:19158-44800 GCA_964372445.1 uncultured Candidatus Saccharibacteria bacterium
CCCAGGTCACCTTCCACGTGAGCGGGTCGTTGTCGGCATCGGTGGCCTCCCAGGCGAAATTCACGCTCTGGCCAACGGCAATACCCGCGGGCACCGCCGGGATCCCAATGATCCTGGGGGGGGTGTTCACAGACACCAAGCCAACGGCGACCGTGAGGATGTGCTGCGCGGTGCCACCTTTCGGGTCACTCACGGTTGCGGTCACGGTGTAGGTGCCGGCGGCGCTCCACGCGTGGGACTCACTGTACCTGAAGCAGTTCGGCGATGAGCAAAGACTGGGCTGTTGTAGGCTCCCATCCCCCCAGGTCACCTTCCACGTGAGCGGGTCGTTGTCGGCATCGGTGGCCTCCCAGGCAAAATTCACGCTCTGGCCAACGGCAATACCCGGGGGCACCACAGGGATCCCAATGATCTTGGGGGGGGTGTTCACAGACGAAGAGACGATGGTGAACGGCGCGTCGCTTGCATCCGCCTCTGCTGTGTCGATGCCAATTACATTTACCACATACCTACCATCGGGGACCGTTCTGCCGCCCCAGCCGCCGCTGCCTATAACCCACTCGAAGGAACCGCTATTAGAAATACCTTGGGTAATGGTATAGGAGTTGATAACCGGACAAGGAGAAATAGTGCATCCAGCCCAGTCGGTAACGTGAATAGCTATGGATTTGGCAGCGCCACCTTTCCACCATATCGTCTGCGTACTTCCGCGTTGCCACGTCTCACCTCCATTTGGACTAAGGAGAGTGATAGAGGGGTTGGTTGAGGAAGCTACGATGCTGAACTGGTTATCGCTTCCATCTTGTAAAAATTCAACTCCGTCGTTACTTTTCCATTCGGCAACGGCTCGATATTGACTACTCGGCTTTGGTATTGATACCCCCATCCGTCTCAATTCGGGGAGATTAAGATTAACCGTATACAAATACTTTATATTTCCGGGAATGATGTCCACTATTCCAACATTAAATATATTGCTATTCGACTCATTAATTAACCAAATCTTTATCTTCCCTTGTTTATTTGATTCAATCTGCACGGATATGGGAATAATTTGATTGTCCGAGAAAGTTTCTCCCCCATTCGGCGAGAGAACGGTGATGGAGGGTTGGGCGATGGTAGAAACAATGCTGAAATTATTTCCATAGATAGGCAAAACTATCGGATCACCCACGTATGTGGCTGTTAAGCTGCCTAATCCTAACCTTATCGGTCCGGATGGCGATGTGGTTTTAACGTCAGCAACAATACTTACAGTCTTTGAACTATAAGATGGAATAATCCAAGGACTGCTAAATGAAAATATTTCTTGATAAAGACCATCGAGTCCCGCGGGTTGCAAATAGCCAGTAACGCTCATGGTGAAATTATCGTCATACACCAAAATTCTTGATATTTTGCTATTCGCATTTAAAGAATCAGAAACAATTCTAAATGAGAGAACGGGGATGTTAGTATTTCCATTGTTGGTTAATTTAATTTTTGTTAAGAGTGTATTTGTCTGTCCTGATGCGATGTTAGTGCCAAGCGGCGTATCTGCAGTAAGTGAAACTGTTAATTGTTGAGTTGAAGTTGCAGAAACAATGCTGAACGGGGCGTCACTGGTATCAATATAGGTTACTGGTTGAGGGCCGCTATAGTCTACGAGTACAGCTCTCATCTTATATCGGCCGGGCTGAACTGTGATTTGTTTACCACTACTATCGGTTACATATTTTGTATCCCAACTATATTGACCGGAAGCAGACGGCGGGAAAAAAATATTTGTTATAGTCCCTACCGTCCCGCCGGGGTCATTATCGAGCATGAGAGCAACATAACCAGATGAAGGGTAAATAGCTTGCCATTTTATTGTATTATAGTTGCCAATCCCCAAACTTTCCCCCCCATTCGGCTCGAGAACGGTGATGGAGGGTTGGGTAGTGAGAGCATTGAACGTCGCGGTCACGCTCTTGTTGCGATCCATGAGGATGTCGCAGATTGACAACGTGGACCAGTGGCACTCTCCGGACGAGCTCCGCCAACCACTGAAGGTAGCTGCGCTCGAGGAAGCGACCGCGTTGAGCCGCACGGTGGAACGCGCGAGGAAGCTGGCGGTCCGGGTGGTACATGCGGCATCACATGAAATGCCATCAGGGTTACTCCACACACTTCCAAAGAGAGGTGCCGTCCCATCCTTGGTGACGGTGAGTATGACACACCCAGGATCTGTAGTACCCGTAGGCAGCGGAGGTAGGATCACCCCTTCGTTCGATCGAGTAAGCGTATCGGATGGGAATGTATTGATGTAAACACCATTGGCCCAGTCAGGCGTGGCGAGTGAGTGCCCAACTGCAGAGTTATCTGACCAGACGAAACCCGAGTAGTTTGCGTTACTCGCACAGCCGCCATTCCCACTGGGCGGGGTCCCGGCCGCGGTCCAGTAGTCCACCCCTTTCCTAATATTCGCAACCGACGTATCCGATCGGAGCACAAGCTGTGTCGAGACTGACGAGTTGCTCGAGGGAGCCCATAGCGTACCGGTAATCTTGTACTCCCTGCTCGCACCCGCAGGAATAACTTCCTCGGTGCCGAGGTAGAAGGTGTAGTTGCCGGCCTGCGCAGTACCCGTCGTCGCGGTCTTGGTGATCATGAGGTTCAGCGCGTTCGTCATGTCGCGCAGCGTGAAGGCAGCTGTGTTCGGCCCAAAGAGCGGCACGGTCGCCGCCGCCGCATACACGTCGAAGCTCAAAACGTTCCACGAGAGAACACCATTGCCCGTCTTATTTGTCACCGTGAACCTGATGAGGTCGTTCGAGCCGTTCGTGAGAACCGTGCCGGGCCCGGCCACGGTAACTTCAGGGTAGGTCTTGTAGAAGACCTTTTTATTGCCTAGCGCCCCACCGTACGGCCCGTTCGAGGCAATCACCACACCAGAGACACTTACTGCTTCAAAACCATCCGGCCGAACATGGGTGTAGATGCTCCTTCCGCTCCGTGAACGGTCCGACGCTGCATTAGTATCCGCTTTCACGGTGAGCGTCCTGGTCCCATCTTGAGGAATGGTCCAGTCGAGATCTGTAACAATGACTGCTCCGGGGAGCAGGCTCGTGATACTATCTGGCGTATAGCCGATACCAGATCCGATCTGGGTTGTCCCATCGTACAGGTACACTCGGGGTATCTCATTAGTCGAGATTGCCGCCGAGACGGTCGATCGCTCATTGTTGATGAGGAGCTTCAACTTCTTCACGGACACCGTTTCACCAGCCGCGGTAAATCGGAATTTCACCAGTACCGTTTTCGACGCACTTGCTGGTAAGACACCTGATTTGCTTTCAGCATCATCTGGCGCAGTTGCGACATAAACGCGTGCTCCCCCGGTCGGACCGTAGGGGAGTTGCGGGGGGACAATCCCCGTGGACTTTGGGCTGGGGGCGGTGCCCACCACCTGCTGCCTCTGCGCCACAACACTCAAGGCCTGGGCCGTAGCAACATCCACGTTTCCACTCACTGGTAACCCGTTTGCCTGCTGAAACTTCTCAACCGCTGCCTTGGTGTAGGTGCCGTAGTAGCCGAGCTTCAGGTTCGTGGGGAAGTGGCCAAGGTTACGGAGCGCCTGCTGGATGCGGGCGACGTTCTCACCCGTCGCGCCTGCCTGCTCCTCGATGATATATGTGGAAATGGCACTAGCCTCCGGAGAAGGTGCGATCGTTGCGGCGGGCTGGCTCACTGCCGCCTGCTGGGCGAGGAGCGCCTGGAGCTGGGCCTGAAGGTTCAAAATCTGCTGCTGGAGGGACTCGACTGTAGTGGAGAGCTGGGCGAGAAATACCGATTCCCCCGCCGTTGCTTGGGCATGGCCCACTGCCGGGAGCCAGAGTCCGACAACTAGCAAGGAGCTAACAGCACTAACAAGAACGATTCTCTTCATGGTGCAAAACAATTCGCCTGGCTGAGAGCTCTCTGGAGCGTTTCCATTAGCTTCCAGTGTAGCACACCCCCCCCCTCGCGAGGGTCGTTTATCCACAACTCGATTCTAGGCAAGCCTCGCCGCGAGGTACCCCTTGAGCTCAGCAATCTTCACCCGCTCCTGCTTCATTGTGTCGCGGTCGCGGACGGTGACGTCGCCTTTCTCTAAACTGTCAAAATCCACCGTGATGCAGAAAGGCGTGCCAATCTCGTCCTGACTGTAGTAGCGTTTGCCGATGTTCCCACGGTCGTCCCAGGCAACGGTGAAGTCTTTTTTGAGGTCGCCGTAGATTGAGCGCGCCAGCTCCACTAATTTTGGTTTGTTGGCAAGTAGCGGAAAAATGGCAACTTTAACCGGCGCGATCTTGGGATGTAATTTTAAAATTATTCGATCTTTTTCCTCCGTGTACGCATCGCAGAGGAGCGCCAGCGCAATCCGTTCCACGCCCGCCGAGGGCTCGATGACGTACGGTATGTACCGCTCCTTGGTTTCCTCGTCGAGGTACGAGAGGTCCTCCCCGGACGCCTTCGCGTGCGCGGCGAGATCAAAGTCTCCACGGTTGGCAATCCCTTCGATCTCCTGCCACCCGAACGGAAAGTGGTACTCGATGTCCACCGTCGCCTTGGCGTAGTGCGCGCGTTCATCCTTTTTTTGTTCCCGCTTCCGTACGTTTTTCAAACCGATTGACTCGTACCACGCGAAGCGCTGCACCACCCACTCGTTAAAATATTTCTTATCATCGCCCGGCCGTACGAAGTACTCGAGCTCCATTTGCTTGAACTCTCTCGTGCGGAACACGAAATCCCGCGGGTTGATTTCGTTCCGGAACGCCTTGCCAATCTGCGCGATGCCGAAGGGCACCTTGAGACGATTTGTGGCAAGTACGTTCTTGAAGTTCACAAAAATGCCGCCTGCCGTCTCGGGCCGTAGGTAGGCAACGGATGCGCTCTCGCCCACAGGCCCCACCCGAGTTTCAAACATTAGGTTGAACTGCTTCGGTTTCGTGAATTCCTTCCCGTCGCAGTCGCGGCACCGTGTGTTCACCTCGTCCACCCGGAAGCGGTGGTGGCACCGCTTGCACTCAACCAGCTCGTCCGCAAAACCTTTCGCGTGCCCCGAGGCCTCCCACACCTTCGGGTTCATAATGGTAGCCGCATCAATCCCCACCACGTCGTCCCGGAGCTGAACCGTCTGGCGCCACCACGCCCACTCAATGTTCCACTGCAGCTTCACGCCCAGGTGGCCCCAGTCGTAGAACCCCGCGAGTCCGCCGTAGATGCCAGAGCCCGGGTAGATGATCCCGCGACGCTTCGCCAAGCTCGTTACCTTTTCCAAAATGTCCGACATCATTTCAGCTACAGTTGCACGACCCCGCTCCCCTGGCCGACCGTCTTGTCGTCCGGGATATCGGTGGAGAGCCCGCCGTCACGCGCCTCGAGCGAGAGTCCGGTGAAGTCATCCGTGGCCATGAGCGTCGTCTCCGAGACAAGTGGCATCACCTGCCCCACCTGGGTCACGTTTGGGGTTGCCCGGACCTGGAAGACCGCCTCGACCGGAGCTCCCACCACGCCCTTGGTGGCGATCACCTTGTCGATGGTCCACGTAATCTCCTGGGTGCGCTCGTTGTAGAGGGGCACGGACGGCACGTTGCTCTTCACGATGCCGGTCCACGCCACGCCAGGTTCAAGGCGGGAACGCACGATCACCTGCTTGAGGTCGGTCGCATAGTTCGTGATGACCCAGTGGACGGTATACTCGGTCTGCTTGTTCACCTGCGGCGGCACGGTGCCGCGGTTCACCATGGCCGCGGCCGCATCTCGGTAGAACGCCTGGGCATCGAGCGCCACCATGCCGGAGACCTTCGTGTCGAGCGAGGCATCTGCCGCGGTCTTCGGCGCGGCGAGGTAGTACGGCACGGATGGCGAGTCGAGGTGCGCCTTCACGTGGAGCATGAAATTCTTATCACTCAATCGCTTGATGGGGTAGGTAGGCAGGAGCCCGATGTCGAAGTCCACCGATCCGGTTGCTCCCGCGGCGAGAAGTCGGAACTCTGGCACCTGCGACGCGTTCCACGTAATCGTGTTCGTCACGGAATCAATTTGCGCACCGGTGTAGGGGCGGAGCGATGGAATGTCGAAGAGCTCCCCGGAGAGCGACGCTGCAAGCACCACGTCGGCGAGCGCGATGCCGCTGTTGTTCTGGTACTGGATGGTGTAGGTGAGCCGGTCCCCGATCCGCGCCACGTAGTCAAGCTTACGGTTCACCACCACCTGGAGGTTCACGGGCGACGGGGCAATCGCAATGGCGAGCACTTGCTCCACGAGCGGGTACGTCTCTCCGAGGAAGTTCACCGACACGGTGAGGGGTATGGTGAAGCGCGACCGGTCGTACCCCTCAATGGATCCCTTGATCTGCAGATCGCCCCGTGATCCGGCCTTGAGCTCGCCCAGCCGCCAGTAGCTATTGAGGGAATCCGGCACCAAGCTTGAGGAAATGAACTTGAACGACGAAGGGTACTTTGCCTACAGCACGACGTCAGGAAAATCAAAATCAGAATCGTTCTCATACCGCACATCAAGATCGAACGAGGAACCGCTCAGCACGTGCGTTGGCTTTGTCACGTCAAGCTTGATCGCTGGCTCGCCAACGGTCACCTCGGCAGTTTTACCGACATCAAATTGGCTGCTGCGCCCGGCAGCATAGGTAAGCGTGAGCCCAACCTTCTGGACCGAACGAGGCTCACCGACCGCCACAAGCTTGAACGCGCGCCGTGCGAATGACCCTCCCCCGATATCGCCGATGGCATCGCTCACGAAGTTCGTTGCAGCCCCGCCGCCGTTGAATGAGATGATGCCGCTCGGCAGGTTCACGGTCATGGTGGCGCCTTGCAGGATTCCCTCGGTTTGGTTATCCACGTTCACCGCGAGCTCAAAGGGTACCCCGCGCCTGACCTCGCGGGGGTACGTGAGCACCAGGTCAACGCTCTGTCCGTTCTGGCCAAGGCGCGAGAGGAACAGCCCAATGCCGCCGAGGAGCGCGAGGCAGAGGATCACCCCTGCAGCTGCGAAGGGCACCCACCGCCTTGTGCGTGCGGGGACTGTCGGCCCTGCTCTACCCGCGGTCTCCAGTTCATCTCCCCAGGTGGCGGGCGCCGATGCTTCGAATACTAGATCTCTCTGGGCTGCTTCGTCTGCCGCCGGTTTCTGCGCCCGGCTCGGGCTGGTGCGCTGCCCGGGTTTCAAGCGGTAGAGCTCATCTTCGAGTTCCTCGAGTGACATTGGTTCGGTCCCATGACAGCTCCGTCACGGTTAATGGATTAATAGTACCTCACCCGGTGGAACTTTTACACCACAGCGGGCGCAGAGGAATGACTGGTCACCTACCGAAAAGTTTGTGACCGGCGATCCCCCGCAATGCTCGCACCGTGCATGGAACGGATCATACCCTAACAGCTTCAAGACCGAGGACATCCGCACGGCGCTCTCCGTGAGCGCGTACCGTACGTAGTACCAGAGCCGAACGTCTGGGTTCATCTCCGGCAGCACCGACCGGAGGAGGAACGCCATCTCGAGTGCGCGCCTTTGGGTCACCACCGCGCGCGCCGGGCGGCGCACCAGCTGATCCGCCGCTGCGTCCGCAACCGTGAAGTGGTGCTTCCGCACCAGGCGCACCGTGACCAGGGCAAGGACGGTCAGGTGCGGCGCAAACTTGGAGAGCAGCTTCCGCCCCCCTACCACCCGCGCCCTGAGCCGCCCCAGGTCTTTCGTGAAAAGGTCCGCTACCCGATCCTGTTCCCCGACCGGTCGAATGCCCAGCACGATAGCCGGCGTCACGTACTCTCTCATCCCATTCAAGACAGGAAGCGCTTCATGCGACTTTTCAGATAACGCTTCCCACGGCCTGTTTTGAGAAAACGCTCACGTGCCTTTGCGTCAAACTCGTCATGGCACGCTTCGTAGTAAAGAAGCTCAAACGGACCTCGATGTTTGGTACTGTGAACTTCGCCATTGTTATGTCTAATGAAGCGCTTCCGTAAATCATCAGTAAAGCCTGTATACCATTTCCCATCTTTCTTGCTTCGTAAAACGTAAGTGTAGTACATTCTACCGTCTCGAACGGGACTCATGGCTCTCCTTTGGCGTTCTCCAGAAACCAAGTCGGAAACGGCCACCCAACATGAGGCGCGTCTGGGCATCAAGGGCCGGCAAGCCACTGAAGGCGATGAGCGTGAGGGGGAGCAGGAACCACTGCGCCGCGTAGAGCAGGTACGCGGAGCGCTTCGCCCCCTCCCGCTTGAGCGTGGGGAGGATGAGCACCGTGCTCGTGAAGGCAATCGTGACGATACCCACCGTGCTGAGGTTGATGAGGAAACCGGTCAGGTGTGAAAGGTTGTACGAGAGCACCGTCGTGCGGAAGGCGGCGCCACCCATGAGGTTCGGGAGAAACCCGAAGAGGAAAATGATGAACGAGTTGGTCGCCCAGGAGTGGAACCCATCGAAGAGCGTGTAGCACCAGAAGAGCCTCTGCCGCAGCGGCATGCGGCAGTTGCGGCTGAAAACCCCGAGGGCGTAGGGAATGTTCTCGACACCCCAGGCCCACCGCCGCTGCTGCCGGTAGAGGTTCCGTAGGCCGTGCCCGTAGGTGGCCCCGCCCACGGCGTCCATGTAAACCGGGTAGTGGAGCGGCACGACCCGCCAGTCCCCCCCGTAGTGGCTGAGGCACTGGAAGAAGATCCGGGAATCTTCAGAGACGATGTCCGTCTGCCAGTACCCAACCTCAATGAGTGACGAGAGCGGCATGCTGTGCGAGGAGAAGGTGACGAGCTGCTCCGGTCGAGACTGCTGCATGAACTGCCACATTGACGCCGTGAACGCCACGAGCCGGCTGAAGAGCGGCACCCGGTGCATGTTGTTGATGAAGAGCGGAATTGGCTGGTAGCTCGACCGGTAGGGGTGTGTCGCGGTGAGGAACGCGCGGGTGAGCACACCGAAGTAGTCTCTACCCGGGCGCGTATCGCTATCGAACACCGATACGAGGACATCGCGGTGCGCGATGCCGGACGGATCGAGGTGCTCGGCAACCGCCCGCCGCACGGCCCAGGTTTCGTTTGCCCCCTTGCCCGGGAGCTCTCCCGGGATGTCCGCGGGATGCACCGTGACCATGAGCTTGCCGAACCGTTTGCCGAATGCCCCCGTGAGGACCCGGGCAATGGAACGGTCCTCCTCGCCGCCACGCTCCTCGGTGGCGAGCACCACGGTGAAGCGGTCGAGCGGGTAGCGGGAAGCGGCAAGGCTCTTGAGCGTCTCCTCGAGGAGCGATGCCGGCTCACGGTAGATGGGGAGCACGATCAGGTGGTGCACGCGCTGCCAGCCGGGGCAATCCGCGGCAAGCCGCGCGGGCCAGTCACGGGCAAGGTTCCGGCGCATCTGGATGAACGAGAGCTGCAGGTGCAGCAGGAGGTAGCAGGTGCGCAGGAACCAGAAGAGGTCGTAGAGCACGATGAAGACAACCACGAAGGACGGTGAGAGCCAGGAGAGCGCCAGGAGCCCCAGGAGCGTCGCCCATGCGGCAGCGCCGGGCAGAATCTCGAAGAGGCGCCGCATCTCCTAGTAGATGAAGATGCGGAGGGCTCGGTCGAGGGTGTGGGCTCCCCCGCCCGTGGTCGCGAGGAGGAGCGCGGCCGCCGCGATCAGGAGGTCAAACTCGTAGCCCTCGACCAATCCCTTCGACGCCTTCACCTTGAGGATGATCACCAGGAACTGGATAACCACGAGCACGGAGACCGCCTGGGTGAGGAACCCGCCGATCAGGAAAAGGCCGCCAAAAAATTCGAGGACCGCCACGAGCGTCCCCCAGAACCTCCCCGGCTTGAACCCCATCGCCGTGAAGCTGGCGGCGGTCGCCTTCAGGTTCTTGAGCTTTGGCCAGCCGTGGGCTACGAGGATAATCCCGAGCGCCACCCGGAGGATAAGTATCGCCCAGCTGTTGAATATTAGAAAAGGTTGGATCATGGTCGTGCACCTACATTATACGGAAAGAAAATGAAAAATGGAAAGCGCCCGATTTGAATGAACAAACGGGCGCTTTAGAATAGGCTCGTAACGCAACGTAAGCTACCGCTACCTAGTATCTCGTGTTACTCTGCCCAAGGAACATGCATATCCTCGCCATCGAAACATCGTGCGATGAGACCGCGATTGCGCTCGTCGAGGCAACGGGCGGCCTGCGCTCGCCGCGGTTCCGCGTGAAAAAGAACATTATCTCATCCCAGGTTAGCACCCACCGTCCCTACGGCGGCGTCGTGCCGAACCTGGCGAAGCGGGAACACCTCAAGAACCTGCCGATCGTATTCAAAAAGCTAGTCCCTAAACCCTATACCCTACACCCTTCTATCCTCGCCGTGACCGTGGGGCCGGGCCTCGAGCCGGCGCTCTGGACCGGCATTGAGTTTGCCAAGGTGCTGCACCGGAAGCACTTCCCACAAACCAAGCTCGTCGGCGTAAACCACCTCGAAGGCCACCTCTCGAGCTTCCTCCTCGGGCAGCTAGGTGCAGCGTCGTTCCCCGCCGTATCACTCATCGCGAGCGGTGGGCACACCATTCTCCTTTGCATGTCCTCGCTCGCCGAGTGGCGGAAGCTCGGCGAGACGCGGGACGATGCTGCGGGCGAGGCATTTGACAAGGTGGCCCGGCTCCTCGGCCTCCCCTACCCGGGCGGCCCGGAGATCGAGCGGCTTGCCCGCCGCGGCGACCCGGCTGCCATCCCCTTCCCACGCCCCATGCTCCACGCGAAAAGCTACGATTTCAGCTTCTCCGGGCTCAAAACTGCGGTGCTCTACTACCTCCGAGACCAAGGAGTTAGCCACTGGGGTGGATGGATGAGAGAGGTAGCACAGCGTACCCTAAATCCTAGACCCCAAACCCTAGTGGCTAACGTAGCTGCCAGCTTCCAAGCTGCGGCCATTGACGTGCTCGTCCTGAAGACCATCCGCGCCGCCAGAGCATGCCGGGCTAAATCGATCATGCTCTCGGGCGGCGTGGCCGCAAACCAGTGCCTTCGCCAAACTCTCCGGAGAGAAACTAAAAAAATCGGCGCAGCATTTCTCTCCGCCGCCCCGCGCTTCCAGGGCGACAACGCAGCCATGATCGCCGTAGCTGGCTACCTTGCCCACCTCCGCGGCGCGCGGCGGCGTCTCGCCGCTCAGGGGAACCTCAACCTGTGAAGCTCCGCATAATCCGTAGCTTCTCTCCGTTTGTGGTTCCGTGGAGTGGGAACCCCGCATCAAAAGCCTCGGGCTTTAGCCATTCACCCCTGGACGTATGGTTCGACGCAGCTCAGGGTTCGACTGAGGCGGTTCGACCGTCCTGAGTGGCTCACCGTCGAAGGACTCACTCGAAGTCCCACACTGAACCTGTCGAAGTGCGTCCGTGGCTTTCTGGTGCGTGGGTAGGGTGTGAACAACTGGGCTATTGCACTTTAGCAATGCCGGTGCTACCATCGTTCCTAACCTCTAGCCGAATTATTTGTTTCGGAAGGAGGGAGTACCTTAACTCACCCCCCAACCACAATATAAGGAGGTTCTGTGATGAACCGACTAGCTCTCTTCGCCCTCGTGGCGATTGTGCTCCTTGCCTTGGTTTCGGTGACCGTGATGGCTTGTCCGCAACAGTGCGTGGCAACCAACTCGATCCCTAACCTTACGGCAAACGTAGCCTGCTGTTCTGATGCGACAAACGGTGCGATCTGTGGTATCCGTGGCAGCCCTGTGAATTCTTTGACGAACTCTTTTCCAATTGGTGAAATGCAATTACAAGGTTCTCAAAATTTTGCAGGTTCAGTACTGTTCCGAAAAGGTACCATCTTCCGCTCTGATCAACGTCCGGTAGGGTACGTACCAACTACGACAGCCGAAATCGATTATGCTGAAGTTGTGCAACTACGACAGGTACCTGCTGCTGTAACCCGAAACGGTGCGACGTTATTGAAGCATCGCTCAATGATTCCCAATTCCACGTAACGATTGGAACTCCCCCGAGTTTTTCTATACTCGAAAAGGCGAGCACATATGTGTTCGCCTTTTTATAATGCATCGCGCTGGGCGGTTTGTTCCTCTCACCACATCTCTATATGCCCTATGTAGAGACCGTCAATCTCCTAAAATGAACAGGGTTAACGTAACCGGAGCCGCGAGCCACCAGGGATCGGACGCGCCGCCTAGGTAGAGAATGCCAACGGCTACGAGGTAGACGATGGTAACCAGGATACCGAACGGCAGCAGCCGGAGAAGTTCGAGCCAGTCGGCATTGGACGTTTTCAACATATGTTCCTCCTTATTCAATTTACCTGTTACGGTGCTATCGAACAGTGTAGTGTACGCCACGTCGAATTTCAACATATAATGGGTATGCTATGCTGCTCGCGAAGGTCTACGACCCAAAGCCGATTGAGCCAAAGATGTACCGGCTCTGGGAGCGGTTGGGCTGTTTCAACCCCGACCGGCTACGGCTGCGCCGGGGAGCGAAACCCTACGTCGTCTACATGCCGCTCCCCAACGTGACGGGCACGCTCCACATGGGGCATGCCCTGGACAACACGCTCCAGGACATCTTGATCCGCTACCACCGCATGCGCGGGTTCCGCGCGCTCTGGCTCCCCGGCACCGACCACGCCGGGATTGCCACCCAGTACTCGGTCGAGAAGGAGCTCAAGAAACATGGCCAGAACCGCTTCGAGCTCGGGCGGGAAAAGTTCATTGAGCAGGTGTGGGCATGGAAGGAACGGTACGGAAATATCATCCTGGGCCAACTCAAACGGCTCGGTGTCTCCTGTGACTGGTCCCGGGTGCGCTTCACCATGGACAGGGCCTACAGCCGGGATGTCCTCGCCGCGTTCCTCCACTACCACCGGAAGGGTTTGCTCTACCGCGGGCTGCGCACCGTGAACTGGTGCCCCCGCTGCCAGACCTCCCTCTCCGAGCTCGAGCTGGAGTACACCGAGGAGCGCACGACCCTCTACCACATCCGGTACGGCCCCTTCACGCTCGCCACAACCCGGCCCGAGACCAAGTTCGGCGATACCGCCTTGGCGGTACATCCCAAGGACGCCCGCTACCAGCGCTACGTTGGGGGAACGCTCCAGGTGGACTCGCTCGATACCGCGGGCACCCTGGAGCGCCCGCGCACCGCAACGGTCACGCTCACCGTGATCGCCGACGAGGCGGTGGATCCGGCCTTCGGCACCGGGGTCGTGAAGGTCACCCCGGCTCACGACACGACCGATTTTGAGATCGGCGAGCGACATCGCCTCCCGGCGGTGCAGGTTATCGACGGCCGTGGGCGCATGAACGAGCGAGCCGGCAAGTACGCGGGGATGAAAACCGGTGAGGCGAGAAAAAAAATTGTGGAGGACCTCCGGGCTACCGGGCTTCTCGTGAAGGAGGAGCCGTATGACCACCGGGTGGCACGGTGCTACCGATGCGGCACCGTGATCGAGCCGATCCCCTCCGCCCAGTGGTTCCTGCGCATGGAAGCCCTCGCCAAGCGGGCGATCGGCGCCGTCCGGTCGCGCTCCGTGCGCATCTTCCCCAAACGGTTCGAGAAACCGTACCTCGACTGGCTCACCTCAATGAGGGACTGGACCGTGTCGCGGCAGATCTGGTGGGGACACCGCCTGCCGGTGTGGTTCTGCACCGAGCACCCGGCACGGTACGCCGTCTCGCTGGCGAAGCCGAAGCGCTGCCCTGCGTGCCACACCTGCCCCATGGCGCAGAGCGAGGAGGTGCTCGACACCTGGTTCTCATCGGCCCTCTGGCCGTTCGCTGGGCTCTCGAGCGCCGATCAGCGCCGGTACTACCCCGGCAACACCGTGACGAACGCGCGGGACATCCTGAACCTCTGGGATGCGCGCATGATTTTCTCCGGTCTGGAGTTCAAGGGGAAGGTACCCTTCCGCCACATTCTCATCCACGGCACCGTCCTCACGAAAGAGGGTGCGCGCATGTCGAAGTCACTCGGCACGGGCCTCGACCCCGCGCGCTACATCGACCAGTACGGGGCGGATGCTACCCGGTTCGCGGTCATCTGGCAGGCGAACGGGCAGGACATTCGGTGGGATGAGGCCGCCGTCATCGCCGGCCGAAAGTTTACCAACAAGATTTGGAACGCGAGCCGTTTCGTGCAGGGGCAGGTAGCTAACCTACCCAAGTTGAGCGGCAAACCACGCCCGGTAACCACCGCGGACCGCAAGGTGTTCCGCGAGCTCTCTGCCGCCAAGCGGTCCATTGGCAAGCGCATCGATGCGTTCGAGTTCAGCAAGGCGCTCCACGAGCTCTACCACTTCTTCTGGCACCAGTTCTGCGATAGCTACCTGGAACAGTCCAAGCCGCAGCTCGCCGAGCTACGCACCAAAGCCACAACCGAGCAGGTGCTCGCCTACACACTACGCGAATCGCTACGGCTCCTCCACCCGTTCCTCCCGTTCATCTCCGAGGCAATTTTCCAAGAGCTCTTCTCTACCCCGGCGAAGGGGCAACGCGCACTCATCGTTGAGCCCTGGTGATATGACCATCGCCACCATCCTCTACATAATCTTCGTGCCGTTCCTGCCTTCGATCGTATGGCTTGTCTTCTTCCTGCGTGAGGATCTGCATCCCGAGCCAAAGCGGATGATCCTCTACGCGTTCAACGTAGGCGTGATCGTGAGCCTTCCCGTCCTCGCCGCGCAGCTCCTCCTCCAGGGAACGTTCGGCAGTACGTTCGGACCTGCCCTGTCAACGTTGCTCCTCATCGCCGGCCTCGCCCTGATCGAGGAAGTGTTCAAGTTCCTCGGGGCTCGCTGGGCGGTGGGGCGAAGCCCGCTGTTTGATGAACCGGTGGATGCCATGATCTACATGGTCACGGTGGCGCTCGGCTTCGCCACGGTTGAAAATTTCTTCATCACGCTCAACATGGTCGCCGGCGCCTCCGCACTCCCCCTGCTCACCTCGACCAGGACGCTCGCCCTCCGCTTCGCCGGCGCCACGCTTCTCCACACGATCACCTCCGGCATCGTCGGCTACTACTGGGCACGCGGGCTCCTCGCGGGGAAGCTCACCCGCTCGCTGTGCCTCGGCCTGTTGCTCGGCACGGCCGTCCATGCCGCCTTCAACTACCTCGTCCTAAAGTTCCAGGACACGAACCTAATCTACCCGAGCCTCATCCTCATCGCCGCGGCGTTTTTCACCTTTATCGATTTTGAAAAACTCAAGATCATGCCACCCCGGGCCACATTGCCACAGTGACAGCGAACGCATGTATGCTATACTGGAACCCCATGGTAACCGATGACGGCGGCAAGCGGGACATGCTCGTCGAGCTCGCGAAGGCGAAATCGCAGGCAGCGCCCCTGCGGGTGGCGACCACCGCGGTCCCCGAGTTCGAGGAGGGAGAGGGGCAGCTCACGGTGGACGTCTACCAGGATAAGGATGCAATCATCGTGCAGTCCACGGTCGCCGGCGTGAACCCGGACGAGCTTGAGATCAACATCACAAACGAATCCATCACGATCCGCGGGAGGCGAGAAAAATCTGAATCAATTGAGGCGAAGAACTACTTCTACCAGGAGTGCTTCTGGGGCACCTTCTCCCGTTCGATCATCCTCCCCCAGGAGGTGGACCCCGAGAAATCCTCGGCTGCCCTCAAGAACGGCGTCCTCATGGTCCGCATGCCTAAGCTCACCAGGCAGAAGGCGCGGAAGCTCAAGGTGAAGGTGGACTAGCGACCAGAAACGAACAAGACCCCAACCGATACGGTTGGGGTCTCTGTTTCAAGCGCGAAGGTTCTGGAGCTCAAGCGTGCCACGCTCAAGCTGCTGTTCAATCTCCCGCAACTGGCGTTCGTCGCTCACCGAGAGCCCGGTGAGCTCGCTCACCAACCCAAGCGCTTTTTCGAGGCGACGGTCAAACGCCAACCGATCGGTGATCGGAACGTGGACCACGAACTCGCAGAGAGCCTCAACGGCAAGCCGTGCATCGATGCGTTGACCGTTGAAGCTGTCGATGATGGCAACCCCTTTTTCAAATTCCGTCCATTCCACCTTCCTGATATCCTTTGCGGAGCGTATCGTCCGAAACAAGCGGTCGATCGCGGAAACTCCATCTCGGACCATGTGGCACCCCTTTCTTTGAGAAGCGGTTAATTAGTGTACAGTAAACAGCTGCCGCAAGTATAGGTTGAACCGCTCTGCCCTGTCAAACTCATTCTGAAATTTTTCAAAGCTCGCCGCCGCCGGAGAGAAGAGGATAGTGGCTCGCGTCGAGCGTACGACCCGGCGGCGCACCGCGCGGAGGAGCTCTGCGAGCGTCCGGAAGAGCTGCGGGCGCACCGTTCGAAAGTAGTGGATGGACTGGAGCGCGGAAACCATTTTCTTCGTAGCGCTGCCCTCGAGGAGGTAGAGGTGCTCTGGCGCCACGTGGTCTGAGACCGCCTGTGCCCACCGATCGTAGGTAAGGCTCTTGTCAGTGCCACCGGCGATGAGGAAGAGGCCTGGTCCGGCGAAACGGGCCACCCCAGCCATGCCGGCATCGGGCGAGGTCGCCGATGCATCGTTTACCACGGTGAGGTTCCTCCGCCGCAGCACCACCTCCTGCCGGTAGCGGACTGTTGGTAGGTTCACCGCACGGCTGGCGATCATCCGCCACGGTGCGCCCGCGAGGTGGGCCGCGAGCGCCGCGGCAAGAAAGTTTTCAACGTTGTGGGCACCACGCGCCGCAACGGCACGGAACACCCGTGCACCAAAGACCACCCGGCGCCGCTTCCCCTCCTGGGAGAGCACCCGGCCGAGCTCCACGGAGAGCCCGTTCACCGGCCGCGGCAGGGAAGCTGTGGAGAAACAGTACACGCGGGACCTCGGCAAGAGCGAGAGGAAGTACTTCGTCCACGGATTCTGGTGGTTCACGATGA
The DNA here is from genome assembly GCA_964372445.1 of uncultured Candidatus Saccharibacteria bacterium. Classification (GTDB taxonomy): domain Bacteria; phylum Patescibacteriota; class Minisyncoccia; order UBA6257; family GWB1-50-10; genus CAYJQO01. The sequence continues at coordinate 36,046 of CAYJQO010000003.1, forward strand.
GCGCATCGCCTTGCCCCTGGTCAGTAAAAATGTTTGCCTTGGCCGCGGCGTAGTCCTTCAGGCTCCGGTAGCGGTTCAGGTGGTCAGGGAGAAGGTTGGTGATGACCGCAACATTTGGCCGGCGTTTCGCGCCGCGGAGCCGCTCGAGCTGCCACGAGGAGAGCTCGAGCACCACCGGGCATTGCCGCTCCGGCAGGCGGTTGATGAGCGAAAGGAGTGGCATGTCGGGTGAGTTTCCTCCTGCCACCACCCTGCGGAACCGGCCCCGGAGGAGATGCACAATCCAGGTTGCGGTGGTCGTTTTCCCGCGCGTGCCGGTCACGGCAACAATCGGGTTCTCTACTGCATCAAAGAAAATGTGGGCATCGTTGGTAACGGTTCTGCCGGCTCGCCGGGCAATCTCTAGAAACATGCTCTCCCGCGGCACACCCGGGTTCACCACGACAACGTCGTTGGTTTTGAAATCTACTGCACGGTGCCTGCCAAGCACAAACCGAACCCGCCGCGCCACACTGCCGAGTGCCCGAATCGAAGGGGAAAGCTCACGGCGGGTTTTCATATCGGTCACGGTAACCTCGGCGCCATGCCTCACGAACCATTTCGTCGTCGCCACCCCGCCGCCGAGGAGCCCGAGGCCCATCACGAGCACCCGCTTACCTCTGAAAATCAAGGTGTTGCCCATCCTCACCACCCCAGCTTAGCATCTCTCATACTATTTGGCTCAATAAATCTTCATATGGCTAGCACAAAACAAAAAGAAAGCCCCCTCTTGGTGACAAAATAGTCAGGGGGCTTCTTCAATGGGCGGAGCTTTTGGCTCCGTAAAAATTGTTAGGGCTGTGCACTCTCTCGCGAGAGCTTTGAACCCTAGGTATGTTGATGAGCTGTATTCATTCTACAAATTGGCGCCAAGCCGTCAAATCCTCTCCTGTGGATAACTTTACCCTCCTCCGCAGAAAGCCACGGGTGGCCTATGGCTACGAAGGTTGGATAAACTCGTGGATGAATGCGGAGAGGGTACCCTTCCGTAGCCTTGGCGAAGGAGGGTAGGCTGCTTCGGAAGGGTTTCGCTCCACTAGGGTGGCAACGAAGGGGCTACGGCTGTAAAGCTGTTGAGCTTCACCTCACCGAATCAACAGAAAAATGACCTCCCGCTAGCAGGGAGGTCAGAACATGAGCACCTAAAATTGGAAGAGGTAACCCGGTGCCGGCAACGATCACGCCCAGCAACCGCAGCCGAGGCCCGTTGAACATTCCAATGGCGCAGGATCATGGTAGCCTTGCCGCCAGGCAGGTCAAGTAAGGTAATGAAATGTGAAGGGGGAGCCATGCTCCCCCTTTTCTTCTATGTATCTACCTTACTGTCAATCTGATTGCACTGGCTCGTGGTGTCCATCTTGATTCTTCTGCTCAACTCGCCGAGCCACAACCTTGATGTTGGGGTTGCCCTGCAGGCTCACCTCTGCACTGCCGATTCTGACAAACGTCCACGGTCCACTACTCCGAACCGCTACCGCCTCGCCGTTGGTAATAGCAACAACGACCTCCTGCGGCGTGGGTACGCTCGGTTGGGGAGCAGCTGGTGCAGGTGAAGGTACCTCAGCGACAACTGGTGCCGGCGTGCTCCGCGGGAGCGGCAGTTCACCATCTACCGCGAATTGGAAATCTTTCCCAGGTGTGTAGCCGGAAATGCCTCCGAATCGTAGGTCGTTCCCACAACCCTGGAGCATATAGATTTCCTGCTCTCTGCCGTTGGGGGACTGAACCCTCGCCCGGTAGATCGGTTCACCGTTCAAACGTTTCTTGAGCGGCTTGCGCTTGTCTCGGTAATTGACGAGCACGGTTCCAAACCCTCTCCCACGCACCACGGGCGGAAGGACCGTAAACAGCGCAGCTGCTGGAGCTGCCCCCCCGTACTCGCTGGCGTAGATCCGCTGCGCAGCAGCTTGGAACGACGCTACCGCGTTCGACTCCATAACACCACCACGTACCATAGGTTCCCCACCTGTCACCGGATTCTGGCGCCCATACCACCAATCAAATACCATGTAAATGACGAAAAGAACAACGATCAGGACCACCATCCAGGAGAAAATGGGCTCCTCTGGGGGCTGCACCGCTTGCGCAACCACGGGTTCTGGTAAGGGAACTGCGGTCGCGGTCGGTACGATGCCAAGCTTCTCAAGTCCGGACAATTTCTCGCCGGGTTTGATGACCACAATGACTTTCCCGTTCCGGTTGAACCGGCGACCCGGTTCTTTGAGAAATGGATTTTGTTCGAAGACCTGTACCCAACGGTATGGGTCGTCGAGCTTTGTGCCGGCGAGCTCCCAGATGGTGTCGCCCGGCTTCACCACGTACCCGCTATCCACGGGCTGGACCTGTGATGAAATTTGGCTAGCGCTGATCGCCAGCAATACAAGCAACGCGACCGGCAGCAGCAGTACATGTTTCATATGAACCTCTCAGTTGATGAATGGATTGTGAATTAGATGCTGTCTAAATTGTAGCATAAGAGATAAGGATATGTCAAGTAACAAAAACGACGGGCTTCTTTGCCGAAAACCCGTCGCTTCGAAAAGTCGCCAGCCAGCCACGGAGCACAGCTGCGCCCCACAACAGGGACAGCTAGCCTAGGTGGCAAGCTGGTCAACCAAGTAACCTCCCTTGAGAGGAGCTGCCGTAACGGTACGTCTGGCCCGCTGCCCTGTCAACCTAGAGAAACGGCACGATGAGGAGCGCCACGATGTTGATCACCTTGATTAATGGGTTGATCGCCGGGCCCACGGTATCCTTGTAGGGGTCCCCCACCGTGTCTCCGGTCACCGCCGCCTTGTGCGCCTCGGACCCTTTCCCGCCGTGCTCGCCGGCTTCGATGAGCTTCTTGGCGTTGTCCCAGGCAGCCCCCCCCGAGGTCATGGAGAGCGCGACGAAGAGGCCGGAGATGATCGCGCCGATTAAGAGCCCACCCAAGGCCTGCGCGCCGAGGCCGAACCCAACGGCGAGCACGAACGCGATCGGCATGAGCGCCGGCGCCACCATCTCCCGGAGGGCGGCCTTGGTTACGATATCCACTGCCCGGCCGTACTCGGGCTTCGCGGTGCCTGCTATGAGCCCCGCAATCTCACGGAACTGCCGCCGGATTTCTTCGACGATCGCCCCGGCCGCCTTCCCTACCGCCCGCATGGCGAACGAGCCGAAGAGGTAGGGGAGCGCCCCACCCAGGAAGAGCCCAACCAGCACCTTCGGGTCCTGGAGATCAAAGGACACGCCGGCAACCCGTTTCAAGAGCTCCTCGGTGTAGCCCGCGAAGAGCACGAGCGCGGCGAGTCCTGCCGATGCAATCGCGTAGCCCTTCGTGATCGCCTTCGTGGTGTTCCCGACCGCGTCCAAGGCATCGGTGATCTCTCGCACCGCCCCAGGCGCGTTGGTCATCTCGGCGATCCCGCCGGCGTTGTCGGTCACCGGGCCGAACGAATCGATCGCCACAATGATCCCCGCCACCGAGAGCATCGAAACTGCCGCGATCGCAATGCCGTAGATGCCGGCGAGCGCGAAGGCGCCGAGGATCCCCGCGGCAATAATGACAATCGGCAGGAAGGTGGCCTCCATGCCCACCGCGAGCCCCATAATGATGTTGGTGCCGTGGCCCGACCGTGAGGCCTCGGCGATGGCTCGCACGGGGCGGTACCGCTTCGCCGTGTAGTAGTCGGTCACCAGCACCATGAGAGCGGTGACGGCAAGGCCGATGAGGGTTGCCCCGAAGGTGCGGTCCGAATCCGCAACCGACCTGGTAACCCAGTAGAACAGGACAGCCGACGCCACGAGGGAGGCGGCGAGCCCCCGGTAGAGGGCGCCCATGATGCTCTTCCCTTTCCCCAGCCGTACGAACAGGCTCCCGATGATTGAGGAGATGATTGCCGAACCGGCCAGGACGAGGGGGAAGGAACGCGGAGCGCCAATCTCTGCCCACCCGCCACCGGCAACCGGCACGAGGAGCATCGCCGCAATCAGGGTCACCGCGTACGTCTCGAAGAGATCCGCCGCCATGCCGGCGCAGTCACCGACGTTGTCACCGACGTTGTCCGCAATGACGCCGGGGTTCCGCGGGTCGTCCTCGGGGATACCCGCCTCCACCTTGCCAACCAGGTCGGTGCCCACATCCGCCGCCTTGGTGAAGATCCCACCGCCGAGCCGGGCAAACACCGAGATTAGGCTCGCCCCGAACGCCAACCCGATGAGCGGCTCTACGTTGCCACCGGTGGCAACGTAGAAACCCGCCACCGCGAGGAGGCCGAGGGCAACCACGAGGAGACCGGTCACCGAGCCAGCCCGGAAGGCGAGCGAGAGCGCGGCCGAGAGTCCCCGGCGTGCGGCCTCGGTGGTTTTCGCGTTTGAACGTACCGCCACACCCATGCCAATGTAGCCAGCGACGGCCGACGTGATGGCGCCAACCAGGAATCCAACCGCGGTGAGCCAGCCCAACCCCACGCCAATCACCACGAAGAGCGCTACCGCGACCATGGCCACGGTCCGGTACTGGCGGTTGAGGTAGGCTTCTGAACCAACCTGGATCGCCTTGGAAATGGCGACCATGGCATCATTCCCCGACGGCTGCCGTCGGAGCCACGCCATGAGCAATGCGGTATAGGCAACCGCGAGCGCTATGGGAATAAAAATAATGAGGTACACCATGGAAGGTCTGAAAAAATGAAGCTATTCCTCGCTTTTTTTAGCTGATTGATCAGGTGTATCTCCTACCAACTCTGCTACCGAATCGGTTTCACTCGGTGCCGTTCTCTTCTCTGCCGCCGGGGAGGCCTCTGGTGCATGGGCCACGCCGCCTTCCTGAACCTCCTCAGGTCGGGATTGGGACCGCACATCAATCTTCCAGCCGGTAAGCTTCGCGGCAAGCCGAACGTTCTGGCCCCCCTTCCCGATGGCGAGGGAGAGCTGGTCTTCAGCCACAAGGGCGCGCGCCTCGCGCCGCGGGAGCACCTCGACGAGCTTCACCTTCGCCGGCGAGAGCGCGTTCCCAATGTACGCCGCGGGGTCGTCCGCCCACTCGATGATGTCAATCTTTTCCTGGCCGAGCTCGTTGGTTACCGACATGACGCGTGTCCCGCGCTGGCCGACCGCAGAGCCCACCGGGTCCACGCCTTCCTCGCTCGAGGCTACGGCTACCTTGGTGCGGCTCCCGGCCTCGCGCGCCATCTGTTTGATCTGGACCACCCCATCGGCGATCTCGGGGACCTCCAGCTCGAAGAGCTTTCGGATGAAGTTCGGGTGAGAACGGGAGAGCACGATGCCGGGTCGCCGTGCGTCGTCCTGAACCGCTAGCACGTAGAACCGGAGCCGCTCACCGATCCGGTAGTGCTCACCGGGGATTGACTCGTTGTAGAACATAATGGCAACCGCGCGCCCGATGTCTACGTAGACGTTCCCGCGCTCGAAACGCTGTACGACCCCCGAGACGATTTGCCCCTCCTTGTCCGCAAACTCTTCGCGGATCGAGGCGCGCTCCGCCTCCCGGATGTTCTGGAGCACCACCTGCTTCGCCGTCTGCGCGGCGATCCGCCCGAAATCGGCATGGGTCTCCAGCGGGAACTCGAGCTCTTCACCAACTACCACGGTAGCCTTCACCGCTCTGGCCTCATCAAGGAAAATGTTCCGGTCCGGGTTGTACCGCGGGAGCACCTCCTCGCCCTCCTTCACTTCGTGGGGCGGTTCCTCTGGGCTCTCGGGATCGACGATCCGCACCTCGGCGGGATCAACCGTAGTTCTCACCTGCCAAAATTGGAGCTCACCCGTTTTCATGTTGAACTTCGCCTTCACGATTTCGGACCGCTTCCGGTACTCTTTCTTGTACGCAGCGGCAATGGCCGCCTCGATGGCGGCGAGCACCTGCTCTGCGGCAATTCCCTTCTCAGCGGCAATCTGCTGCACCGCCGACGATAGCTCTTTTAAGTCCATTGTGGTCTGTCTCTATATTACAGCTCTCCTAAGGAAGAACCGCTCTCGACGGAGCGGCTATTGAGAACAGTGTAGCAGAGACGTTGCTAAAGTCAAGAGCAAGAGACTAAAACCGTTGCCGACTGGCCTACACATTCTCGTAGTGGCGCACCTCAAAGGAACCACCCCGTTCCGTGAGCGCCAGTACGTCGAGCCGGAACCCGCGACGGCTATCCACAAACTCTGGGTGAGCTCCGGCGTAGAGGGACGCGGTACGGCGGAACTTGGTGAGCTTCGCCGCGGTCATCTGATCCTCTGGTTGGAGCCCGTTCGGCACCGCCCGCATCGTTTTCACCTCCACGAACACAACCGTTTTATCTCGGGCCCGCGCCACGATGTCGAGCTCGCCCCACTTTTCCAGAACGTTCCGCGCGATGACCCGGTAGCCTCTCTGCCGGAGGTAGCCACATGCGAAATCCTCACCGCCGTGTCCCAGTTCTGATCGACCGCTCGTCAGCGTGCCCATGTAGCAATTATAAACCTTTCGCTTCTGGCAGGAGGTTCAAGATCAAAGTAGGTTGGGGTTGACGGGGCTCCGCCTGGGCACCCATAATGGGGCTAGCTCCTGAACTTTATACACACTACAAGAAAGGATGGCATCGAATGATCCTCTACATGCTGCTGATTTTCCCGTCCCTCGCAGCGCTCGGCACCAGGTACGCTTTCGGCGAATGGCAGGCATGGATCGGCTGGTTCGTGGTGAGCTCCGCAGCGTGCGGCCTGTTCACGTTCAACGGGATTGCGCTAGATGTCGCAGTGGTGGCTACCTGGACCGCATCAATTCTTGGCTTCGTCGCACCTGACCTGTACCGCGGGGTGAAAGGATTGATCCCGATTCCGGTGGTTGCTCTGGCCATGACCGGAACAGCCATGCTGCTAGGCGTGGTAGCTGTACTAATGGCAGGCAATGTGGTAATCCTCGAAATGTCGATGAATGGCCCACTATCTATAGTGATTACGATGGTAATTGGGGCGCTCATCTTCGTATCAATCGCCAAGAAGCAAGGGGAAACCACAAAACCGTGACAGGAAACGGATGTAAAGACAAAATGACCCTTACATACTCATTCGATGGGTCATTTTTGTTATAAAGTGTTTCCACGGAAACATTTCTAAATCTCCGTACCTAAGGCGATATAGGTTTCATCGCATTATCGGGTTTTCCTGTTTTTCCAGGTTTTTCAAGTTTTTCAGTTTTTCCAGGTTTTCCCGGTTTTCCCGATTTTTCCTGTTTTCTGATATTTTCGACTAAAACGACTTTTCTTATCTCACCAGGCCACCTTATCGCCACGGCGTGAATGAGAAATAAGAAGGGCTGCAGTATTACTGCAGCCCTCTCTATGTTTTGAGTGTAACTTGCTCGATCCAAGACGACCCTACGGCTGTGCCACCTCGAGCGCAATCCGGTACCCGACGTACCCAAGGTAAGAGAGCAACAGCAGTATCCCCTGCCATCGCTCGATGAGGTACCACCTGCCGAGGAACATCATTATGAAGAGCAGCACGCTCGCGGCGACCGTCGCCGCAACATCCTCACGAAATTGTGGGTAAACTACCATGGGTTTAAGGAGCCCGGCAAACCCTAGAATAAAGAGAACATTGAAGATGTTTGATCCTACAATATTCCCGACCGCAATATCAGGGTTCTTCCGGTAGGCGGCGACGACCGAGGTAACGAGCTCAGGAAGTGAGGTACCCACCGCAACAACGGTGAGCCCGACCAGCGCATTGCTCACACCGAACGCTCGTGCCAGAGCCACTGCGCCGTCAACCACCAAACTGCCACCGACCACCAAGCCGGTGAGGCCGCCGATAACCTTGGCAACCGTGGCAACGAGAGGAGCGCGCCGTCTTTCGTTTTGGTCGCTCGGTTCGGCTCCTGCACGGCGCGTATTAAGCGTCGCTGCGAGAAAACCCATGAAACAAGCTAAGAGGAACGCCCCTTCGATTTGGTCGAGTGAACCGTCGCTCCCTAGAACGCCGAGGAGGCTCGCCGCGACAACACCGAGAGGAATTTCGCGCCAAGCCGTCTCAACCTTCACCGTGAGTGGGAACACCGCTGCGGAGAGGCCAAAGACGAGGAGGATGTTTGCGGTATTGCTGCCGAGGATATTGCTCAGCACAATGTCACCGCTCCCCCGGAACGCTGCCATCGCCGAGACGATAAGCTCAGGGGTTGAGGTACCAAAGGCAACGACGGTGAGACCAATGAAGAACGGTGAGAGGTGGAGGCGCTTCGCGAGCGCAACGCTGCCGTCGATGAGCCAGTCGGCTCCTTTGACGAGGAGAACAACGCCAATTAAGAAAAGTCCATACGTAAGCACCAGTAACTACTCCTTTCAATTAATTATTCTGTATAACAGACGGTAAATAACTAAAAATAAGGTAGCATAAAAAATAACTTTAGTCAAATAACGATATAAAAAAAGCCGTCCCGAGATCTGGAACGGCTTTCAAGACCAACCTCATAGAGGTCAGTGGCGTTCTGACGAGAAAACCGACACTAGCCTCTTTAAGAACGATGAATGTTCGTTGCACTTACCCAATTTGGGGGCGCACTCGACGCAGATGCCGTGTTCGTTGACCATCTCTGGGGCACACTCCTCGCAGTAACACCGCGTCGTGCACTTCGCACACCACCTAGCTGCATCACGCTCGAGGTCCTCTCCTTCACACCCATCGCATGTCACCGTAGCGCACTCGGTGCAGTAGCCGTGCTCAATGAACGGCGGTGCTAAAATAA
>CAYJQO010000004.1:0-37735 GCA_964372445.1 uncultured Candidatus Saccharibacteria bacterium
CACGGACCCCGGGGTCCGTGGGATTGGCCCGAAAGCTGCGGCCAGGCTCCTCTCGTCGTACCAAACAATCGAAGCGATCTTGAACGCTCAGGAGCCTCGCGATCCCGCGGCACGAAAGGTTATCGAAGCTGCTCGGAGCGCAACCTTATCCAAACAGCTGGCCACCATTGACCGAGCCGTGCCGCTCACCATTGATCTAGATGCGCTCTCCTTTACCAGTTTCAAACGTGAGACGTTCATTCCCTACCTCAAAACGCTCGGCTTTCAAAGTCTTCTGAAACGGCTAGAGGAACCTAGCCAGCCTGACACGGTAGGCGGTGAACTTACCCAGACACCTCCAGCGATCTTTGTGGATAACCTAACCTGGGCGCTCACAGACCACTCGATGCTCACCGCCAATGCACTGAAGGTGGCGTTAGATTGGAAGGGTTTTCTCAAGGAACTCGGTGCTCACCATACCACCATCAGGCCCCCGCTCTTCGACATCACGGTTGCCAGTTGGCTCATCGACCCAGACCAAAATGATTTTTCAGTTACCGCGCTCGCTCGGCGTTTCCTAACGCGCCAACCGGCAGCTACCAGAGGTGATCAAAGTGTTGTCTTGAGGCAACTGTTTACCTCCACATACCACAAGCTTCGGTCGTACGATCTCCTGCCGATATTTGAGCGTATTGAGATGCCGCTTATCCCGGTGCTCGCTGCCATGGAGCGTTGGGGTATAGAGGTGAATGCCACCGCCCTTGCTAAGCTCTCGGGCACTATTGAACGGGGTTTGCGAGACCTGGCGAGAGATATTTTCCGCGCCGCCGGGACGCGCTTCAACCTCAACTCGCCGCGCCAGGTCGCCGAGGTCCTTTTCGAAAAGCTCTCGGTGCCGATGGAGAAGCGACGCCGAACCGCAACCGGGCAGCGACGCACCGGGCGGGATGTGCTCCTGACGCTCAAGGACAAGCACCCGATTATCAACCTTATGCTTCGCTATCGTGAGGATTATAAGGTCTACTCGGGCTTCCTTGTGCCACTCCGATCAGCGGTAGCTGCCGACGGGAGGGTCCGGACCACATTCATGCAAACCGGTACTGCTACCGGCCGCCTGACCTCGGCACATCCGAACCTTCAGAACATCCCCCGGGAGTCACGCTGGGCCTCTGCTGTTCGCGCAGCATTCCAGGCAGCGCCGGGATGGAGCTTCTTGGCCTTCGACTACTCGCAACTGGAGCTACGGCTCCTGGCGCACCTCTCTGGAGACTTTGGGCTGCGGCAAGCATTCCTGGATCGTCGTGATATCCATACGCTCACCGCTTCCCGCATATTCAACGTTTCTATCGAGGACGTGAGCGAAGCTATGCGCCGTACAGCTAAAACGCTCAACTTCGGTATTATCTACGGCATGGGTCCCCGGTCGTTCGCCCAAACAAGTGGCGTGAGCCTCGGGGAGGCAAAGCGCTTCATTGACGAGTACCACGAACGCTTCTCCGCGGTACGCGACTGGCAGGAACGCGTGAAGGCTGAGGCGAGAACGTTTGGCTTCATTAAGAATGCCAATGGGCGACGACGTTGGTTTATTGATGTAGCTAAAACGGAGAGCCTCCGCGGTGACCGCGAGCGTTCGGCTATCAATATGCCAATTCAGAGTTTTGGCGCTGATATAGTGAAGCTGGCGATGGTACGATCGTATGAGTGGCTGGATGGCAAACATCTGCTCGGAGATGGGGTTCGCCTGCTCCTCTCCATTCATGATGAATTGCTCTTCGAGGTACGCGATGATATTCTTAATCGTGTTATGGCTCCGCTCCAGGCAATTATAGAGGGCGTGCAGCTGCTCTCGGTACCCCTCATAGCGCAGCCCAAGGTGGGTAAGCATTGGAACTCCATGGTTCCGGCCACTTAGCCACTACCAGTAAGCCTATGAACGGTCCTCTGATGCGCCGTTACCAAATTTTCAAGCGCTACCTGGCCGCACCACGCCTGGTCGGGGTTTGGACGCTCCTCGGGCTGGAAGCAGCGCTCCTCATCATTGGGGGGTATTTTCTCCCTACCCTCGTGATGGTTCTCAACGTGGTCGCGTTCCTCGGGGTAGCGGCGTACCTTACGTACGGCGGCATCCGACAAGAGCAGCTCACCATTGAGTCCAGTCTCAGTTCGACTGAGCTCGATTCACTCGTGCAGAACCTCAAGGATGGGGTGGTTATCTACGATCAAAATTTCACCGTGCTCACCTTCAACCGAGCCGCGAGTGAGATGTTCCAACTCAAAACCGAAGATGTGGTAGGGAAGACGATCACCCCGGCGTTAGTCAGCGATCCACGCTACCGCGCAGTTGCCCAGGTCATGTTCCCATCGCTTGCACCGGCGATCAACCAAATTTCTGAGTCGCAACAGTGGCCTCAGATCGTAGCGCTCACGCTTGAAGATCCGAAACGTAACCTTCACACCACGCTGCAGCAGATCACGGATAAGCTCGGCCAGACCATCGGCTTCATTAAGGTCATTCACGACCGAACGCGTGAAAAATCAATTATTGAGAGTAAGAACGAGTTCATTGGTACCGCGGCGCACCAGCTCCGAACGCCTCTAACCGCTATCCGCTGGGCGCTCGAGAGCATCGCGCAAGAGGTCACCGGGAACAACCCTAACCTTACAGATACGGTCGATGGCGCGCTCCGTTCATCCGAGCGGGCGCTCAAGATTACCGACGATCTCCTCGACGCAGCGAAAATTGAGGAGGGCCGCTTCGGCTACACATTCCAGGATTTGGACATAATCGACCTCATGAGGAAGGTGGTTGCGGAAACAGCGCCGATAGCTAAACAGCATGATGTGCAGATGTTCTTCCGGGCTTCAGAATCCAAGATCACCGTTCATGGTGATCCGGAACGTCTCGCCACGGCCATCCTAAACCTGCTCGACAATGCCATTCGGTACAACGTTCGTGACGGTAAGGTAACGGTGACCGCCACGAAACGGGAAGGCCTTCCGTTCTTAAAGGTAACTGTAGCTGACACAGGCGTTGGTATCCCGAAAGACGATCTTGGTAAAATTTTTCAAAAGCTCCACCGAGGGTCAAATGTGGCTGAGATTGAACCGAATGGGAACGGTCTTGGACTCTACATCACCAGAAATATCATCAAACGGCACGGGGGTGATATTGGTGTCGATTCCGTAGTGAACCGCGGCAGCACCTTTTGGTTCACGTTACCGCTCGATGCCTCGCTCTTGCCTCCGAAAGAATTTACCTCAGACGAACCGTAGCTCCAATGGCGGGACATAGCCACTGGAAACAAATTAAGCAGCACAAGGGCGCAGCGGATCAGCGCCGCGGCCAACTTTTTTCCAAGCTGCTGCGTGCGATTGCCGTAGCGGCACGTATTGACTCGAACCCGCAGTTCAATCCTCGGCTCCGCGCAACAATGGAGAAGGCGCGGGAGCTCAACGTTCCACAGGAGAACATTAACCGAGCCGTTGAGCAGGCAACAAAGGGTTCAAAAAACCTTGAGGAGGTTGTGATCGAAGCGTATGGACCAGGGGGCAGCGCCATACTTATACTTGCGATCACCGTTAACCGGAATCGTCTCATCCAAGAAATAAGAACGGCCATTAAGGAACACGGCGCCAAATGGGCGGAACCCGGGAGTGTGCGCTGGGCATTCAAATATAACCTAGAAAATAATGCATGGGAATCAAAATTTCCCCAGATCATCGCTGAAAAAGATCAACGGGCGCTCTCCGCACTCGTAGCGGCTCTCAGGGATCATAGCGATATCCAGGCGGTGTACCACAGCGCTGCGGCAACCGAGGGCCACACGCTATGGTGATTATCGGCATTGACCCGGGAACGGTCCGGGTTGGGTACGGGGTGCTCGAGGAACAGCGCGGACGCCTAACCCTTCTGCGCTGCGGGCTCCTGAAGCTCCCGAAGGGTACCCAGGGCCATATACTCCACACCATCGATCGAGAATTTAATACCCTGCTCCGTGAGTTCAGGCCAGATCGCGTTGGCATCGAGCGAATATTCTTCACCAGGAACAAGAAAACAGCTATCACCATCGCCCAAGCTCGCGGAGTACTCCTGGCGGCCTCTGCTAGAAACGGGGTTTCAATTGTGGAACTAACACCTTCCGAGGTTAAGTGCGCGGTAACGGGTGATGGCGCCGCGACCAAAGCAGGGGTTGCCCGTATGGTGCACTTCCTGGTGCAGGGGGCTCCTCGCTCTTACCGGTTTGACGATGTGAGTGATGCGATTGCGGTCGCCATTGCTGCCACCGGGGCACGCTGATATTGACACAGGGAAACGCTTCACTATACTAACCCACAGGCACAATCTGCCGCTCTGGCAGTAAAGGTCGTTGGTATGGCATTATTGCAGAATACCACACTAAGCAAGCAACAAAGAAAGATGGTTACTGAAGAGAAGTTGCTGCTCGACTCAGACGAATCTGAGGTTGATGATTTAGAGGAAGACCTCGGCGTCGATAAAGAAGGAGGAGATCAGGTGAGTGAGCCACTGCTACCCGATGAGGACACTGATGCTGCGGCATCGACGGATGAAGGGTACAGCGAGCAAAGCTACTAGCGGTTACTAGAATTGCCCCGCGCGCTACCGAACAGCGTGCGGGGCTTTTCATACGGCGCCGGCTTTCAATCGCCGTTCAGGTCCAGCATAAAAAGAGGTACCATAGAGGGACCACCATGCACCGCTCAAACCAACGTCAGCTACGAGCCTTGCGGCAGCGCCGAGGAGGGCGGGGGAGAACGCTCCGTCTTGCAACCATAGCGAGCCTCGCCGTTTCCGCTTCCCTCGCCGCCTTGGTAATCTACGGTATTACGCTCCTCAAGCAGCTGCCATCCCCGGACCAGCTCACCGCGAGGCGGGTAAACCAATCCACTAAACTTTACGACCGCACCGGTCAGGCGCTCCTCTACGAAATCCACGGCGAAGAGAAGCGGACGGTTATCCCCTTCAACGACATCCCAGGGTACGTGAAATTTGCGACGCTCGCCGCAGAGGACGTTAACTTCTACAACGAACCCGCGTTCAACTGGACCGCGATTGTCCGAGCGCTCATCCAGAACCTGCGCGCCGGCCATATCGTTCAGGGTGGCTCTACCATCAGCCAGCAGCTTGTGAAAAATGTTTTCCTAACCAGTGAGCAGACATTCACCAGGAAGCTCAAGGAGCTGGTGCTCGCCATTGAACTTGAAACGAAGTACTCGAAGGATCAAATTCTTGATTTCTACCTCAACCAGATCCCCTACGGATCGAACGCGTACGGCATTGAGGCGGCAAGCCAGCTCTACTTTAGTAAGTCAGCACGCGATCTTTCTCTCGCCGAGTCGGCAGTGCTCGCTGCGCTTCCACGCGCCCCTAGCTACTACTCCCCGTGGGGGAGTCACGCCAATGAGCTCCTCGCCAGAAAAGATTACATCCTCGACCGTATGGCTGAGTATCGCTTGGTTACGACCACGGAGCGCGATACCGCGAAGCAAGTTCCGGTAACGTTTGCAGCCCCATCCATCGGTACCATCATAGCTCCACACTTCTCCCTCGCGGTGCGAGACCAACTTATCGAACGCTACGGGGAACAGTTGGTCATGAACGGCGGGCTCAAGATCATCACGACGCTTGATACCAAGCTCCAGGAAACTGCGGAGCGCGTGGTGGCGGAAGGGGTACAGCGCAACCAGGAGCTGTACAACAGCCGCAACGGGGCTATGGTCGTCCAAGATCCGAAAACGGGACAGATCCTTGCGCTGGTCGGATCAAGAGATTACTTCGATGTTTCAAATGAAGGCAATTTCAACGTTGCCATGCAAGGCTTGCGGCAACCGGGGTCGGCCCTGAAACCGTTCGTGTACCTCACCGCTTTCCAAAAAGGCTACCCGCCGCGCACCATGCTCTATGATGTGCCGACAGAATTTGACACCAGGAAAAATCCGGCGACAAGCTACCGGCCGGAGAATTTTGATGCCAGATTCCGCGGCGCGGTGTCGCTCGAGAACGCGCTCGCACAATCTATAAATGTGATAGCGGTGAAGGTGCTCTACCTAGCGGGCTTCGATGATGTCCTCAAGAACCTCCACCGGTTCGGGATTACCACCCTCAAGGAACGGTGGCGGTACGGGCTTTCCCTTACCCTTGGCGGCGGCGAGGTACGGCTCATCGACCTCGTGAACGCGTACGCCACGCTCAGCCAGGATGGGGTGCGGCACGAGCAACGTTTCATTTTGAAGGTTGAGGATGCTAGGGGCAACGTGCTCGAGGAGTACCGTGACAGCACAGAACGCGTTGCCGACCCGCAGTACCCACAGTTGGTTACCCAAATTCTCTCCGACGAGGATCTTCGGGCGCCACTCTACCAGAGTAGCCTGCCGCTAACCGTATTCCCCGACCATGACGTTGCTCTGAAAACCGGAACCACAGAAGATTACCGCGACGCTTGGGCCCTCGGCTACACCCCGTCGCTGGTGGTTGGAGTTTGGGCCGGCAACAATGACAACGCCCCAATGGCACATGGGGGGAGCAGCGTCCTAGCTGCAATCCCTATGTGGAGTGCATTCCTTCGAGAGGTGCTCCCCTCTTACCCATCGGAGGCGTTCGAGCGGCCTGAGCCACAGTCGCCCATTGCTAAACCCCTACTCAATGGACAAGCTGAGTTCGCTCCGGTAGTGGAGGGGAAGCGTTATCCTCAGCTCCATTCGATTCTCTACTACGTTCGCCGGGACGATCCGCTCGGCGATCCACCAGACAATCCGGCGAAAGATCCGCAATACGAGAACTGGGAAGGGGGAGTCATTGATTGGGCACGGATAAATATTCAAAACTTTCAAATGTACAACGCGCCGCTGCCGCCCGGCACCGGCTTCACCATCCAGCAACCCGCTGAACCGGGGGATGTGGCGGTAGTCGGTCTAGAGCCACAGAATGGCTCATTCGTGAGTACGCCACTCACCGTTCGTGCCACGCTCCAGTCGCCGACCGGGGTCGCCAAGGTTGAACTCTACCTTAATAGAAACTTAGTGAATGGGTTCACGCTGAGCCATACCCCAACCAAGTACCAGTACTACTACTACTTCACTGGGCAGCTCGAGCCACAGAATCTAATTGAGTTGGTGGTCACCGACCGTTCCGGGCGCGAACTGAAGGTGCCCATCGTCGTTTTCCACTAGCTGGGTTGGCTGCGCTACGTGGTAATCGGCATGAGCACGTACGTCAGGCTCGCCTCTCCCGCGGCTTTCACCACCACCGGCCGATTCGGGACAGTAACCCCGATGGTTACCTCGCTACCATGGTACGCCTTAAGCCCATCAAGAAGGTAGCGCCAATTAAACGATATAGAGAAGGCTTCCCCGTGAAGCTTGGCGGGGATTCGGTATCGATTCTCGCCGATTGCCGCATCGCTTGAGCGAAGCTCTAGAATTTTTTTACTGTCGCCTACCGATAAGGTTACATCGTTCGCCCGTCCAGAGAAAGCGCTGATTAACTTCACCGCGCCTACCAGCTCCTGTCGATCAACCGTTACCTCGGTCTCAGTTACCTTAGGAATAATCGCTTTGTATTCGGGGAAGGTTCCGTCAATGAGACGGGAGGTGATGTGGTCGGATTCGGTAGTGAAAAAAATTTGGTTTGAGTCAATGAAAATGGTGACGTCGCCGCTCCGCCTCATAAGAATCCGCAAGAGCTCCTCGGCTGTCTTCAGGGGGATGATTACCGAGACTTGGTTGAAGGTTGAATGTACGTGTCCTTCACCAACCACGTATTCTGCGAGACGGAAGCTATCGGTAGCCACAAGCGTTACTCCTCCTCCATTGCACTCGAGGTACACGCCGCTTATTTCAGGGCGTATGCTCGAATACTGCGCAGCCGCAATGACGCTCTCAATCCCGTCCCGGAGACCCTTCACGGCAATCTTGATAAACTGCTCCTGGTTGTGTACCGGGGGGATGATGGGAAACTCTTTCACTTCCTGCCCTTGCACCTGCGCTTCGTAGTTCTCGGTCGTTACGGCAAGCTTGTGGTCATGGTGTTCCAACGCAATTCGCTCCGCGGCAAGGTTTTTAACGATGGAATGTAACACTGCAAATGGAACTGTAACCCCTCCCGGTTCAATGATTTTCCCAGCTACGACGTGCTGCACCGCGAGCTCAAGATCGGTTGCTCGCATCAAAATCCGATTACCATCGGTTTCGATGAGTACGTTTTTGAGTATGGGTAAATTCACATTGCCGCCAATGGCACGTTCCACAGTCCCCAGCGCTTCTACTAGATTAGTCTTTAGTATTATTAATTTCATTAGTAGTGGTAGTAGGTGTTGTGCATAGCAACGGTTAGCCCCGTAACGTTCCTAGAATCCATTTACTTTCTTACCATTTTTACCATTTTGGCTCATTCTGAAGTTGTGGGTAACATGACGGCAACCACTGAACGCCTGAGGATGGGTACCTGGTGACGTTACGACTTATACACACGTTCCCGGATGAGCATTATTTTCTGATTGAGGGCTGGGTTTTGATTAATCTCTCTCGCGATCTTCTCGTACGCGTGGATTGCGGTGGTGTGATCACGCTTCCCCAGCCGTTCCCCAATGTGTGGGTACGAGAGCTTGAGGATGTCGCGGAGCAGGTACATGGCAATCTGGCGTGGCTCCACCACCTGCTGCTTCCGGCTGCGGTCGGTGAGCTCAACCTGAGGTACGTCGTAGAAGTCGGCAACCGTTTTAATAATTTCATTGGCGGTGATGTTCTTTGCGGAGACGCTGATTATCTCACCAATAATTTCATCAAGCTTTTTAATGTCAATTTTTTCACCCTTGTACTGCTGATAGAATACCACCCGGTTCAGGACACCCTCGAGCTCGCGAATATTCTTTTGGACCTTTGCGGCAACATGTTCCAGGATTTGACCATCAACCGCTAACCCAACCTCCTGAGCCTTAACCCTCAGAATCGCGAGACGCATCTCATAGTCTGGGTAGCTGATGTCTGCAATCATCCCACCCTCGAATCGGGAACGGAGGCGCTCCTCGAGCGTTGGAATTGCTGCTGGCGCTCGGTCCGACGACATAATAATCTGCTTGTTGTTCTCGTAGAGCGCATTGAAGGTGTAGAAGAACTCAAGTTCGGTGGTAGGCTTCCCACCAATGAATTGGATGTCGTCGATAATAAGGACATCCACGTCTCGGTACCGTTTCTTCACATCATCCATGCGTCGGTTCCGCACCGCCCAGACGACATCATTAATGAATTTTTCCGAGGTTATGTAGAGCACGCTCACGCGCTTAGCGTAGAGCTCATTGATCGCATTGCCCGCAGCCTGGAGGAGGTGTGTTTTACCAAGGCCAACCCCGCCGTAGATGAAGAGCGGGTTGTACTTCTTACCAACCTCATGGATGACCGCTTGCACTGCGGCGTGGCAGAGCTCGTTCGACGAGCCGACGATGAATGATTTAAGTGTGTATCGCGGATTAAGGTTGGTGCGCGGGTCTATTTTCAGTTCAATGAGGGGAAGCTGTGGCTTCCCACCCGGGGGAGTGGTTACGGCTTTTGCACGGTACGAAGCTTTGGTTGATGTGGTTGCATTTTCTTGGTTCACCACCACGTAGTCAACGTTCCTTATGGTGCTATCAATGTTGCGCAATGATGCGAGGATAATCTTATGGTAGCGATTCTTAACCCACTCCTTAGCAAAGTTATTTGGAAGGCTTACCAGGGCGGTCCCATCTTTCTCAATTCGATCCACCAGTTCACTGCTCTTGAGCCAGGTAAGGAAACTTGGTCTCGAGACCTGTAGCTCAATATCGCCGAGCGCACTCCGCCAAAGGTCTTTGTGTTCCATGAATGGAAACTAATCGCGAGTTACGTAGTTGCGATTATATAGGTTGCTCCTATGATACGCAACCCGTAGCCGTATACAATAGTGCGGGGAGACACCATTTGTGTTTTAACTGTGCATCGGCTGTTGATAGAAACCGGTGAGGTAACCAACGATACTATTTGTGTTGCAGGCGAGGTGTGGTGTACAATACTGCGAGAGATGATATGAGTAGAACCTACCAGCCACGGAAACGGAAGCGAAAGCGCACGCATGGGTTTCTGGCGCGCACGAGGAGTGCCGGTGGGCGCGCTACTCTACAGCGTCGGCGCCGCAAGAAGCGAAAGCGTCTGGCACTGTGAAGGCCGCAGCGCAGATGCTCACCGTGCGAGCGTACCCGCGCGGTTCGCTCCAGAGACGACTCCTTATCTCAATCTCGAAACAGGTGGTGAAGGGCGCGGTTCAACGGAACCGTGTCAAGAGGAGAATTCGGTCTGCGCTGCGGCCGCACCTTGTCGGTAGCACGGCAGACTACCTGGTGGTTGCGCGCCGTGGAGCCGGCTCGCTCACCTACCAGGCGCTCGCGGCTGAGCTCACCGGCGCACTGGAACGGACTGTGCGGCGGGACGCAGACAGCCGTAGGCGATGAACATGTAACCATGGGCAACCTATTCAACGCGTACCTCTACCAGCCAATCCTATGGGTGCTGGTGTTCATCTACCAGCACCTCTCCTTTGGTGACCTCGGCATCGCGATCATTCTCCTCACGGTGTTTGTCCGGCTGGTGCTCTTCCCCATCTTCTATAAAGGGGCGAAAGATCAGGCGCTCATGCAGCGCCTCCAGCCGAAGATCCAAGAGATCCAGCGTGAGCACAAGGATAACCGTGAGGTGCAGGCTAAGGCCCTCATGGCGCTCTACCGTGAGCACCGCCTGAACCCGCTCTCTGGCTTCCTCCTCATTCTCCTCCAGCTCCCGGTGTTCATTGCGCTCTTCGGAATCTTCTCCAAAGAGCTCACGAGCGGCCTGTTTGACAACCTCACCTTTCTCGGGTTAATTAACCTCCAGGAAGCCAGCATCCCGGTTGCGGTAGTGGCGGCGCTCTTCCAGTACGTCCAGGGGAAGATGTCGCTGCCGCCACATACTGCTGAGGCCGGTGGCAAGCAGAACCCCATGGCCTCCATGGGACGTATGATGGTGTTCCTCGGGCCGGTCCTCACCATTGTGGTGCTCCAAGGACTCCCGGCAGCCCTGGGCATCTACTGGATTGTGTCCACCCTGTTCTCCATTGCGCAGCAAGCCCACATTAATCGGAAGCTACGGGCAGCAGGCAGCGGTGGCGGAGCGATCACTCGGTAGCAGAAACCATGGAGCCAATCATCACCAAACTGAATACCGTACTCTCGCTCATGGGCTTTGGGGATGCGCGGGTGACGCTCGACGGAGAGCACCGAAAGGTTTCCATCGTGATTGACGATGAATCCATCCAGCCGCACGTGTCAGCTATGCTCTCCGCGTTTGACCACCTCTTGAACCTCATGCTCCGGCGGGACAACCAGCCGACCTGCATCGTTGATCTGAACTTCTACCGCCGCGAGCGTGAGCGGCTCATTGTCGAGCTTGCCCGGGCGGCGGCGCGGAAGGCGGTGGTGAGTCGGGCACAGGTGGAGCTCCCCCCCATGAACGCGTACGAGCGCCGGCTCGTGCACCTCGAGATCACCACGCACCCCGAGCTCAAGACGGAGAGTGTCGGCGCCGGCAAGGAGCGGCGCGTCGTCATTAGGCATCTAGCGGTTGGCGCCTAAGGGTACCCGGTAGAGGCCGGCGTCGTACCGGTTGATGAAGTAGAGGTTGCCGTTTGCGTAGCGCGGGTGGTACGCATCTACAGCGGGGAATGAGCCGGCGTTGCTGCTCGCAAGGGTATCGAACGAACCGGTTCGGATCGCAATGGCGCCGAGGTCGTCAACCGTGAAGAGGCGACCCATGAGGTAGTCGTCGGCGGCGCTGCCGGCCGAGGGATAGTACTGTGGAATGAAACAGTAGGCGGTGCTCGATGAAGCGGCGGTGCACTTCGACGGGAACGTGGCGAAAGACGAATCGTCAATCGGCTGGAGGTTGGCGTCCAGGATGGCGAGGCGCGGCGGAGCAGAGAACTTGAACGCGACCGAGGCATCTCCAGACCAATCCACGGCAATAGAGCGCTCCGGATCCATCATGAGGGTGAGGGAGAACGTCTTGGTGTCAAGTTTCCAAATGCGTCCGAGGTACGAGGATGACGGCCGCTCGCTGATGTAGAGGCTGGTGGGTGGGCGGAACGAGAGGCGCACATCGTTCAGGCGAAAGTCGTTCAGGATCACCTTCGCGACCGGCGGGTTTTTGGCGATGTCGAGGAATGCCAGGCTGATGCGGCCAGCCGCAACCTGCTGCACCACCACCTCGCTGTCCTTGGCGCCCCAGGTGGCGTTCTTAACCTCCGCGGGCAGCGGTTTCCAAACTTTGTCTACCACATCGAACGTCGCCCACCTCGGATTGGTCGGGTCCCCGAAGCTAGCGAGCATTTTTCTCCCGCCGGGCGCCGGCTCGATAGCGTTCACCGCTTCAATGGTCTGCTTGGACGCGTCGAGGTCCGGGCCTTCCTTGGCAATGAAAATCGTTCCGTCTGGTGCCATGTAGTAGACCTCACCCGTGGCACCGTTCACCCAAAAGTCAAACACCCTGCCTTCGGAGAGCCTCTGCATCGAGAGGCCAATCGGTGAGGAGGTCGCGCGCGCTGGTTCTTGAGTTGGCGGTGATACCGGGAGGCGTCCACCCTCGCCCGTGGTGCCATCGCCACCAGGTGTCGATCCGGTACCGGATAGAGCTCTCCAGAGCAGGTAGCCTCCCGCAACCACTAGAACGGCAACTCCCGCGATAATCAGTATTTTGTAGATTTGTTTCATTAGCATGCCTTCAGGTGAAGGTGGTCTCCCTTAGTCGTTTCGTAGGTGGTGCCGTCACAGCGCGCATACTCATTCCCCACCGTGAACCCTGCCGCAGTCGCTTTTGAGATCAGGTCGTGAACATTAGGGCAGATAGCTGGAAAAACCTTAATGTCCACAGCGCAGCCGTTGTAGTGTGCTGCCTCCTTGTGTTTTACGGTGGGTGGGAAAACCTCGGTAATTTGCCAGTTGTATGCACCGCCATCAGCAAACTGTTTTGCTAGCCAGCTAAGTACAAGGAGTTTTTGATTGGTGATTGGATTCACGAGGCAGTCGCTTACGTCACCTTTCTGCCAGTAGCACTGATCGGGCTTCATGAGTGCCGCAACCTCAGGAGGATACAGATTTACACAGCCACTGCAATTGCTGGTCTGGCATTCGGCCACGCGGTCCCCGGCATTCTCTTGGCAGTACACTGCGGTGGCGCGGTCTGTTATGGTGGTGCTCACTGGGCGTTCGAACGGAAAAGTGCCTGCCGGGACGAACGATGAGAGGTTTGTGAGGAGCTCTACGCTCGGTTCCTTGAGCGTGACGAGCTGCGGGTTAACGGTGCGGAGGAGGATCCAGGAGCCGAAGAGGAGCACGATTCCCCAGAGCGCCGAGAAGATCATGTCCTTCCCCTCGCGCTGCTTGTCGGGGCTCCCGGCGGAGATGGTGTAGTAGATGCCGCCGACCACGATGGCGCCAACCGCGAGGAAGCCGGCCGCGCCGAGGGCAAACCGGTAGATGCGCGAGATGTACGTGGCGATCGGCCTCTCGCCCGAGGATGGCGGGCATGGGCCGATGCCCGGCACGTTATCCAGGAGGCACGGTGGCGTGTAGTAGAGTTCAAGCTCGGCGGCGCCGACGGACGCCGGCAGGAGCACTACGGCGGCGACGAAGAGCAGCAGAGAGAGGGCAAGGTATTTCTTGGAGCGGTTCATGGTACGTTACGGCACGGTGAGCCGTAGGCTGCTGCGTGTGAACTCGAGGAGCCGCCCTTGATTCTGCGCTGCGGCGACGATGTCAATGGTGCTCGGTCCTGGGCTCCGCGCATCGAGGCTGATCCGGAGCACATTGTCGCTGCCGGTGGACCGTTGCACCTGGTCCACTTTCCACTCGAAGCTGAGCTCCTGGAGCGAGGCGACCGTGAAGAAGTAGGGAATCGCCCGCACGGTCACCGGTTCATTCGATGGGGCTACCCGGTTTGGGTACGGCGCCTCAATGACCAGGAGCGGTCCGGAAACGGGGACCTGCGCGGTGGCTTCCAACTCTTCCTGGCCGAGCTTGACCAGTACCCGAACGAAGTGGTAGTCGCTGGGCTGTTTCCGCACGGCGAATGAGGTTTCGCTCACCCCATCCCCACGGCTCAAGAATTTTCCATCCACGTACCAGGTAAAAGATGCACGCGTCGCATCGGTGAGCTTTCCCCTAGCTACCACCTGAGCCGCAACGTCCACGGCGCTCCCGGGGGTCGCGAGCGCCTTGCCGGAGAAATTGGCCGGGTAGAAGTTACGGGCACGCCAGGTAATGATGACGCTTGAGGCGCCCTCCTCTGCGAACGTGAGCGCGGGACTCACCGGGTAAACGGCGAGCGCCATGAGGACCGCGGCGCTGAACACCAAGCGCAGATTTTGGGGAAAGGCCATAGCTCTCATTTTACCGCAACCCTGGCGCTCGGTGTAGCTGGTCCCGCTGTCTTGGCGGCTACCCCGGCAGCTTTCGGATGGTTGTGGAGGTAGGACTCAATGGCGAAAGCGGCGAGCGTGGTCGGGAGCCACGGGATGATGTTGGAGCCGTACTTCACTAGTTGCCGGCCCATTTTTACGGCATTCGCATCACCCTTGCTCCGAGCCCACATGGTCATGGTAAATGTGGCGAAGCCTTGGATGAACGGGGTTAAGAAATCTCCGACGCCGGTGAAGTCAAGTAGGAAACAGATGAGGTCCACGCCGCCGAAGAAAAAGTATCCGATCAAGAGCTCAACCTCGTTGTAGGGGTTGTGCACTTCTCCTTCCTGGGAATCGGGTGCCCCGCCAGGCATAGCTGATGGTTCTCTCGGTGATGTGTTCCCCATGGTTACGGGTTTGCCGTACCACCCTCCAGGCCTTTCATCTCGAGCATCTGCTCCGGGTTCGTCGTAATAATCTGGTCCTCGGTGTAGGAGGCGACGGTTTTCATGGCGACGTGCTTGAGGCCGGCGAAGAAAAGCCCCTCCCCCACCGCCGCCTCGAGGAGAAACGCCTTCTCCCCCTCGGTAAGATCGAATGCTTTCGTAACCTCACCGATCGAGGTTGGCGACTGTTTCATGAGCAGCTGGATCGAGGAGTTCGAAACGATGGGGCGGCCGTACTCCGATTTCAAAAAGTCTTCTACGTCCTGGGTGATGGTGGTGATCCCGAGGTAGTACTTCCGGGCCCGCTTCACGAGCCCGAAGAGGAATGAGGCGCTGTCCTTGTACTTCATCATCCACCACGCTTCGTCAATTACCAGCAGCCGCTGCTTGAGCTCCGATCGGATGAGGCTCCAGACGAAGTTCAGGACGATGTACATGGCGATGGGCCGGAGCTCTTCCTCGAGGTCTCGGATGGAGAACACGATGAGGCGGTTCTTGATGTCCACGTTCGTGGGCATGTTGGTGAACCCGGCGTACGATCCGCGGGTGTACTTGTCGAGCCGCTGCGCGAGCGTGCGCCCGCCCTCGGTGTTCTGGAGCACCACCCGCAGGTCCTCGAGGAGCGGCGGCTTGAGCTCCCTGGTGGCGCCGAAGTTCTCCGCGGTGATGTCGCGTGAGGCGTAGGTTTCAGTAACCGCCCGGTCGAGGAGCGCGTCTTCCTCCGGCGAAACCGCGCCGAGCATGAGCTTCACGAGCCCGGTGAGGTTCAGGATGTGGGACTTGAACACATCGGCCGGCTCCTCCCCCTCGGGCATGACCGGGATGTCGAACGGGTTGATGCGGTTCGGCGAGGTGAGCGAAATTTTGAAGTAGCTGCCGCCGATGGCGTTCGCCAGGTTCTGGTACTCGTTCTCCGGGTCGATCACAATGACGTTCGTGCCAACCATGAGCGAGCGCAGTATGCTCAGCTTCGACGCGTAGGATTTGCCCGCGCCTGATTTGGCGAAGACGACGGTGTTCGCATTCTCGAGCGAGAACCGATCGAAGATCACCAGGCTCTGGTTGTGCATGTTGATCCCGTAGAGCACGCCGGTATCCGAGGTGAGGTCGGGCGAGACGAATGGGAAGAGCGACGAGGCCGGGCCAGAGTTCAGGGGTGTGAGGATGCCAAGCTTGTCGCTGGAGAGGGGAAGGGTGGAGTCCAGCCCCTCGGCCTGGCGGAAGAGCGCCGGTTTCACGTACACGAGCTTCGCCTCGAGCATCGATTCTATTTTCTTCTCGAGCGCCCCGAGGCTCTCCAGGCTCGTGGCGTAGATGGTAATGTAGGCGCCGAGCTGGAAGAGCTTCTCACGAGACTGCATGAGGGCGTCCCGGAGCGATTCGATGTCGCGGTACGCGGTCTCGAGCATGGGATCCCGGACGAGGCCCTTCTCCTCGTGCTCGGAGAGCTCCGCCTCAAACTGGGTGACCCGTTTCCGGAGGTTGCGGAGCGCGAGCGCGGTATCCATGGGATGCACGAAGATGGAGATGTCCATCATCTCGGCAAGGTTGATGATCGGTGAGAACCAGCCGCTCGAGACGTAGCGCGGGTAGGTGAACACGAACACCGTTTTTGCAAAGTAGTCCCCGAGCTTGAGGTAGTTGGCGTTGATCTCGAGTCCGGCCGGCGCGATTACGTTCGCGATGTCCTTCTCGGACGGCGTATAGGTTTGTGGAATCTTGAATTTCATCCCGTTAGAGAGAGGAAACACAAACGTTTCCGTAGGCTATCGGTTGAACGAGCATGCCGCCCCTTTTGGATCCGTCCATAGGCAATGGAGAAGTGAGCCATACGTGTTCTCTAACGGGATTCATGCTCCTTTGGCGATCTCGAGCCCGCGCTTCTCGGTGAGCTGCGGGTTGTACAGGTTGTAGAAGAGTTCGATGAGCTCGTCGTCCCCGAGGATCGCCACGCGGAGCCCGATCTGTTCGAGGCCCTGCGTGACCTGGTTCACGCGGTGGGTGAGCTGGTCAAGGTTTCCTCGGGACGTGGTGGCAGATGCCTCTGCGGACGGCCCCTTGCTGAAAATTGAGAATATACCCTTGGCCTGATTTGTGAGCGCGACCGGCTGGTATGGGATGGAGACGAAGAACGTCTTGCTGATGATGGCGTTCTCGGCGACGAAGGTGCGAATGAAGTCAATGTACTCTCCGATCTGGATTTTCAGGAGCTCGTTCGGTTCGGCGTCCTGGCGCTCCCGCATCCGGTTGAGGTACTCATCCACATTCACCTTCCGCGAGTGGATGAAGAACTGAACGCTGAAGTCGAGCGTGTTTAGAAAATTTTGGAAGCTGTTCAGGATAACCTCTTGTTCCATCTCGGATTTGAGGTCAAAGTTGACCCCGCTCACAATCAGGAGCTTGAGGAGCGTGCCATTCTTCAGGTAGACCACGCTGTCCCGGATCTCCTTGATCTCTACGAATCGCTGTGTTGCTGCTGCGGTCTGTGGCATGGTTGGCTAGCGGCTGTAGTCAACACGTTTGGCGAGCTTGCGCTCACCGGTCATGTAGGTGACGACCTGGTAGCGTTCGCCTGGTGGCCCGTCCCCGCCGCCGAGGAGCTTGCCGGTCATGACACCGAGGGCGATCGATTTCAGCTTCCCCTGGATGCTCATGGTCCTCCGCATGAATTCGATCTTCTCAAGCTCGGCGGTGTCGAGCGTCGCCTCGGGGGTTACACGCTGCCAGGTGTAGGTGCGCGGGCCCCAGGTGTAGGTGAACGCGGAGAGGAGCACCCTGGGCAAGGGCTGGCCAGCCACCTTACCGAAGCCGAGCGCGAGCGAGCCGGTGCCCAGCACGGCTGCCACGAGGAGGAAGAGGAAGAAGTTAAGGTAGTAGTACGCTATGAGACTGAAGACGGCCGCCACCGCGATGTACCCTGCCTGCTCGAGCGTGAAGGTACCGATGATCTTCGCCTTGGTTTCGATGAATTGTGGGACCTGGAAGTTCATCTCGTTAGAGATAGGAATCGCCTGGAGGGATTCCGTGTATTTCTGGTTGGACCGGTATACTGTTCATCTGACACACCTCCGAGTAGTAGTAAGTATAAACCATATAGTCTCTAACGGGATGGCTCCTTTCGCGGCGGTGGCGGCGACGTTTGGCCAGGGCTGAGTTTTGTTTCGGCGATTTTCACTGGAGTCTCGGACGGCAGTGGCGCGGAGGATCCCTCGAACACGTCGAGCTGTATCACGTCCTCGGCCCCGCCCATGGGCGCGAGCGGGGTTCGTAGCTCGCTGTAGTGCACCACCCGTTTCGATGGCTCCGGCGGGGCCTCCACCCGAGCTCTGACCGGCGGCGCGTGCTCATCGTCCCCTGATGGCTTTAGAAACTTGAAGGGCATCGAGAATCCTTTGAACGGTCGATCGGATCGTGGCTGGCTGATCGACGGCGCTTTGTGGAGAATGAGCGGTCCCTGGTCAGAAGTTTGGATTGGTGTGACCTCCGGTCCCACCGGTGGGGATTGATCTGATGTAGCACCCTCCTGCCGCTGAGCGTCCACATCCTTCAGTGGCCTGCGGCTTGCTCCACCAATCGAGTCAATAGGCATGGTTGAGGCACCGGAGCTGGCGCTCACCGGCGAACGGAACGCGGTTGGTGGCAGGGCTGGGCTGTACGCGGCGTCGATCTCTATTTTGAATCGCGAGAAAATTTTCTGATCAAGCTCATGCGCGATTGAGGCCGCAACCATGGGGTTCAGGTTCAGTGTGGCTTCGATTTCCCGAGCGAGATCGGCTGGGTGCATCAAGCCGAGCACGACAAAGCCAGCGAGACGGGCGACCACCCCGGCGCGCGCGTCATCGAGGTGGTTGGCTAGAGCGGCGCTCCACACTATGTTCCCGTAGGCCGGTGAGGCAAGCACCTCCCGCAGGACCTCGGGGAGCCGATCCCACCGTTCATCCACCTGTTCCTTTAGTACCGTGATCATAGTAGCAACGCTAGTTTGAGTTTACGGAGCAGCAGGCCCACCCGGCGGAGGACCTCCAGCGGCAGGCGCACCTGTTGGAGCGGTGGTGGTGCCCGGTTCAGGTGCCGGAGCGAAACCAATAGAGTAGTTTGCCATAGTCTTTTCAAACGCCTCCTTTGCTGTATTGAGTGTCTGGATGCTCTTAGTATTTTCTGGGGTGCGTGGCAGGCCGCTGAGCAACCTGAGGCGCGTTTCAATCCCATTCTGGTACTTGGTTGTGAAATTGTCGCGGGTGTTGGTGTCAAGCTTCGGGATAATGCTTGGCACGAGCTGGTGGCTGGTCGTGGCGAGCGCGCGAGTGATCCGCATACCCATTTGGTTCAGCGTGGCGGCATCGAGACCAAACTTTGGCTTGCCGCTGAACATATCCTTGAAGCTTGCTTTCTCAGCATCTGCTCTGGTGAAATTCTTGAGCAGGCCGTTCGCGGCGCTCTCGTAGGCTCCCCAGTCGCCTCTAGCTCGGGCGTCGTTCATCTCGACGTTCATGAGGCCGCCCTTCTCAACATCGGAGAATACCTTACCCTGGTTGAACCGTGCGAAGAGCGCCCGATTTTCCTTGGTGGCGACCCTGGTCATATCAATGTCGCCAAGCTTCCCGGCCTGCTGAAGCTTTTTGAGGAGCGCAATGAGGCGGGGGCCGCTTGCGGTGAGCACAGCCGCCGTGGCGTCCGTGTCGCCCATCTTCGCCACCTGGCCTTCGTGGTGCCGTACCACATCCTCGCCGCCTGCGGTGGCAAACCGGGTGGTGCCGCGCGCAATGAAGCCTGCTGCGGCCCTGCCGAACGCAGACTTGCGGGTTTGGGCCCATGCCTGAACCCGCTCCGCGCCGGTTTTTGCTTCCTCGCCTTCACCCCTCCTCCGGAGCGGAGCGGAGGCGTACTGCAGAGATTTCCGGCCCGCCCATGCCCGGGCTCCCTTCCCGGCTTTCTGTGCCAAGCCGACGGCGGCGCCAGCAGCAGAGACACCCATGCTTTTCGCGACAATGAGTCCGCCGAGCATGACCCCCACGAGCACCGTCATCTGCGCGCCCTTATTGAGGAGCAATATTAAGCTGGCGCCGATGCTGCCGAAGGCGCTCGACTGTGCGGTTGCCGCTCCAGCGGCGGCGTTCAAGCCGTTGAGGCTCGCGAGGGCAAGGTACATGAAGAACGCGGCGGCCGGCGCGAAGAACGTCCACTCGATGAACCGGCTCCACCATTTATGGAACTGGCCGGAGAGTGCCGGGACCACCCAGAAGAGCCAGACGAGCGGCGCGAGGATGAGGAGGAAGGAGAGCCAGAGGTACCGCAGGAGGAGGAGCATGCCGAAGACGAGCATCACGAATATGGCGAGGAGCATGAATACGTTCGTGAAGAGGAGGCTCGCGATCGCATTGAGGAGCGTCGCGCTGAAGGTGCCGATCCCTGTAACGTCCCCCTCGCTATCGAGCGCACTGCCCGCGCCGGGGAGGATGTAGAACTGCTGCGGCTGGAAAGCGCCGCCGATGGCGCTCGCGATCGCCGCAGGGCTTGAATCGGCGTCGATCTTACTGAAGAAGAAATTGGTGAGCACATGGGAGAAGTCAATGAGGACGCCGGCAATCGCGAGCGAGAAGTTCACGAGGATCGCGGCGGCGATCAGCTTCGGGAGGAGCTTTTTGTAGCCGTAGGACTCAACGCGGATGATGGTGGCGATCGCGATGACCACGGTCGCGAGGACGAAGCCGAGGTTTGCGATGTCGCGCGTGATGCCCCAGCCGATGTAGACCAAGGTGTTCGCCGTGGCGGCTGGGGGTGGCGTAAGAAGTGAGTAGTTGAACTGGAGCGCGAAGCCGACGAGCATGGTAGAGAGAGAGAGGAAGAGGCCGAGGAAGTAGGCAAAAATGCTGTTGAGCGCTATCGAGGCCCAACCTACCAAGCAGGTGGGGATCCTGGAAAAGAAGCTTATGGGACCGCAACCCGATACCGTCGGCGGCGCAACCTGCGTTGTTTGCTGCGCGAGCGCGGTGTGGATCGGAACGGCTATGGTAAGCCCAATGGCGAGGGCTAGAGCAAACAATGGTATGTAGCGGCGCATGCTCATTAGGGGAGCCGCTTGCAGTCTTCGAGGCGCCGCTTGGCCTCGTCCAATGTCGTCTGGACTCGATCCTGGAGGTCACCGGACCGTATCTTATCGTCCTGCGCATTTGCCGTTGCCACGGAGACCTGCTCCTGGCTGGCGCGGGCGAGGTCGTTCAGCGAGTTGGCACTCAACACCTTGCTGTAGAGCGACGGGGCCGGTGGCCCGACGATAGATGCCCGGTCGGTGGCAACCTTGTCCTTGAGCACGGTGATCTCCAGCTTGGTCACCGTGTTCGCGGTATTGAGCGTATCCTTAGCCCAGACCTGGCGGGCATCAATTGCCGAGACTCCCTTGTTGGTGAGGCAGGCGGGGAGACCCTTCGTCGGATCGGTGCTGGTCAAGGTCACGACGAGCTGGTTGTTGTATACCTCTGCGGTGCCAAGGGCGGTGCCGGCCTCCGCTAGGGCTCCGATCGCTCGATCGAGCTGGAGGAGGAGCGAATCCTTGAGCTGCCTGAATTGGAGAGCCAGGTCTCCCTGGTAGGTGCTCGAGGCGTTCCGGAGGGCCGGCGGAATGTCGATCTGGCCCGATGTGGTTGGGCGTCCGGTCGTGGTCTGCGAGGGGGAGACGCCGAGGACACCCCTCACCCCGATCCCGATCACGCGGTTGATGGCGGCATCGGCAATGGCCGCGAGGTAGGTGGAGAGGTCGTCGGCGCTCAGGATGTAGTCGAGGTCGGCGTAGAGCGACTTCTCAAGGCCCTTCGCGATCGCGGTCCCGGGCGTGGTGATCTGATCCTTCGTGCAGCGGAGCCCGTAGTTGTTCACGAGTGTCGTGTACGTCGTCGCGAGCGCGGTCGTCGGGCGCCCTTCCCTAATGTCCTTGATCCCCTGCTCGATCTTCGCGAGATCGTAGTAGTTCTGCGAGGTGCTGCGCCCGGCCCCGTCCGTGTACTCGAGGCACTGCCTGGTGGGCGTGTAGCCCTGGTTGGCCACCTGCTCCTGTTGTGCCAGATTAGTCCGCTGTGCGATTTGGCTGTTGGCCTCCTCCCAGGTCATGATGAGCGACCCGTAGTAGTTGTTCTGCGGCTGCAGGGACTCGTTGAACGCGGCCCAGCCCCCAGCTGAGAAGTTATTGTAGAACGATTCGAAGTTCGTGATGATCTGGTCGAGGGTGCAGCTCACCCTTTGAGGGAAGCGGCGCGTGGGCTGGAGGGCGAGCTGGAGGCGGAACTGGTACGGGGAGCAGACGAAGCCGAGCTGTGACTGCTGGATGGTCTCGCCCAAGGCCGCGTTCGCGGCATCCGAGAGCGTGCCACCCGGGTCGGTGAGGAACCTAGGGTCGCCCTCGCCCTGGATCCAGCCGATGATCTGGTCGGTGATGGTATCGAGGAGCCGTTTCTTCAGGGTCGCGAGCGCTGTTTTAATAATCTGGTCGAGCGCGTAGCGAGCAGCGGTCGCGGTCCATCCGGCGACAGATTCCGCAATGTGTGCCGGGTCGATTACCACGCCGCCGAACTGGGCATGAGCCCTCGGGACCGGAGAGACCGCGAACTGGAGCGCGA
This sequence comes from uncultured Candidatus Saccharibacteria bacterium, assembly GCA_964372445.1. Lineage (GTDB taxonomy): Bacteria > Patescibacteriota > Minisyncoccia > UBA6257 > GWB1-50-10 > CAYJQO01. Next base: position 22,491 of record CAYJQO010000004.1, read on the forward strand.
ACGTTATTAAGAGAACGACGGCTACGGTGCGTTTCATCATGGAGGGTTACGAGCCGAGGTCGCTCACGTTTTCATTCAGGAGTGTCTGGAGGGAACGGTTCTCGGCGTCAATGCTCCCGAGCTCCTGAAGCGCGAGGTACGCCTTCAGGGGGTCGTCCGCGCTGTTGAGGAGCGCCGTGTAGACCTCGAGCTTCTTCTCCCAGAGGTTGAGGTTCTCTATATGGAAGACACTCCAGGGAGCCGGGACGCGGAGGGTGAGGAGGTCGTCGATCTGCTTGGGGATGGCGGCGACGTAGGCGCGGAGCGCCCGGTCATCCTGCTTGGTCGCGAGGTCGCTCACCATGTCAAAAATGCTCTTGCGGATCGCGGCAAAGTTCTTCGCTGTGGCTGCGCGGAATGCGGTAAGGTACTCTAGCTGCGCGTCGGCGGAGGCGTCGGCGATGGTGCGAACGTCGCGTGCGGTGTAGAGGCGTTCGTAGCGGAAGCCTTGAACGACCTGTTCCTGAATGGCCTCGGCGATGGCTGTGTCCGGGGGCACCTTCATTGGTCCTCCGCGCGGGGGCAAGCCTTGGTTCTGTGCTACCACCTTGCTCACGTAGAGCTGCGCGAGGAGATCGGTAAGGTTGCCGGGGTTCTCGGCGGGAGTGGGTCGTAGCGGCTGCGTGCCGACGGCTGGTGCGCCGCTATCCCTCACGTAGCGAAGACCCTGGTCACTGTTCACGCTACCAGAGCTTAGGGTGAGCGACGGGTTCCCTCCGTCGCGTGGATTTCTCGGGGTGACGTTCCAGATGAACACGCCAGCGCCGAGGAGGAGTATGGCTAGGGCGATCAGCTTTCGCATGGCACATGTGTGCACCGGCGCGCCTCGGGTGGCACGCCAAGGCAACAGCAGCTACCTCACCATAGTATACACGATCAAGGCAAGCTTTTTAATGGTTTCGATGGCTACATTGCCCGGTCGGTGCTCCAGGTTTAGCTCCGGACACTCCAGGGTGAGCCGCTGGAGCTCTCGGCTGTCCAAGAGTTCGCGGAGGTTGTTGCGGATGGTCTTCCGCGGCTGCTTGAAGAGCGCCCGGATGAGGCGGTGGTACGCATTGCGCTCCGCCGGTGGCCGCGAAGGGATTGGTACGAAACGGACCGCCGCCGAGTCAACTTTAGGTTGGGGCCGGAAGCGCTCGCGCGGGATGGTATGTATGATTTCCGGGATGCACCAGGACTGCACGCTCGCCGCGAGGAGGTTCATCTTGGGTGGCGCTGCGCAGATCCGCTCGGCTACCTCTCTCTGGAGGGTGAGCACGGTGGCGGCTGGGAGCGGTTCAAGTGTGGAGATGGTGCGGAGCAACCGTCCCGTGAGGTAGTACGGGATATTGCCGACGAGCTTTGCCGGAGCCCCTGGCGACCCAAGCGTTCCCCAAATGCCTGGGAGGTGGCTGACGGCGTCCCCGCGAATGATGCGGATCGAAGCGGCGAGGCCTCGTGTCGAGACCGTGCGTCGAAGCCGATCCGCGAGGGCCTGGTCGCGCTCAATCGCAACGAGGTGGATACCTGACCGGAGGAACCGTTCACGGTTGCCGACGATCGACCACGTGAGCTCGCCGTGCCCGGGGCCGATCTCCACGACCGTATCGCCGCTCCCGAGGGAGAGCGCGCGGACGATGGCCGCGGCGTCGGTGCGGTTCATCAAGAAATGTTGCCCCAGGCGTCTGCCCATGTTCCCATTGTACCTCGGCGGCGGCACGTTGCCTTGGGGAGCGGCGCGTGCTAGCATGGTGCCATTCGTACGCTGGTCGAAAAAATGAAAGCCCTCGGTGGAGGGCAGGGAGCGGCGACGGGCACGTGGTCGTTCGTTTTTCTTGCGGTGGTCGTCGTGGCTGGTGCAGGTGCGGTGACGCGCTACAACGCCATGGTGCCGGCGGTGGATGCGCGGAGCGGCGGCACGGGTGGCCCGCTCTCGAGCCTCGAGGATCAATCAGCGGCTCTCCTCGGCACGCCGACGTGGAGCGGCACCGGCGAGAGCCTGCCAACCGTGACTCCTCTACTGGATGGGACCGTGCTCGTGGGTTCCTCCAGCCCCCTCTCCAACCTTACCCCGACACGCGATGGGCTCAAGAAGTACCGGGTCCGTGCGGGGGATACCCTCTCGCACATCGCGGCCCGCTTTGGCATCTCGCTCGAAACCCTGCGGTGGGCAAACCCTGACCTCCGCTCGCTCCTCCAGCCTGGCAGGGAGCTCATCATCCTCCCCATCTCCGGCATCCTCTACGATGTTGGGGATGGGGATACCGTTGAGTCCGTGGCCAGCCGGTACGGCATCTCGGCGGAGGCGATCAGGCAGCACAACTTGCAGTACCAGAAGGTATTCAGTGGGAGTGGGGGTACCATCGTGCTTCCCTACGCCAAGCCGCTTGGGAAGGGCGATGTGGTAAACCGGTACCTGCGGTCGCTGCCGGACCTCACCGGCTACTTTGCGCTACCCGCGATCGGCTGGAACTGGGGTGAGCTCCACGAGTACAATGCGGTGGATATTGCCAATCGGTGCGGCACGCCGGTGTACGCGGCCGCTGAAGGACTGGTGGTGCCCGACGACGAACTTGGTGACGGGACGAGCGGCTGGAACAACGGCTACGGTCTCTTCGTGCTGATTGAGCATCCGAATGGCACGAAGACGCGCTACGCCCACCTCGCGAAGGCCGAGGCAAGAATCGGTGACTTCGTTTCCCGCGGCAATCGAATCGCCGTGATGGGCAACACGGGCACCACCCACGGGCCGACCGGCTGCCACCTCCACTTTGAGGTGTACGGCGCGAGGAACCCCTTCGCGGTACGGTAGTGGTTGCTACCGCTCAGCCCTGAGCCGGTACTGGAACGCCTCGGCGAGGTGCTCCGCGCTCACCATGGTCGCGCCCTCCAGGTCGGCGATCGTTTGTGCCACCTTGAGCGTTCGGTAGTATGCGCGGGCTGACATGAGCGATCGCTCGAGCGTCCGCTTCAGGAATAATTCTGCGCGAGGATCAAGCCGTACCATCGCATCCGTTTGGGTGGATGACATCTCCGCGTTCGCGTGGATAGCGGCTCGGTGCGAGGTGAAACGTTGCTCCTGTCTCGCCCGAGCCTGCGCCACCCGTTCGCGCATAGCCGACTCCGCTACCTCGTCGTCCCCGACGGCCATGAGCTCGGAGGCCGGAATGCGCGGAATTTCTATCTGAATATCAATACGATCGAGGAGAGGTCCCGAGAGCCGCTTCTGGTAGCGTAGGATCTCATTGGCCGTGCATCGGCACTCATGATCGGGGTCCTCGAAGTAGCCGCAGGGGCAAGGATTCATGGCGGCGACGAGCATGAATCGGGCGGGAAAGACCATGGACCGTTTCGCCCGAGCCACGTGGATGCGCCCATCTTCCAAGGGTTGCCGGAGACCCTCGAGCACGTCGCGGTGGAATTCGGGGAACTCGTCGAGGAAGAGTACCCCGCGGTGCGCCAGGCTCACCTCTCCCGGTTTAGGGATGGTGCCGCCCCCGATCACCGCGATCGATGAGGCGCTGTGGTGTGGGGCTCGGAAGGGGCGCCAGTTGATGAAGGGCCGATCTGCTGTGGTGAGACCGGCTGCGCTGTAGATTTGGGTCACATGAATTGATTCCTCGCGCGTCGGCGGTGGGAGCACCGAAGCAAGCGCCTGTGCCAGCATCGTCTTACCAGTTCCCGGTGGACCGGAGAGCAGAATGTTATGTCCGCCGCCTGCGGCGACCGAGAGCGCCCGCTTGGCTGCCGCGTTCCCCTTCACGTGAGCCAGGTGGGCGATGGTCGGCGAGAAACCAGCATCGAGGCGAGTGGTTGGCTGCTCTTTGATGGGAGCGGTAGCCTCAAGGTGACCAATGAGCTCCCGTAGGTGCTTCACGGGGATCACCGTCAAGCGTTCCACGAGCGCTGCCTCGGCCGCGTTCTCGTATGGCACGAAGAGTTCCTCGATGCCCCGGCGCTGCGCCATGAGCGCCACGTTGAGGCAGCCGCTCACCGGTCGGACGCTGCCATCCAGGGAGAGCTCACCCAGGAACATGCGGCTGTGGCTCTCGAACGGTTTGACCTGGTCGCTGGCGGCGAGGTATGCGAGGGCAATGGCCAGGTCGAAGCGGGAGCCAACCTTCTTGGTATCCGCCGGTGCAAGGTTCACGGTGATTCGACGGTTCTCTCGTGTGGGCGGCTTAATGCCAGAGTTTTTTATCGCCGAGTTCACCCGTTCGCGTGCCTCGGAGACCGCCTTGTCCGCGAGGCCGACAATGGTGAATGAGTGGAGGCCGACGTTCAGGTCGGCCTCCACCTCGACCAGGTCAGCGTCGATGCCGTTGAGTTCAGCGGAGAGGAGCTTGGGGACCGCCCTCATGGGGCTTGCTTGCACTCTTGGCAGAGATCGGACTCGGGATCCACCTCAATGAGCTCGCGAGAGATAGGCTTGCCGCAGCTGGTGCAGTACCCGTAGGTGCCGTTCCGGATGCGCTCGAGCGCCCGCTCGATGCGGTGAACCCGAGTTTCGAGCGAGCGCCTCACCGGGATCTGGTTGGTGAGCTCCTCCGTCTCATCCGCCTCCTCCTCAAGGTGGTCGTGGTCATCGCCGAAATCAGACTCACCTGAAAGCTTCTGAAGCTCAGCGGCAATGCGCCGCTGCTCACCCGTGAGGCGGGCTTCGACGGCCCGAAGCTCTTGGTCGCTGAGGGGCATGGCGACGGAACGGCTAGCGGAGTCGGTTCAGGGCTGCCTTGAAGGCGTCGTACGAGGTGCTGATGACAAGCGTGTCGCCAAGCCAGCCGTAGTTGAGGGATACCGCCGGGCTCGGCGTGGTGAAAATGAGGTAGCGGTTGGCAACATCACCGGTGCCGCCCTGCTTCCAGGTTTGTGCTCCACTGCGCCCCCCTACATAGAGGTTGGCGAGCGTCCCGCCGACGGCGCCCTCAAAGGCGCTGCGGAACTTGGCCTTCGCATCGGCGAGCGAGGCGCCGCCCTTGAGCTGCACGGCGTACCCTGGCCAGATTCCCTGCGCGTCGGCATACGCGAAGCTGGTGAAATCATCCGGGAAGAGCCCGAGCACGGTCCCTCCGAGTACGTTTGGTAGGGTAAGTTCCATAATCGTGCTGAAGCTCATGGGATTACCCTCGCGCTTGATGAGCACCTCGGTGAATGTCGGTGCGCTCGAGGTTGCCGTTAGAGCGGTGAGCCCGCTCTGGAGAGCCGCAACGCTTAGCTCGACGAGCGGGACTTCCACCGTTGCATCAGCAGCTGTCTTGAGGAGCGATACGTGGGTGATGGGCACTGGCGCTGGAGGTGCTACCGGTGGTGGGGTTGGCGTCGGGGTTGGTTCAGGCTGCGGCTCTGGCGCTGGCGCCGGAGCGGGTGCTGGCGGTGGTGTTTGAACCACTTCGGGAGATCCACGGAGCAACGGGTACACGACGAAGTAGCCGAGAGCACCGAGCACGATGACACCGGCAATGACGAGGGTGAGCACCAGCGGACTCTTCTTCTGCGGCTCTGGGGGAATTGTCCCCGACGGCATACCCACCCCTACCATTACGTTAGGACTACCGGTGTCCACCTGCGGCGGCTGGAACACGTCCTGCTGCAGCGGTGGTGGAGCAGGCGTCGGAGGACTAGGTTGGCCTATGGGAGCATCCGGTGTGTACCGGGGCACGTACGGTCTTGGTGCGCCACCACCGCTCTCCTGAACTGATTTTATATCAGACGCCATTGTTCGCACCTCCACCGGAGGTGCTGAAGGCGGCGGTGTCGGAGATGCGAGCGGCACCTCACCTTCCCCAGATCCGATCGGGAGGTTTTCCGGCGGGATCCCTCCCTGAGGTCGGTATTCGTCCATGCCCGCATTATACACGACCGGGGTACCCCTGTCGTGTGGATAAGCTAAGCCTTCGATGGCTGTTCGACGCCACGCATGGAAAGGCCGATTTTGCCGTCCTGGTCAGCTCGGATAACCTTGACCCGGACATGGTCGCCTTCCTGCACCACATCCTCAACCCGCTTGACGTACCCATCCCGGAGCTCGGAGACGTGGACCATGCCGTCGCGGTCGCCGCCGAGGTCAACGATGGCTCCAAAATCCATGATCCGCACCACGGTTCCCTCGATCACCTCTCCCACCCGGTACTCGCGCACGAGCTGTTTCACTATTTGGTAAGCCTTCTCCACAGCCTCGTGGTTGGTGCTGGCGACGAAGATGGTTCCGTCCTCATCGATGTCGATTGTGGCGAGGTTGTCGGTGGCCGCGATGATGCCGTTGATGGTTCGCCCCCCAGGACCGATTACCAGACCGATTTTATCCTTAGGAACGGTGAGTGTCATAATCATCGGCGCGTACGGGGACACCTGCGGCCGAGCTGCGGGGAGCGTGCGCTCCATCATCTCCAGAACGTGGGTGCGGGCGGCGCCAGCCTGCTCGAGGGCACGCGAGAAGATGTCCTTCGTGATGCCGGAGACCTTCACGTCCATTTGCACCGCGGTGACACCGTTCGCGGTGCCGGCTACCTTGAGGTCCATGTCACCGTGGTAGTCCTCCGGTCCTTGGATGTCGGTGAGAATTTTGAAACGTCCCCGGTCGTCCGTGACGAGCCCCATGGCGATGCCGGCGATGTGCCTCGGGAGGGGCACGCCCGCGTCCATGAGTGCGAGCGATGCGGCGCAGGTGGATGCCATGGAAGATGAGCCGTTCGAGGAGAGCGTTTCGGCGACGATGCGGATGGTGTACGGGAACCGGTCCTTCGCCGGGAGCATGTGCACGATCGCCTTTGCGGCGAGTGCCCCATGTCCTATCTCCCGCCGCCCAGGGCTCCTAGACCGGCCCGTTTCTCCGGTGGCGAACGATGGGAAGTTGTAGTGGAGCATGAACCGTTTCCGGCTCGTGGCCTCCATGGTTTCCACGAGCTGTTCGGCCGCTGGTGTGGCGAGTGTCGCCACTGCGAGAATCTGGGTGTCTCCGCGGATGAAGAGCCCCGAGCCATGCGCGCGCTTGAGGAACCCAACCTCTGCGTAGAGCTCGCGTACCTCGTCAAGGCGGCGGCCATCCGGTCGCTCGTCGCGCTCAAGGATCGCGGTTCGGACACGCCTGTCAATCATGTGCTCGAAGATAGATTGAGCAGTGGCGATCTCAGCTTCCGAGCGTCCCTCGGATCGCAGGTGCGCTACCAGCTCACTCGTAAGCTCGCTGAGCTGCTTGCCCTTTATGGCCGCCTCAAGGCGACCTTCGGCGAAACCGTGGACCGATGTCTCCAGCGCCGAATTAATCTGGCTTGGCTGGAACGCTGTTTTTAGCTTTCCGATTTTTGAAACGATGGTGCCTTGGAAGGCAACCAGTTCGTCGATGCCGGCTTGGGCGGTTTCGAAGAGCCCTTCAAGGTCACGCTCGGCGACCTCGCTCCCCTCGAACTCGATCATATTGACCCGATCCTTCGGTCCGGCGAAGAACCCCTGGTAGAGCACCGTGCCGTCCGGCTTGCGCCGCTCCACCTTCACTCCAGCCACCGGCCCGTTCCAGGGAATATCAGAGATACCGAGTGCGGTCGAGGTCGCGAGGAGTCCGATGACGTCGGGATCATGCCGCTCATCGTAGGCGAGCACGGTTACCACCACCTGCACCTCTCGCCGGAAGTGTTCGTCGAAGAGCGGGCGGATGGTACGGTCAATGAGGCGCGAGGAGAGGATCGCGTCGTCCGAGGGTCGGCCCTCGCGCCGAATGAATCGGCTCCCGAGGATCTTGCCGGCGGCGTAGAATCGTTCCTCGTAGTCAACGGTGAGCGGGAAATAGTCCTTGCCAAGGTTCTCGTCTCCCATGACCGCCGTGGCGAGCACCGTGGTGTCCCCGTAGCGCCCGATCACCGCCGCGTTCGCCTTCCCGGCGAGCGTGGACACCTCGAGGCTGACCGGTTCGCCGCCGATAGCGGCCGTGAATACTTGACGTTTCAGTTCCATATTACCTGCCGGGCGGCCGCTTCTCGCGTTGTGACCGGATCTTCAAGCGTATACGGGGGATTGACTCAAGCTCAACGAAGCGGTCGGCGGATTCTCGGAGACGGCCAGAGGTGGTCCGGCTGAACGCGGCGACCTCCACCTGCTTGCCCATCCCCCACCGGAGGTACTCCACCAGTGGCACGAAGTCGCCATCGCCGGTGACCAGCACCGCCACGTCGTACGAATTGGCCATACGGATAGCATCCACGGCGAGGCCGACATCCCAGTCGGCCTTTTTCATGCCACCAGGGTACACCTGGAGGTCCTTGAGGCGGAGCTCGACCCCCGCCTTCCGGAGAGCGTCAAAGAACGACGACTCGGTGCCGCGCCCGGCGCTCCTGGCGTCCGGGTCCTGCGGGACGATGCCCTCACTCTTCACCACGTAGGCAACCGCTCGGGTCAGGTGGCGATCTGCGATGAGCGTACGGAGGAGCTCGGCAAAGTTGACGCGTGCCTGGTAGAGGTTTTTCGCGGAGTGATAAATGTTCTGGGCATCAATGAAGATTCCCACTCGCTGGTCTGGGTGAGCTGATGTCATGGTGGTTTCCGCCTCCGGTTAGACCTCGAGCGCAAGCTTCTTCACGAGTCGGTCGTAGCCCTTCTCGTTCTCGCGCCGGAGGTACTGGAGGAACTTGCGGCGCTTCCCGACCATCATGAGGAGCCCGCGCCTGGAGTGGTGGTCCTTGGGGTGTTTCTTGAGGTGGTCGGCCAGGGCCTTGATCTGCTTGGTGATGAGCGCCACCTGGACCTCGGCCGATCCGGTGTCCGTCTCGTGTATCCCATGCTCCTTCATGGTGGTTTGCTTCTGTCGTTTCGAGAGCATGAATCCATCCTACTACGGATCAGGCTCTGGCGTCAACGGTTTCTCACCTCAGCGGGGCGATTACGTTGTGTCGCAAAATGTTTTACGCTACCATTACCCTCGATGGCTGAGCTTGCACAGCTCCTCCGCGACTACCTTGACTACCTAGAGGTGGAGCGGAACCGCTCGCCGAAGACGCGCGAGAACTACGAGCGGTACCTCCGCGCGTTCCTCAGGGAGACGGGCGTACGGACCCCGGGGCAGATCACCGCAGAGGTGGTGCGCCGCTTCCGTCTCTCGCTCTCCCGGCACGCGCTCAAGAAGGTGACCCAAACCTACTACGTCATCGCGCTCAGGAACTTCCTACGGTACCTGGTACGCCGCGGGGTGAGGTCGCTCGCCCCCGAAACCATTGAGCTGCCGCGGCTCGCGCGGCGTGACATCGATGTTCTAGACTACCGCGAGCTCGAGCGGCTCCTCGCTGCCCCCAAAGGCTTAGGGCTCCGCACCCTCAGGGATCGGGCGATCCTGGAGGTCTTCTTCTCGACCGGGTTGCGCCTCTCCGAGCTCTGTGCGCTCAATCGCTACCTCGACCTGGAACGGGGGGAGGTGTCGGTGCGTGGCAAGGGTGAGAAGCTACGGGTTGTGTTCCTCTCGGCAGGGGCGAAACAGGCGCTCGCCCGGTACCTCAAGGCGCGCGGTGATGCGGAGGAGGCGCTCTTCGTGAGCCTTGGCCGCAGCGGGCAGGTGCTCGGGCGGATCACGCCGCGGGCCGTGCAGCGCCTCGTGGGCCGGTACGCGCGCGCCGCCGGCATACCGAAAAAGGTCCACCCGCACCAGCTCCGACATTGTTTCCATCCCGAAACATTGGTATTTCTTCCCCGTACAGTGATGGAAGCACAGACCCTTTTTAAGGCGCGAAATAAAATTTCATCCTTCGATTTCAGGAAATTGAAGCAAACAAAGGGAACGATCACAGGGCGAGAAAAGCACTTAAGTGCGAACCTTATAAAAATATTGGCTGACGGATATGAACTTACCTGTACGCCCGAGCACCGACTTTTCACCATCGGAGAGGATGGCATCGAAGAAGTCCACGCGGGAGATCTTAAAATCGGCAACTACATTGCTGGGATAAAACAGGTGAGAGTTGACGGGTCAAAAAAACGCCAGTATCCCTCCTTGAACGTTGCCATGTGGCGGTACCTCGGGTACGTCATCGGTGACGGCGTGGTGAGCAAAGAGCGGCGAGGCGTTATCATAACCGATAAAAATCGTAAGAGGATAGACTTTTACCACAGCCTTCTTGTTTCGCAGGGGTATCATCCCACCATCACCCGCAAAAAAGGAAAGGCGAGTTTCAATCTTAATTGTTATTCAGTTACGCTCGTGAATTTTCTGAGATCGAAGGGATTCACTACGCGTGGGAATGCCAAACGGGTTCCTCCACTGATTTTTACGGCGAGCAAGGAAGAAATTAGATCGTTCCTTGCGGGTTTTTATGACGCTGAGGGTAATGAAGGAGGCGCTGGTATTAGGTTATTTTCTTCGAGCAAGCAATTGCTTCTTCAAGTCCAAATGCTGTTTCTTATGCTGGGGATTGATATTCGCCTCTATGAGCGGGACAGAATAGTTCACCTTCCTACTAAGCGAACGATGCGGCAGACAATGTACAATCTTCAAATACTTCGGTTGCCAGACCAGATGAATTTTATACGCCAAATTAGGACACTAAAAGACGTCTCCCCTTCCTTACGAAAAGGTGCCATTACTGACAAGTTGCCGGTGCAGGCTATGTTGAAAAGCATTTACTTCAGCCTCAAAGAAAGGCGGTGGACGGGATTTGGGAAATGGCTGAAGGTTGACGGCAGCGTGGATATTTACCGTTATGTGGGTGCCACTGCAACGATTATCCCGACGAGGGAAATGGTAGGGAAAATAGTTTGGCTCCTGAAAGAAATTAGATGCCGGGATCCAAGGGTACTTCTCCTCTCACGGTTGGTGGGCGACAAGCATCTTAAGTGGCTCCGCGTGAAAAAAATGACACGCAGCTTGTACCGAGGCAGTGTGTATGATTTTACGGTAGCGCCATTCCCAACACTTATTACAAATGGGATAATTTCCCACAATTCCTTCGCCACCGACCTCCTCATTAATGGAGCCGATATCCGTGCGGTGCAGGAGCTCCTCGGCCACTCCTCGATCTCCACTACGCAGATCTACACCCACCTCACGAACCGAGAGCTCCGAGATGTGCACCGGGCGTTCCACGCTCGCCGCCGCAGGAGCCCTGGCGGGTAAACGCGGCGCCGTGGTCGCACCCGCATACGTTGACCGTGGCAGTGGCCTTAGCTAGACTGCAAGCAGTTCTTATTTACTCAACAAAATAGATTTGGAGGACGTATGGTACGAGAGCGTGTGTGGCAAGATGCGTGGCTGCTCTTCACGAACATCGTTGAGGCGGCCGAACGGAAGCACGGACCTGGCCCCGCCCATGGGTGGAATCTAACCATTGAAGCGGACGGAACAATCTATGTGTACCGGGAGATCGCCTTCGCTGCAGGATTACTTGAAACATTTGACGAAGCTTTTTTTGCCGAGCGTGGGCTTACCAGGTCACGCTGGACAGCGGTAATCCGTCCCCATCCTGGTTTCGATTGGGTACCGTTCGATGGAGAGAAACACCGAGAGGTGCGGTACGTGTCAGTAGGCTGGCGGTATGCGGAGCCAATCGTCGTTGGCGCGAGGTCGGTCGGCGTGCGCACGGCGAAGCCAATGGCACTCCAGAAGGTCCCGTCGGGCCTCCACGATCTACAGAAACTAGATGAACCTTCGTGGGACCGGAAGCCGGTCGAGACCCCGTTGAATCCATTCCGCAACGATGATGATGAGCCGCCGCCCAAGAGTAACGAGGAGCGGCCGGTCTTTCGACGGAAGATAATGGACTGATTTGAAAACCCGTCCCAACTTAGGACGGGTTTTGCGCTACCGTTCGAATCCCCTTCAATTTTCTTTCAGAAAATTGAAAATCAAAACCCCGCGCTGGAGGATCCGAGCGAAGCGAGCTAAGGGACCCGACAGGTCTCTTAAGCGGGGGTCGGGGTTTTGATGTGGGCAGGGAGGGAATCTTATCACCTTTATCTCCACCCTCCCGTTATAAGCTTTTCCTTTTTAACTCTACTCCATCCCTTGATCTGGATCTCGCGCTTTCTTGCACCCTTGTTATTCGGAAACGAACCAGAAATATATACCAAAGAAAACGGTCCTTGTTGTTTTGCCATTCGAGCGCCCCTGCCCGTATTATGCCTCACGATGCGTAAGTTGGGACTATTGGTGATGCCTGTATAGTACCTGCCCGTTCTCGCTTTCGCGATATAGACGTACCATAACATAGATCAACTACAGCCCTTCGATAAACTCAGGGCACTTCGCCTCGCTGATCCAGTACATTTACACTGAGCGAGCCTTCGACTTGGCTCAGTCCAAGGCGAAGCGAGTCGAAGTGTGGGCAGGGAGGGATTCGAACCCTCATGCCTTGCGGCGCCGGCTCCTAAAGCCGGTGCGTCTGCCGTTTCGCCACCTGCCCAACTCAAAGCCTAGCGCAGAGATTTAAAAATGAAAACCCCGCGTGGCTCTAAGCCCTGCGGGGTTTTTCTCTTCGGACCATTTTACTGCGTCCGCCAGAACTCTACAACCGTGCCGTCCTCTACCCCTCCCATCAGGATGTTCCCCGATAGGCCAGCGCCCTTCCAGCACTGGGGGATGTTCGCGGTCACCTCGTAGACCCGCTGTGGCCCCTCCTCGGTGAAGATCAGACATCGCTTGTTCGAGAGGATCTTGTAGTGCCAGCCTGGCTCGATCCAGACGGTCGATCGGCGCTCGCCGGCGCTGAGGAGAAACGTTTGGCGGTTACCCACCGAAACCCCTGTTACCGGTGTGGTGTGTGGTGCGGAGTCGTCTCTAAGGACTCGCGCTACCTCATCGTCCATTCCCACCCATGCCTGCTTGAGCTCCCGGAACGTGTTCGGGAAGAAGCACGAGAAGGTGAAGGTGATGAGGAAGCAGGTTGCCACGAAACCGATCCAGCGCTTCGTGAACCTCGTCTTCACGCCCATGGCGCCGAGCACCCCAAGGATGCTCGCGGCAACCACGGCGATTGGCAAGGCGGCGAGGTTGTTGCGGATTGGGACGATCGAGATGAAGAGCGTGAAGCCGAGCTCAATGAGGATTACCCCGAGCGTCGCCTGCACGTAGCGCGTCCCGCTCCCCGCCGGGCCCTCCAGGAGCGCCTCGATGAGGAGCCCCAGCGGTGCCGCGACGAAGAGGAGTGCGACGGTGGTAGCGGCCCAGGCCATGCCCGCGACGGCGACGAGCGTGCCGACGTTCCCGGCGATGCCCAGGGCAAGCAGGGCGAGGGGGAAGAGCACGACCGTGAGTGCGATGCGCCGCAAGCCGCGCAGGTAGAGCTGGATATCAGTTTCCCCGGTGCGCCCCTGCCGGATGAAGGCTACCTTACGGGTGATCTCGCTTGCCTCGAAGACGAGGTACCGGGCGCAGAGCGTGATGGTTCGCCAGATCTCATCCAAGAATGACGTTTGTGTTTGCATAGCTGTATCCTTTCGTTCAGTTGCATGTTTGTTGTCGTTGCTTACGTTTCAGAAATCGTTGCGTGCGCCGGTTGCCAAGCCGTTGCTCCATCCGATCGTTCTTTACCTTGAGAGCCTTCCCTATCTCGAGGAGCGCCTTCGCTGCCCACGTGGTGGCGGTGGTTCCCGCGGCATGTGCGCCACCCGTTGCTCGGGGTTCCTCGCCGAGCTGCTTGATGAGCTCGATCCGGAGGGTAAGCTCGTGCTGTAACTCCTCAAGCTCCTGTAGCGGTTCCTTTGAGGCACCCAGGCGAGCCTTGACCCCCTCTATGAATGAAGCCATCCATGGATCGATCGCGGTGCGGCGCTGCTCCGCGGTGGATGTGCCGAGCGCGCCGGAGAAGAAGTCGCCGAAGTCGGTTACCTTCTCTACGAGCGTGGCAATGGGTACCGACCAAGCATCCGCAGCGGCCTCAATGAAGCCCTTCACCACCCCCATGGCCAGTTCCGCGGTGCGTCCGCGAATGGGGCTCCCCTCTGGAACGGTAGCGGCGAGCTGTCGGGCCAGCTTGTTCAAGAGCGGATCGGCGAGCCCGGCAATGGAAGCCCAGAGCACCTTCGTTCGGTTCATACCTGACATAGACCCTCCTATAATCCTTATTTGGTGAGGTAAATTACTACCTTTCATTGTACCAGACCGCCATTTCTAGAATTTGACAATTCTATTACAACATGCTACAATGTACCTAGAAGATTAACTTCATTCATACACAGATACTTGGAGATAAATCATGAAAACGATCCAATTCTTCAGGCGATTGTTCGGGGCCCCAGCGGCGCCGCAGCCGCCTGGCGGTCCTCCACAGCAGCCGCAGCCGGACGGTTCAGATGCTGGACGTTTCGCGGCATCTGTCGCGGGAGCCCTTGCGGTCGCGTTCTGGGGTAGTTCACTGCTCGCTGCGAGCTATATTTCAGAGAACACGTACCTTAACCTTGCGGCGTGGGTGCTGCTCTTTGGGGTCACCTTCCGTTTCTTCCTGGTGGCGGTGCCTGAAGTAACCGGCTTGGCGGTTCTCAATTTTTTCACCGGTGAGCTGCGGGAGCTCCGTTCAGGGTTGCGGTTTAAGTTTCCGTGGGAGGTGGTGCGCCGCGAAAACTTCGTGAGCCTCGAGCTCGTCAAGCAGGAGCGTGAGGAAACGTACGCGTCGCAAGACGGGCCGATGCTGAAGGTCAAGTACTCCTACCAGTACCGGCCGGCGCTCGGCAGACTGGTCAAGTACATCCAGGTTGATGAAAGTGTCATCAATGCCGGTTTCACCGATATCACCAGCAGCTTGCTCTCCGAGATTCTCGGTGGGAAGGTCGCGGTGTACGCTCGGGAGCACGTCAAGGAGGTCGAGGGCCAGGTTGTGGAACGGTTGAAGAACGACCGAGTCGACGTGGGGGGTGTCAAGCAGACATGGAAAGAGAAACTTGAGGAGCTCTATGGAATCAACTTCAAGCTTGTCGCCATGGCTGACATCGACTACTCCGATGACTACCAGCAGGTGCGGTCAGGGAAGGCGCGGATGTCGGTGTTCGCCGAAACCGTGAAAGAGTTGCAGGCCCAGACAGGCCTCGTCAATCCCAAAGATGCCGTGAACACCGTGCTCGTGGAACAGGGGAAGGCCGAGAAGAAGATCTTTGAGATTGAGAACCTAGCGGAGGCGGCCGGGGCACTTGCAGGTGGAATTGCTAAAGCGTTGAAGGGAGGTGCGTGATGCCACACAGTATAGAACCGAAGGTGTCCGCTTCAGTAGATTTTCCGAAGCGCATCATGAAATTCTCGCTCTGGATTGTTGCTGTGCTTTTGG
>CAYJQO010000005.1:0-35994 GCA_964372445.1 uncultured Candidatus Saccharibacteria bacterium
ACGACAAGCTGGGCAATTTTCTTTAAGGCGATCGCGCGCCGGTTGTAGCCCAAGCCTTGCCACGCCCGGAGCACCGCGGCGTTCGGAGCCGCTGCCAGTGATCGAAAATTCGGGAACCGCTTGATGAATGCACGGTAGTACGGCACCACCCGCTCCCGCTGCGTCTGCTGGAGCATGATTTCGGAAACCAAGATGCGGTAGGGGTCTTGGGTTCTCCGCCACAAGAGACCACGGGCTGCATGCTCGCGGTAGTAGGCGTAGACCGTCTTTTGAAACTTATGAACCGCTGCGTTTGACAGCTGCATCGCACCGGGAGCTTACCAAGCGCCCTCACTCAGCTCGCAACCGCTTTAACTTTGCTCGCACGCCCCGGTTGTACCCGCCGATCGTACCATCTGATCGGACCACGCGGTGGCACGGGATCGTGGCATCAAAGTTTTTAGAAAGGATGCCCCCAACCACGCGGTAGGCGCGCGGGCGGCCTGCGCGCCGAGCCACTTCCCGGTACGTGAGCACCATGCCGCGCGGGATCCTCCGCACCACCCCAAGCACCCGTTCCGTGAAGATCTCCTTCACGTTGCTACTGGGGGGTCGGCTCCGGTTCCAGCCCCGATCGCGCTGCCGCGACGCAAGCCTGTAGCGCCTCGGTCTCGGTCCATCCGCATCTCCCATTCGGCTGCCGCTCACAGCGCGCACCTTGGTAGCACGCGTACTCCGGAAGGTATTCGCACGTGGTCACCACCTTGCGGTCGGAGCAGGCCTGTCCGCTGCAGCCAGTGACCTTGCATGGCTCACCCGATCCAACCGTCGGAGGTGGTTTACCGCCTCCCGGTGGCGCTTGCGAGCCAATGTAGGCCACGCGGTAGACCACGCCCGCCTTGTCGTCAGAGAGGTAGGCGGCACCGTCAGGCCCAAACACAATATCAACTGGCCGACCCAGTGCCCTTCCGTCCTCGGTGAGCCAGCCGGTGATGAAATCCTCCACGCCGAGGTAGTTGCCATTTGCATCAAGCCGGTAGCGGACCACCTTGTAGCCGGTGGGTACCGAGCGGTTCCACGAACCATGGTAGGCCACGAGGAGGTTACCCTGGTACCCCGCGGGCCATCCACCATCGGGAACAAAGGCGAGCCCGAGGGGCGCCGAGTGCGCCGGCACATCAATGGAAGACGGAGCGGCTAATCGGTTGTCGCACGGGTTTTGTTTGTACACCGAATCGTCGAAGTCGTCATCGTGCACGTTCTTACCAAAGCAGAGTGGCCAGCCGTAGTTTCGCCCAGTCTCCAGCACGTTGATCTCGTCCGGCGGAACGTCATCCCCAAGGAGGTCGCGCCCCATCTCGGTCGCCCACATACGGCCCCCGGCATCCCATGTGAAGAAAACGGCGTTCCGGAGACCACTCGCAAACTCCCGCACGTCGTTCCCGTCCGGCGCCATGGAGAACACCGTCGCGCGACGGGGGTCGGCCTCGCGGCACACGTTACAGGACGAACCGACCGAGATGTAGAGCCGACCGTCTGGACCAAAACCGATCGTCCGCGTAAAGTGCCCACCGCCACGAGGCAATGCAGCAATCTGGTGCGGGCTACTATTCTCCGAGTAGAGGGTCACCCGCGAGACCTTGTCTTCCTCGGCGATGTAGAGCTCTCCGGGCGACTGCGGGTTGAACGCGAGGCCATGCGGCCGTTGCAAATCGCGGAAAACAGCTTGCTGGCGTATGACCTGTCCACCCTGGAGCTCGAGCATGGACACCACACCCTCGGAAGTCTGGCTCACCCACAAGTTCCCGAACTCATCGAACGCCATAACCCGCGCGCCTGGCAGATCCTTGGCGAACACGGAGATAGAGAACCCTGCCGGCAACGTGAGCGGCATCCCCGTTTCTTTGATCGCCTCCGCAATATCGCGCGGCGGTGGGAGCACTGCCGGCGCAACACCACGTAGGTTTCTCCAGGAGAACCCCACGCCCCACGCCAGGAACCCAAGGGCCAAAGCTGCCAAGGCGACGACCGCCGCTCGCTTCACAGGCAAACCCTGCATCTTCGAATTTCTAAATTGAGGTTTTGGTTCTTGTTACGGCTTTCGAACATCTCCGGTTACCTCATGTTGCTTGACCATGCGCAAGATTGACTCAGTTACCTCGGGGAGCGACGTGCAGCTCTCCTCGCTATCACGCGGCCCGGAGAAGTGCTTCATCCCGTGCTTGACAATAAACTCGGCACCAAGCTCCTTCTGGAACACTTTCCCGTGGCTCATCGGGACAAACGGATCATCATCAGAATGGATAGCGACGAAATGCCCGGCGCGCTGTTTGATTTTGGCGAAATCCAGCGGCTGCTCGAAGAAGTTCTTGAGCTCCGGGTAGCCAAGGTCATCGGTGAACCCTGCGACGAACACCACGCCGCCAACTCGCTTCCCCTCCTCAAGGGACTCTAGGTAGCGCATGATGGTCACCGCGCCGATGCTGTGTCCCACGAGGAAGGTCATCTCCGTCGGCACGCCGACCGCGTGGGCGAGCTTCGGGAGCCAGAGCACGAGCTTCGGCAAGTTTGTCTCCGGCATTTCCGGCACCTCAACCGTGAACCAGAACTTCTCGAGTTCCGCTTTCACCCGCGGATACCAGCAGTAGTGCGGATCCCCCTCCCAGCAGTGGACGATGACTACCTTTCGCATAGATACCACATTGTACCACAGGGCCGCATGGTGGCGGCTGGCCTTGTAATGTCCATCTAGATGCCCGCCACCACGCCGTAGGAACCACTAGGGCCTAGTCTCCAAAGCTGCCCGTCGAGGGGCGGCTTTCCGCATGGCTCGCTGAAACGCGGCAAGGGTAAGCGCACGGTCCTTTGTAAAATCCCCTACCCGTACCCGCTCAAGCGAGGCGAGGTAGCCACCAACTCCAAGTCTCCGGCCAAGATCGCGGGCGAGGGCACGGACGTAGAACCCTGGCCCGGTGACAAGGTGGAGCGTGAGGTACGGCCAGCGATAGCGGACGAGTAAGATACATTTCACGGTAACCAGCCGCGACCGGAGTACGACTTGCTCCCCACGGCGGGCGCGCCGGTGAGCCGGGGTACCCCGTACCTTGAGCGCACTAAAGGTGGGTGGTACCTGTGCGAACGTTCCCATGAAGGTACGGAGCGTGCGTCGCACCTCGGCAAGGGATGGCCTCTGGGCCATGGGTACCGTCCGACGCTCGCCCTCGGCGTCATCGGTCGTGCTCTCCGCCCCCAGCCGCACTCGCGCCACGTACTCCTTCTCCTTGCAGACGATGGTGCCAAGCTGTCTGGTGGCCGCGCGGCCAACACCAATCACGAGCACGCCGCTCGCCAACGGGTCGAGCGTGCCGGCATGCCCAACCCGGCGCTCACCCGTAATGCGGCGCACCTCGTCCACCACATCGTGCGAGGTTAACCCTCTCGGCTTGCGGATGGCGAAGATTCCGTCGGTCACCGGACGTTCTGGAGCGCCGCCATCGCCGCATCGTGCTTGGCCCTCATGAGACCGACCACAGCCTGGAGGGCTTGCGCCGCTCGGCTCATTCGCTCCTGGAGCGCGATCGACTGCCAGCTGAGATCGCCGGAGGAGATACTTGCTACATCTGCATTGGAGATCATGTAGAGCTTGCTCGTAAAAACGTGGTACCACGGGAGGCGAATGTCCACCCGTCCCTGCCCGTCCATACGTACCACCATCGGTAGCATGATTGAGAACCGTCCGAAAAGTTTCGCTGGCAAACCAACTCGCCCGGCCACTGAGTCTTTGCGGAGTTCTATTCCCAGAATTTGGGTATCCTGCCGCATAAGGTACCTAGCGTACCCCTTGAGCTCCTGCGGCGTCTCGATGAAAAGCGGGTCGGGGGCGATCTCTTGGAGCACCATAGCTGATCCGTTGGCAAGTCGCGCATCATCGCCGCGTACGGTGATCGATGGTTCCGCAGGATCCCACCATGGAACCGCCGCCGCGGTTCCTCCACGATCACCTTCCGCTCGCAGAGTGGCCTCAACGACGCCGCGTAGCTCGGCCACCTTTTTAGTCACGGAATTTACTTTGTGTCTACCGTCGCCACTTTCGCTCGCCGCAACCTTCACACATGCCGTGGCGTTGCTGATGAGGGTAAGCATAGCTTCAAGCCGCTCTCGATCAAGGGGAGCGCCGTTGCCGAGGTCAAAGGTGAGTGAAACCCAGGCAGCCCGTAGAACCCCGCGGGCAATCTGGATGCTCTCGCGATCAATGCTGAGCGTCTTTGGCTCAAGTGCATCGAGGAGCGGTAGCGACTCCTCGAGCGAACCTTTGGCACGGATGTAGGCGGCCGCACGGTTTTCTCCCACGGCGTCGTTCAGGTACGTGCGCACCAAAAAGTCAGGGGGCCACCAAACGAATGTCGGATGCTCGGCCTGCCTGGCAGAGAACGATGCGGCGAGGGCGCTGCAGTAGCGATCGGGCTGTTTCGGGTCGAATGCGGGTTCGGTAATCCCAGCCACGAGGCGGTCGAGCAACTGCCGCAGGTTCGGGGGGCCGCTCGCCGCTATCCGCGCACGCAGCGCATCTAAGGTCGATGTTGCAGGGGCAGCGCTCGAAACGTTTGGAGTTCCCGCCCCGATAGGCACCAGGGCAATGAGTAACACCACCGTGAAGTTCCACATACGGTAAGTCTAGCACACGCGACTGCACTTCCCACTTACCATTGACAATCCCTAATTAACCTGGTAGGACAAGGGTAGCGACTTGAAAACTGACTTACGAAAGGCCACCCATGCACTTGACCAAACTGCTGCGGCGCAACATCAATTGGGTCGCGGCCGTCCTCTCCGTGGTCGGCATCATCTTGAACGGCAACAGGTTCATCATCTGCTGGCCGGTCTGGATCATCGCCGACCTCTGCTGGATCGCCTACTCCCTCCCCAAACGGGATTGGGCGTACGTCGTGCTCTGGATTGTGTTCCTCGCAGCGAACGTCTACGGTTGGTACCAGTGGGCACACCTCCCATGAACAAGAAAAAGCTCCTCACGCGATTGAGGAGCCTTTTCATTCGTACTGAGCGTTAGATGTGGCAATTCCCCAGGCCATGCGTTTTAAGGTACTGCTGGTGGTATTCCTCGGCGCGGTAGAAGGTCGCGGCCGGCGCAATTTCGGTCACAATTGGTTTGCCAAATTTCCCAGACCGCTCCAGCTCATCCTTCAACCTTCGCGCAGCTGCCTCCTGTTCGGGCGCGTGGAAGAAAATGATCGAGCGGTACTGTGTGCCCACGTCCGCGCCCTGTCGGTTCGGGGTGGTTGGATCGTGAACCTCCCAAAACTTCTTAAGGAGATCTACATAGGCAACTCTCGCAGGATCGAACGTTACCTGCACCACTTCCGCGTGGCCGGTTCGGTCCGTACAGACGTCCTCATAGGTTGGCTGCTCAAGTGCCCCGCCCATGTAGCCCACCTCGGTCTTCACAACCCCCGGCAGGTTCATGAAAACATCCTCGACGCCCCAGAAGCACCCGCCGCCGAAGGTCGCCACCTCAAGCCGTTGTGATTTGCGATTTTCCATAGCTACCTGGTTTGGGGCTGTGACACGGCACGCTCGAAGACTACGGGGATTTGGAGCTCATCCGCGTGCTCGGGCAGGCCAGATGGATTATCTTTCTCCAGCACCAGCGTTCCGACGGTGGATAACGGGGTATCGAAGGTCAGTGTGGCACGGAACGGTACAAATTCAGTTGTCATCCAGTCCCCCTCTGCCTGCGCCACTGCCGAGGCCATGACGTTTCCCTGCACATCCAAGAGTTTGATCGGAAATGATGCCTCGAAGTACCAGAACCCTCTCGCCTTGCCGATGACGGCAAGCGGGCTCTGAACCTTTGCAAACGGCTGCGGATGCTCCACCTGAATCAAGTTCTCTTTCCCTGGCTGCTCGGGAGGCGATGGCTTTGGCCCTTCCGGTGACCGCAGCCATACGGTGGCAGCTACAGCCGCAGCCGCGACGAACACCCAGAGGAGAAGGTGAATTGGTTTGGACGGGCGCATGCCTCACCATTATCCTACATCTCGCCGGAACCAACTAGCGCAACAGTTTCTCAGTCCGCACGCCGATGAGCCGAGATGTTTACCGGCAAGATGCCCTCAACAGCCGCGAAGAAGGCATCCATATCGAGGTGCCCCACCATGCGCTCGCGCATCACCGCTATCCTACTCCCTCGAGAAAAGCTTGAGCAACCGGAAGAGGATGAAGAACGCCACGGCGTAGCCGACCATTGCCGCAACGGTAACAATATCGATAGCCCGCCCCTGCCAGAGGTAGTCCGGGTAGATGTTCCGGAATGGCCAGATGAGGTAGTCAGTGTACCGATAGAAATACTTGGCCACAAAGGCCTCCGGGTTTGCACCCAGGAACCGCACCACAAGCCGTGTGAGTAGCACGAATTCCACCAGGGCGAGCACCCGCCGTAGGACGTAGCACAGCCACTCGTATGCACTTGATAGAATCTTCATCGCCGTCGTCGCTGATTTCTTCGTTATCGCGTCCTTATTGTACCATACCAGAGCGCCCTAGTGGCGCGGGCGCGTGCGGCGGCGCTCCGCACGGCGCACCTCGCGCTCGTCCATGCCGAAGTGATGGGCAATTTCGTGGCGGACCGTTTCTGCCACCAGGCGCCGCACGTCCATCTCGGACCGCGCGACCGCCTCGATGTGCTGCTGGAAGAGCGTAATCCGATCCGGGAAGGACCGGTGGTAGCGGCCACCATCGGCGTGCGAAACACCCTCGTAGAGGCCGAGGAGGAGCGTGTCGGTTCGGAGCCCAACCGACCGTACCTGCTCCGTCGTGGGTGCTCCGTCAACGATGATGGCTACGTTCTCAAGCCTCCGGAGGAAACGCTCGGGAATTGCCCCGAGGCCCTCCGCAACCAGCGCTTCGAAACGGTCGCGCGTCATGCCTGCTAGAAGAGCCGGTAGTAACCCTCAACCGTGGCAAGGCACGATGCCTCCCACTCCGGATTGGTGGCGCAGAGCTCACGCGCCCGCGTATCGGAATGCAGGTACGATATGAAGTCTTTCGCGGCACCCGTGATGCAGTGCTGCCGCTCGCGAGCATCGCGGCCTAGGCGGCAGATGCTGCTGGTCCGCTCGACGTCGCTCACCGACTGGCCGGAGGCGTCGCGGCCCAAGCTCTGGAAGCATATGTCAACGTACGGCGCCTCCACCGTGCGGCAGAGCTCGAACACCTTCGTGAAGTTGTAGCCTACCATCTTGAGCATACGGGACGTCTGCATGAGGTAGCAGGTGCTCTTGTACCGGTCCCCCACCCCGTCGCACGGGTAGAGCGGATCGTCCGCTTTGAGGTACTTCGTGAAGTGGTTGCGCTCGTCCACCATCACATTCTCCATGAACGCGCCGCTCCAGCAGGAAGACTGTTCCCAGCCACCCGTGAGGCGGTCGCATGCCTCAAGGGACTGGGGGAGCTCGTTCTGGCTGATGGCCATCAGACCGTGCCCCAGGCCGTGCACGCAGTTGTAGTAGTCGAACGAGTACCGATCTTTGCCTGGAATGCCGGAGCAAATACCATCGATGCGCGCCACGACCTGCTCCGGGCTCTCACCTGCCACGATTGCCTCCATCACGCCATGGTAGTAGCCCGACCAGCAGAAACTGTCGCCTTCGCGATAGGCATCCGCGACCACTGGGTAGAGTGAGACGGCGGCACGCCCAATGATGTGGGACAGCTGGTGGCACTGGGCTTTTATGAACGGGGCACCGTAGCGGTTACGCAGATCTGCCGTCGCCGCCCGTACCCCGGAACGTTTGACGAGGTCATCGTAGTACGTTTGGTAGCATCGGAAAATGTCAAATTCGCTTCCCGTGCAAACCGCCGGGAGCGAGGAGCTGCTTGTCTTGCCAGCTGTGGCGATTGTCTGTTCCTCACGAACTACGTTCGGAGCGTTGTCAGCCGCAGAGGGGAAGGCTGCACGCGCGCCATCCAGCACTGGCGGCGGGGGCTGCGGCACCGTAATTGGCGTACGCTGATGCCAGGGACCGTAGAGGACCATCGCAGCGGTAACCAGTACGACGATGATGATGCCGGGAAGAATTCGTTTCATGTTTCGAACCTCCGGAGCGGGCACGCCTCATGCCGATGCGGCCGCGCCGGGCAGTACTGTCTCCCATACTCGATCAGCCAATAGGTAATGCGGAACCACTCTCGCCGCGGGATGATCGCCATGAGATCCTGCTCGATCTTGTCCGGGTCCGTATGGTCCGTGAGCCCTAGCTGCTTGGCGAGCCGCCGCACGTGCGTGTCCACGGCGATGCCTTCGACCACGCCGTACGCGTTCCCCAAGATCACGTTCGCACTCTTCCGACCGACGCCGGGGATGGTGAGCATCTCCTCCATGGTCTTGGGGAGTTCTCCCCTAAAGCGGTCTTGCACGAC
The DNA here is from genome assembly GCA_964372445.1 of uncultured Candidatus Saccharibacteria bacterium. Taxonomy (GTDB): domain Bacteria; phylum Patescibacteriota; class Minisyncoccia; order UBA6257; family GWB1-50-10; genus CAYJQO01. The sequence continues at coordinate 8,416 of CAYJQO010000005.1, forward strand.
CTTCGCCGCTCCCAAAATACTCTTCGCCTTGTTGCGGTAGAAACCGGTTGGCTTGATATCCTGTTCAAACGTATGAGGATCGGCACGTACATAATCTGCAATGGTACGGTACTTCTTGAAAAGCCCCTGGGTTACCTCGTTTACCTTTTTATCCGTGCACTGCGCCGAGAGCACGACCGCAACCAGGAGCTCCCAGTGGTTCGAGTAGCGGAGCACAATCTTGGCCTTGGGCAGCAGCCGCTTGAGTGCCGCGACGACTGCCGCCGCACGCCGTTTGCGCGAATGCAGGAGGGCGCCGGTTACTGTTGCCATACCTCCATTCTAGCGAACCGGGGAGGCGCGTAAAGCACTTGGAGGGACCACTATGCGCTGCCCGTTACGGCGTCGCCTCGCGGGCGGCCTGGAGCGCCTTTGCATACCAGAGGAGTTCTTCTAAAAACTTCGAAACACGACCGTGGTAGGCCTCGTCGGTCACGTTTCCCTCCGCGTCGAAGATGGTCTGCACTTGAGAGAAGTACACCGCCTCGCGGATCGGCACCATGTGAAACTCTATGGCGACCAGCCGGAGCTGTTCTATGGCACGAGCCCCACCTAACCTGCTATTGGATACGCCACAAAAGCCGATTGGTTTCCGCGCATACTCCTTGTACAGTAAGTCGAGCACTATTTTGAGTTCACCGGGGTACCCATGGTTGTACTCGGGCGTGACCACAATGAAACCGTCGGCCCGCTGCACCTTCTCGCCCAACTGCTTCGCTGCTGATGATTCCTCGGCATCGTCTGTGGCAAGACGCACGTAGTCTTTCACGTCAATGATCTCGCTCTCAAGCCCCACAGCTTTCACCTCGCCGAGCATGAACCGAGCGACTGCCTCTGAACGTCTCCCTTGCCGTGCCGTCCCTAAAATGATCGGTAGGTACATGGTGAGCTAAAACGTTGAACGCCTCTCCCTCATTTTTGCTTGGACCCGACGCCGCGCGATTTCCATCGCGACCGTTCGCGGAGGAATGTGTCGCCGCTGGCTCTCCGTGAGCACCTCCCGCGCTGCCGCCACCACCTTCTCCTCCACCAGCCGGAACATCCTCGGCGCGTCGTAGCCCCGGTGTTCGGCGTACGACGAGATGACGCCGCCCGCATTCGCCACGAAATCAGGTACTACCACCGTGCCGTGTGTAAAAAACTTCCGCTCGATGGATTCCCGCATCGGTATGTTTGATCCTTCCACAATGATTTTTGCCTTCACCGATCGCCAGTTCCCCTTGTGGATCGCGTCAGTCACCGCCGCCGGCACGAGGATGTCAACCGGCAAGGAGAACACCCGGTCATGTGGGAGTGATCGTGCCCCGGGATAGTCACGCACCGACCGACCGCGCGCCTTGAGCCGCGCGAGCGTCGCAAAGTCGAGGCCGCTCGGACGGTAGGCGGTACCGCGGCTATCCGCAACCGCAACCACGCGTGCGCCGAGCTTCGTGAGGTGCCGCATGGCAAATGTCCCCACGTTCCCAAACCCCTCAATCGCGACGGTCGCGTTCCGCAGCGGGAACCCCGCCACCTCCGCAGCAATCCTTGCCGCATGCGCCACGCCGAAGCCTGTGCTCCCAAGCTCGTGGGGGAGACCGCCGAGCGACCTCGGCTTCCCGGTGGCCACACGGCGATCCTGGGCAGCCGTTGCAAACCATCGCATCTCCCGTTCCCCAGAGTTCACATCGGGGCCAGCAATGTAGCGACCCGGCATGAACGGCTTGAGGGCCCGCGCAAAACTCTGCACAAACTGTTTTTTGAGCCCTGGCGAACCTCCCGGCCATCGGATACCTGCCTTAGCCCCACCAAATGGGATACCAGCGAGCGCGTTCTTCCAGGTCATCGTGCGCGCGAGGCGGACCACCTCTTGCTCGGTCACATCGGGGGTCATCCGGATGCCGCCTTTCCCCGGCCCCAGGACGGTACTGTCGATTACCAGGAACCCTTCCATGCCAAGCTTGGCATCGTAGACGCAGCACACGGTTTCCGGTTTCGACTTTGTGCGTGTGAGCTTCACGATGCCCATGTTACAGGCACTGCAGCAGGCGATCGCACAAGATCACGTTCAGGTACCTGCCCAGTTTTGCGATGTGTTTCGATACTTGCTCCACAAATGTAGCAATGATGAAGAACGGAAACGCGAGCCAAAAGAGGAAAACATAGAGAGCGGGTAGGCGCCGATAAAGATGATGGCGACGGCCGCAACGGCCGCACCAACTTTGCTCGCCATAGCCGTACGGTTTCCTACCTAGTGCCGATCAGCTCAGCGAGCCGACGGCGATCGAACCCAACGATGATGGTGCCGCCCACATCGATCACCGGTACGCCGAGCTGCCCCGACTTCTGGACCATTTCCTCCCGTGCTTTGAGGTCGCTCATCACATCCTTCTCCGTGAAGGGGATCTTCTTCTCGCTCAGGTACGCTTTGGCCATCCTGCAGTAAACGCAGGTTGGGGTTGAGTAGATGGTAATGCCAGGCATGGTGCGGTTACGCCGCTACGACCTTTGCTTGAGGAGCAACTTGCCGATGGCACGCACGAGCCGGTTCCCGCGGTTCACCTCGTAGCAGACCATCTTCCCCATGCGCTCGCGGGCTACCAAGCCGGTCATCTCGAGCATTTTCAGCTGCTGCGACGCCGCTGGCACGGAAACCTTCAGGATGCCAGCGAGATCCGTCACACACATCCCGCGGTGCTCAAGCATGAGCGTGAAGATCCTAAACCGACTAGGATCGCTTAGGGCATGGAACACCATCGGGAGCGGCCCGCTCGGGCGTCGCATCTGCTTCTGGATTTTGTGTATCTCCTGACGTTTCAGCATGATGTTATTATTTGATCACTTATACAAGTATTAAAAGGATGCCCCCATCGCGAGTGCCTGTCAAGCCCCGTACCCTGTGGATAATGCAAAAGGCCCCGGTACTGTATCCCGGGGCCGTTGCTTATATCTGCCTTCCCTCTTGCAGGTAGTGTGCCAAAAAGCGCACGCCATTCACCCATTCGAACACCCAAACCTCGATCCACTTCAGTGGATTCCAAACGTGACGGTACCAGTACCGCCAGGCGTCCCGGACCGAGGCCATGGAAAACACAGAAAATGGATTGCGCTTCCGCAGCCAGAGTCGAACCGAAGAAGGGATTTCAACTCCAGGTATTCGTTCAGCAAGCTGACCGTACAAGGCCTTGAGTTCTTGGATCTTGAGCGCTCGCCAGTCAATCATCCCCTGCTGTGTCGCCACGATGAGGTTCGCTAGCTCCTCCTCAATCCGACTCTTCGGCCGGCTCCGCAGCCACACCTCCTCGAGCTGGCAGAACAGCTGCACGAGCCCCCGGGCACGAAACCACGCCACCCTGAAACGTTCAAACCAAAACGGTATGAACGCCTCCTTAGGGTAACCCGGTCTCCGCTCGCTCCGCTTCCGGAGCGTCAGGAAACCGCAGTTCATAGCGTGGAGTCGCTCAATCCGTGATGCGTAGAGGTACCATGAGAAGAAGAAGAGCTGCCCCCAGTATCGTTTCGTATGCTGCCAAACCTTGAGGACGTTGACCATGTGCTCGGTCGAGTAGAAACGTTCCCAAGCATCGCGGTAGGCCTGCATGAGCTCTTCCTTGGTCATGCCTTTCGGGAGCACCGCGACGTGGTTGGAATCATACGTATTGAAGTCTAGATCCATCCACCGCCGCTGCCGCCACCATTCCTGGTGATCTTGTGAGCCGGGGAGCGGGGTGAGAATATAGAACGATGCCGCGTCAAAGCCGATCCTTTTGAGCGTTTCGATGTCTGCGGCGATGCTCTCCTTGGTATCAAAGTCAAGCCCCAAGATGTAGCCGGCGTGGGTCGTGATCCCAAGCGAGTGGCAGAGCTCGACCAGGCCCCGGTAGTCACCGACCTGGTTCTGGTACTTGCCCTGTGCCCGAAGGTTTGCCTGGTTCACGCTCTCGACGCCGAGGAATACCTGGTTGCAGCCCGCGCGTGCCGCGAGTGGGAAGAAGTCTCTGCCCTTCATCTTCATCGCAGCCAGGTCTGACTGCATCATGAAGGTGAACGGGATCCCATCTTCCTCGCGCAAACGGGTAAGCCCAGCGAAGAGTTCCCGCCAGTACGGATTTCTCGCCATATTGTCATCCGTGAAGAAGAAATGCGTCACCCCAACTTCCCTATAGGTTGTCCGGACAAGTTCTAGTATCTGGACGGGATTCCTCGGGCGCATAGTCTTGCCCTGGACATTGATGATCGTGCAGAAATGGCAGTCAAATACGCAGCCCCGAGCGGTATCCACCGTGCCAAACCGCGAAGCAAACTTCTTGAAATCTTCTGCGGTGAGGTAGGGTGTCGGTGCGGTGTGGAGATCGGTGGTCGGGTTCAGGAAATCATAGAAGGGCACGGTTGCCCCGGTCACGATATCCCTGAGCACCTTTGTGAGCCGTCCATTCTCTACCTCACCGGCAACGAGGATGATGCTCTTTCGGAGCGCGTCGCGCAGGTCTCGCGTGAGCGTTTTGATCATTGCGTACATGCCGCTCACGTGGAACCCGCCGATCAGGACCGGAATGCCGTGCGGGAGAAAGTCTGCGGCGATGTCCTGGGCGCGCGGGAATTGGTTGGACTGTACGCCAACCAAAGCCACCACGGTCCGGACACCAGGTTCTCGAGCTTGCCTGAGAATCACCGCAACAGGAACCCGCTGGATGGCCTCATCGATGGTACGGATGCTGAATTGAACACCCTCGAAGAATGGGTCACCCGCGGCATCTCGGGCGAGCGTGGCCATTTGGGTAAGCGTGTTGCTCCGGATTACCCCGATCCGGGAACGGATGGGGTAGCCGTCATCCGTGTAGTTCGTCACACGGACAAGCACGATGTGCAGCTCGCGAACTCCATATTCACGTGCGGTCGCCGTTTCCTGCGGCGATTCCACCAAAGAACAGGTGATGTTTTTCATGTCAATCTACTCCTTTCAAAACTGACGTTATGAGGTTATCAATGGTGCAAATGCTGTGTTTCACTATAGCGAATACTGTGAAAATTGAAAGATCTCCACGGTAAGCCGAGCGGTACGCTGATGCAACTGCGAAGGCGCCTGTCTACTGGGGCATTGCCATTCAGGTTGCTTCCGAAGGTGCCAGGTTCCTACGCTGTTTACCGCTTGTGAAGCGGAGCTGCAATGCTGCCGCTCCGGCGCGCAAACAGCCTGTGCCGCTTTGCCGCTCGCAGGTACTCGGCCATCGGTCGGAGGCCATAGGCGGTGCGGCGCTTCTCCAAATTCTTTGGGTTCTCCACCGGCCGCGGCCTTAGCTTGCCATCCTTCCCGAACGCGAATTGTGTTCCAAAAAGCTGCCGCTTGCCTCGATGGACCAACACCCGATCGGTGAGGTAGGCGATGTTCGCTTGATCCACTGACTTCGGGTTGTCCTGAAATGCCCTCTCCATCAGTCGAAGGCAGCGTTCCTGGAAAACCATGTCATGGTCAGTATGTTGGACTAGAAGCCAGGCGTCGCGGCTCGCACGTTTTCCCACTAGCTGGATCGTCGGCCAACCGTACCTCCTAACAATGGTCTTCATCCGCTTCGTGTGCTGTCGGTCTATCTCAAGTCGCCAGTAACCTGTTGTATGCGCTTCCCGCCGCATGCGCTGATCTTTCCGGGCCATGTGCGCAATACTCTTAGCGAGAACCTTGTTCATTGGTTTCACCATACACCAAATGCATGAATTAGAAAATGATCAGCCCTAGTCGCTTCTGCGACTAGGGCTGGATCCTAACTGCCTAGTTATCATCGGCATCACTGCCACCACCTGCACTGGTCGTCCAAGTCGGCGACAGGTCTGCCTCAGATGCCTCGACCGCGCAGAGGATCGCAAACACCTCGGCACACATACCGTTCACCTCCTCTCGTGTGAATTTAAACATCCACTGGGTGGATTTGAAAGGAGCTCTACGATTGCATCCGCAATAGTGGTTCCCACCAAATGATCAAGCCAGTACCACTAGCCGTTCGGATTCACTTCCAAGAAGTACCAGTCGCTACTCTCTCGGCTCACTACGAAATCGAACGCTCCAAATGAGAGCCCGAGGTCTGCCATTAGTTGGTAGCACCTCCCCAGAATGCTTGGCGGCGTTTCAATGGCGCGGTATGGTTAAGCCAGAACGTGTTCGAATCTCCATTCTATAGAGTTATACAAAATACTGGTTAGAAAGTAGCACCGCTGTACTATTTCGTCAACTATCTCACTCGAGGCAAAAACGAGCCGCGCGGATACTGCCGCGCGGCTCTGTTGGATCTTAACATCCACTCCTCCTTACATCGTCTTCATCGGCATGCCCTGGCTGGACCCGCTCGTGCATTGCTTGCAGTGCTGCTTGTGCATCACCACCTCGGTGATGGCCGCGAGCCCGACTAAGACGTAAATCACGCGCGAAACCGCCGCCTCCATCCCGCCGAAGATGCTCCCGATGTCCCAGCTGAAGAGCCCGACGAACAGCCAGTTCAACCCCCCAATGACGAGGAGGATGAAGGCCGCCGTGTGCAATCCTTTCATATGTTAGAAATTGACGTACCTCTAAATCGACCTTTACCTTATAGCTGATTATACCAAATTGCAGGTCACAGAAGGCACAAAAGTTCCGTTCGCTTCCTTCAAATCATAAAGCAAAACCAGCGCATTGTTGCCGTGTCCTGGTTTTGCTGTGGACCCGAGGGGAATCGAACCCCTATCTCCCGGATGTCACCGCACTTTCCCGAGCGAAGCGAGGTTTAAGTGCGCGATCCCGCATAATAATACGCTGTGGACCGTAGCGGATTCGAACCGCTGACCTCCACATTGCAAATGTGGCGCTCTACCAACTGAGCTAACGGCCCTTACAATGTTTCCTATTTCAGAATAGCGGAAAGTGCGGGATCCTTGCAAATGCAGCCGCTCGCATCCGCTCGCGGGCATTATGCGGGACAAACCGGGTGCTCTGCCACTAAGCTACAGGCCCAGGGAATGGTGGGCACGGATGGAATCGAACCATCGACCTCTATCTTATCAGGATAGCGTTCTACCACTGAACTACGTGCCCGTAAGACGGATCTCAGGCGGGCGGGTACCACTGAACTACACACTCGCTACGCTACTTCGTTGTCAAGTGTAGCTGCTCAAATCCGTCAGTGTCAAACGAAATCTTTGTCACCGCCTGCACCTCAATGTTCAACCCGCGGTTGACCCGCGCCGCGAGGCTGAACGAGGCATAGATGAAGAACGCGATGAGCGCGAGACTGAACCCCGCCGCAGCGACGGAGAGCCGGATCTGCCTGGGCCCTTGCCCGCCGGTAGGTGCGGTCATCATGGCGCGGTCTTCCGGAAATACACGCGTCCGCGGAGATCGGCCTCGTTCCGCCCCTCAACGCGAGCCATCGCCAGGCTATTGGGCTCGGTAAGGTACTTGAAGTCAAGGAGCGTCTTCATGAATGAAATCAGCTTCCCCAGATCTCCCCGAAGATCCAGCTTGAACCGGAACGATCCAATATTGCCCTTGGTTGCCGGCACCTCATCGATCAGGAGGAATGAGGAGGAGAGGCCGGCCGCGCTCGCAAAGGAACGGACGTCCTCGCCAACCTTCAGGAGCTGCACCTGCTCCGGGACAAGCCGGTGGAGCACCCCTATCTCCGCCTTGGCCTTGCCCTCATACTCCGATTTCATAGCGGCGAGGACCGCTAGCATTGCCGATCGCTTAATGTTTTCCTTCCGCGCGAGGGATACCTCGTTGCTCAAGGTGTTCACCTTCCACGCCAGGTAGGCAAGCGCTCCAGAGAGCACCGCGACGATGGCAATCGAGATGCCGATCGTGGTGATGAGCTTCCTCTGAAATGGCTTCATGTGATGGAGCGGGCGCGGCTACAGAACCCAACTTGAATTACCTGCGCTTCACCGATACTATCTTACCATACCTACATGGGACGATCCATCGAGCAGATTGTCAAAAACGACGTGCGCTACCCCGAGCTCCTCGGGACGATTCCAGGCCCACCCGAGGCGCTTTTCGTTTTGGGAACGTTCCCCGCACCGGCACCCGCGATCGCGATCGTCGGTACACGCAAGGCCACCACGGAGGGGAAGCGCACCGCCTATGAGCTTGCCCGCGCACTCTCCGAGCGCGGCATGACCGTGGTGAGCGGGCTTGCCCTGGGCATCGATGCCGCGGCCCACGAGGGGGCACTCGCCGGCGGCGGCCGCACCGTGGCCGTGCTCGCGAACGGCCTCGACCAGATCTACCCTAGGGTGCACGAACGCCTCGCGGAAGAAATCCTTGCGCGCGGCGGCGCCATTGTCTCCGAGTACCCATCGGGCACACCGCCCCTCCCCCACCGCTTCCTCGAGCGGAACCGCATCGTGAGCGGCCTCTCAATCGGCGTCATCCTCGTCGAGGTGCCGATCCACTCCGGGGCGCTTGTCACCGCCCGCCACGCCCTCGACCAAGGTCGGGAGGTATTCGTGGTCCCCGGACCGGCACGCCACCCTAACTTCCGAGGTTCCCACCTCCTCATCCGAAACGGCGCACGCCTCGCCACGAGCCCCGAGGACATCTTTGAGGATCTGACCGGCGCCTATCCGGAAACCGCCGCAGCGGCCACCAACTCGGAGCGAGGAGCGATGCCAGAGGATGAGGCCTCTCGGCTCATCATTGGAGCACTGCGAGGGAGCCGCGCAGCGCTCACCCGTGACGAGCTCATCGCGGCAACCAAACTTGAACCTCACGTGGTCGCGCAGCGGCTCACCTTCCTCACCTTCGACGGAAAAGCTGTAGAACGGAACGGAAAATTTGAAGCAGCATGAATTCCATGAGAGGCAGCGCAGTAACCATGAATCCCGTTAGAGGCAGTCAGATGGTATGAATATGTTATATGCAATGAATGCCGCTACGCGTTACCAAAAGGTCTTACGGTGTACGTGCGGTCGCCGTGGGGCGACCTGCCTCTAACGGGATGAACCTGATTATTGTTGAATCCCCCACCAAGACAAAGACGATCTCAAAGTATCTCGACCGGTCGTTTGAAATCCTCGCCAGCGTTGGGCACATTCGCGACCTCCCAAAGAGCAACCGGAAGGCGATCGATATCTCCCACGGCTTCGTCCCTCACTACGAAATCACCAAGGGCAAGGAGCGCGTGGTCGAGGACATTAAGCGGCACGCGAAGCACGCCGAGGCGGTGTACCTTGCCACGGACCCTGACCGCGAGGGCGAGGCAATCGCCTGGCACATCAAAGAAGCGTGCGGCCTTGGGGATCCGAAGCGAATCGTGTTCCACGAGATCACCGAAGAGGCCGTAAAGGAAGCCCTGCAGCACCCCAGGGAGATCGATCTCCACCTCCTCAAAGCACAGGAGGCACGGAGGGTGCTCGACCGCCTCGTCGGCTACGACCTCTCGGGCCTCATCTGGAAAAAGGTCCGCTACGGCCTCTCCGCCGGCCGGGTACAGTCCCCCGCGCTCAGGATCCTCATGGAGCGGGAGCGAGAAATCCGCGCATTCATTCCGGTGCGGTACTGGACTATTTCGGGGATGTTTCGAACGAAGTCAGGCGCGGACCTCACCCTCGCCTGCGAGGAGGAACCACGGGATGAAGGGACAGCGGAGCGTATCCTGGAGGTGGCGCGTGCCAACCCCTGGGCCGTCACCGGGGTCAAGGAAACCGAGGCGCGGAGGGCACCCCGGCCACCCTTCACCACCTCGACGCTCCAGCAGGCAGCCAGCTCCCGCCTCGGGCTCTCACCATCCCGCACCATGTCCATTGCCCAACGACTCTACGAGCAGGGATTCATTACCTACATGCGCACGGACAGCGTAGCCCTGAGCCGTGAGGCACTCGGCCAAATCCACCGGGAAATTGTCTCGACGCACGGAACGGAGTACCTCGAACCGCGAACGTACGTGACCAAGAGCAAAAATGCCCAAGAGGCCCACGAAGCCATCCGCCCATCGAATGCCTCCAGAAAGACCGCCGGCCACGCCGAGGAGCAGCAGCGGATCTACCGGCTCATCCGCGAGCGAGCAATCGCCTCGCAGATGGCGGACGCGCGGATGCTCCGCACGAAGGTTGTTGCCAACGTGACCGCCGGAGCGGCTATTCCAAACTTCTCCACGACCGGGAGCGTGATTGTTTTCCCCGGATGGCTCGCGGCAGATCCACGGGCGAACGGGGAGGAGGTGGTGCTCCCTAAGCTCACGAGCGGGGAACCTCTCAAGCTCCAAGATGTGCACAAAACGGAGAAGCAGACAGAGCCACCGCCGCGCTACACGGAGGCCGGGCTGGTGAAGGAACTCGAGAAGCGCGGCATCGGCCGACCGTCCACCTACGCCGCGATCATCCGGACGCTCCTCACCCGGGGCTACGTAGATAAGGAGGGAAAGGCACTCAAGCCAACCGACACCGGAGACGTGGTGAGCACCTTCCTCGAGCAGCACTTCAGCAGGTACATCAGCGATTCCTTCACCGCCGAAATGGAGAATGATCTCGATGAGATTGCGGCCGGGAAGCGGGACTACGTGAAAACGCTCAAGGCCTTCTACGGCCCCTTCTCAAAGGAAGTGCGGTCGAAGGAAAAAATCGAAAAGCTCACCAACCTGGGCGAGGCGAACCCTGGCACGGTTTGCCCTCGCTGCGGGTCGGGGATGCTCGTGAAGCTTGCCCGGAACGGGAAGTTCCTAAGCTGCAATCGGTTTCCGGAGTGCCTCGGCGCGCGGCAGCTCGACGGGACCGAGCTCGAGGCCCCCAAGGAGACCGGGGAAGCCTGCCCGGAGTGCAAGGACGGAAAGCTCCTCGAGCGGGAGGGCCGGTTCGGAAAGTTCATCGCATGCTCCAACTACCCGAAATGCAAGTACATCAAGAACAGTGAAGCGGAGGAGGCCAAGAACCGAACAGGCGTGGCGTGTCCGGAATGCAAGACCGGTGAGCTCGTCGCGCGACGTGGACGCTTCGGCCCGTTCTACAGCTGCTCCAGCTACCCCACGTGCAAGTTCATCATGAAATCGAAGCCTACGGGAAATCTCTGTAAACTCTGTGGTTCACTGATGATGGAGGGCACGAAAACCATTCCCGAGCGCTGCAGCAACCGGCAGTGCCCGAACCACAACCCACACAAGCTCAAGGCATAGGCTCGGCAGGGGCCTGCACCTACCGCGCCGTAAGGATCTCACAACCGTTTGCGGTAATCACCACGGTATGCTCGAAGTGCGCGGAGAGGCTACCGTCCCGGGTGGTGTAGCTCCCGTCCGGGCGGCTTACGATGTCGGGGGAGCCGACGCTCACCATCGGTTCAATGGCGAGCACGAGGCCAGGCTTGAGCTCAAGCCCCTCTCCACGCCTGCCGTAGTTGTGCACGGTCGGATCTTCGTGGAGCAAGAAACCAACGCCATGGCCGGTGAGGCCCCTGATGATGTGGAAACCCGCCGATCGAACCACGGACTCAATCGCTGCGCCGAGGTCACCCAGGCGCTGCCCGCTCCTGCACTCCCCTACGGCTGCACGGAGCGCATCCTCGGTTGCCTCGAGGAGCCGACGCGCCTGCGGCAAGATTGGCTCGATGCCAACGGTCACCGCGGCATCTGTGAAGTACCCACGGTAGTCAACACCGGCGTCAATGGAGAGCAAGTCGCCGCGGCACAGCGCGTAACCGGTAGGCAAACCATGAACCACGGTGCCGTTCACCGAGGTGCAGATGGCGCTCGGGTATGGTGCTCGCGCCCCTTCGGGGGTGTAACCAAGGAAAGCCGATTTGGCGTGCGCCGATGCGAGCAATTCGCGTGCCTTGGCATCGAGGGATGCGAGCGTCGTACCCTCGCGAGCCAAAGCTGAGAGGCTTGAGAGGAGATCGGCGAGGATCCGGCCCGAGGCCCGGAGCATCTCCAAGTCACGCTCCGTCTTGAGTCGTACCATGCCAGCTAAACCCGGCGTGAGAGACTGAGCGCCCGTACCGCGTGTTCAAACACCCGATACGGCACGCGCTCCGCAGGAATCTTCAGTACACGGTACCCACGTTGCCGCATCTCGGCGATAATCGGGTAGGTACGGTTTCGATACTCCTTGAGCCGAACTTTAATGATGCTCGGGTCGTCGAGCGTACGGCGCCGCATCGGTCCGGCACAGAACGCGCAGTGCCGGCTCTTGGCGCTTGCGAGAATCGGCAACCCGCAGACCGAGCAGACAAGCCGCGCACCATTCCGGCGCATCGCGGTACGCTCGGCCACGGTAAGCCAGAGCACGGTTACATTCTTTTTACCGTAGAGGCTGTTGAGGAGCGCCATGAGCCCGCTCCCCCTGCGATCCCCGAACGCCTCGAACGTGGTCCGCGGAGAGCCGCTGAAGACGATGCTCATGCCGGCGCGCGCCACCTTCTTGGTCTCCGCTTTCACAATGCCTAGCACCCACGCGGGCGTGTTCAGTTTCCCGGTGTCCCAGAGTATGCGCTCCCGGCGGAGCATACGGCTCTTCGCGGCGGCAGGAGCGTGCAGGTAACCCTCGAGGTAGCGCCCCGTATCGAAATGGATGAAGTTGAACCGCCGCACCAAGAGGTCGGCCTGGGTTCCCTTGCCCGAACCGGGTGGCCCGTAGATGATGACTGCTTGTTCCTTCATGTGCTCATTATACCACCCGTGCCGATACATGGAACACCTGAATAATCCATTTGTCATTTATACTCACGATCGTGAGTATAAATGACAAATGCCACCGGCACGGCAAAATAAAAAAGCCCCGACGATGATTTGTCGGGGCCATTCGCAAACAGACCAATGCTAGACTTGTCAGGCTCCCAAAACACCAAGAGTATCCACTTCTATCCTGTGACACTCAGCATATTGGCGTTCATCGTCGGTTAATGTTGCGCCCTCCCCAAGTAGAAAATCCACGATTTCTTGGTAGCTATATGCATAAGCCCACATCACGGCCGACACATGGTAAAAACCAGATTCACGTCCCTTGGGATCAGCTCCGTGGTCAACTAATAGTTTCACCATCTCGAAAAGACCACTCTTGCTATGAGAGCGTAGGGTGCCGCGCGTCGCTGGAGCGCGCGGACACCCGGTGCGAGAGTGTCTGCTGCGTGCGCTAAAAAATCCCCTCGTACTCGCGGATCGTGAGCTGGGACTCAACCTGCTTCATCACCTCGAGTGCCACCGCCACCACAATGAGAAGCGCGGTGCCCCCGATCTGGAGCGCCTGAATGCCCGTCACAATGTGTGTGATGTTCGGGAGGATCGCCACCGTGCCGAGGAAGAGGGCACCGAAGAGGGTGGTGCGGCGGACGACGTGCGCGATCACGTCGGTGGTCGCCTGACCTGGACGGATGCCAGGAACGAAGCCGCCGCTCCGCTGCAGGTTCTTGGAGATCTCCTGTGGGTCAAAGGTAATCGCCGTGTAGAAGTACGTGAAAACCACGACGAGCACGAAGTAGAATGCACCGTAGAGGAAGGGATTATTGAAGAGTGTGGCGACAATCTGATTCATGCGCACGGAAAGATCAGACGAAACCACCGAGAGCGCCTGCGCGATGAACTGTGGAAAGAGGAGGAGCGAAATGGCGAAGATGATGGGAATCACCCCGGCCTGGTTCACCTTGAGCGGAAGGTAGGTCGAGACACCGCCGTAGAGCTTGTTCCCCCGCACCTGCTTGGCGTAGGAAATGGGGATCTTCCGCTCACCCTCGTTCACGTACACAACCCCGGCAATCACGATCACACTCAGGATCACGAAGGCGAGGTAGGTCGGGAGCACCGACGGGTTGTAGTTGAGGAAGCTTGAGAGCGTCTGCCGCGGGAGGCTGCTCACGATGCCGGCGAAAATGATGAGGGAGATGCCGTTCCCGATCTTGTACTCGCTGATGAGCTCACCGATCCACATGAGGAGCACGCTCCCCGCCGTGATCACAGCTACGTTCGTAAAGAGCGGCACGAGCGGCAGACGCTCGAGCACACCCTGGGAAATGAGGAGGTTGAGGAAACCGTAGGACTGAAGCGCTGCCAGCGGCACCGTGAGGTATCGAGAGAGGCGGTTGAACTTCGCACGTCCCTCGGCGCCCTCCTCATAGTATGCCTTCTTCAGCTTCGGGAAGATCATTGTGAGGAGCTGCAGGATGATGGTCGCGGTGATGTAGGGGCCGACCCCGAGCATCATGATTGAGAGGCTCTCGAGACCGCCACCAGAGAATATATTGAGGAACCCGAAGAGCTGGTTCGAGTTGAAGAACTGGTCGAGTCGTACCTTGTCGACGCCGGGAATAGGAATGGCTGCGAGGAGACGAAACACGAGGAGCCACAGGAGGGTCATGAACACCTTCCGGCGAAGATCGGGAATCTTAAAAATTTGGAGGAGACGTTGCATGGTCTACATTACCGTCGAACGCGCACGGTTATGGTACCACCTGCAGCAATAATTTTCTCTTTCGCTTGGGCGGATACTTCAATGCCGCGCACGGTGAATGGCTGCCGTACCTCGCCACCATCAAGAATTTTCACCCGATCCCCAGGTTTCCGGATAAGACCCCGTTTGACAAGCGCGCGAGGCGTCACCTCGCCATCCGGGAAGAGGCGCCCGAGGTCGCCGATCTTAACGATTACCGGACGGGGGGCGAGAGAGATATGCTTCACGCCGCGACGCTTCGGGATGCGCATGAAGAGATCCCGCTCCGCCGGACGGATGCGGTGGCCGGCGCGGGCCCGCTGCCCCTTCGATCCGCGCCCGGAGAACGTGCCCCGCTTGCCGCCGCGACCGACACGCTTGCGCCATTTCTTCCCCTGATTCGGCCGTAATTCGTGCAGCTGCATGGTGCTACTCCTTCCCTTCCTCAGACGGCTCTCGTATAGTTCCAGTCCCCGTCGCTGCTGGGGTACCCCCAGCGGGACGCTTCGCATGGAGTGACCGAAGCGCCTGGAGCGTCGCCTGTGCGTTCGCGATTTTGTTCTTGGTGCGGCCAATAATTTTCGCTGAAATATCCTGAACACCCGCGAGCTCGAGCACCGCCCGCGCCGCGCCCCCGGCAATCAGCCCGTGACCCGCCCTGGCGGGTTTAATCCTCACCCGGGCAGCACCGTACTTCGCCTCGACATCATGGGGGATGGTTCGCCGATCCACAAGGGGCACCGTGATAACCGTTTTCTCCGCTTGGCGGCACGCCTTCTGAATAGATGAGGAATAGTCCAAACCTTTTGCCACACCGACGCCTACCTTCCCAGCCTTGTTCCCAACTACTACGGTTGCCCGGAAGCTGAATCGCTTCCCGCCGGCCATGACGCGGGTAACGCGCCGAACCTCGAGCACCTTTTCCTGGTACTCGCTCTTCCTCGCCTTGAGCTGATGCATCATGCCACGCATGGTTACGTGCTACACCTGCAACCCCCCCTTCCGCGCCGCCTCGACGAGCGCCCGCACGCGCCCGTGGTAGCGGTACGATCCTCGATCGAGCACGGCTCGCTCGACGCCTACCTTTTTGGCGGCAGCGGCAATAGCCTCACCGACCCTCGCTGCCGCTTCAGTTTTCATCACCTTCCGTTCAGTGTCGTGCGATGACGCAGCAGCGAGGGTTTTCCCGGTACCGTCATCAATGAGCTGCGCGTAGAGGTAGCGGTTGCTGCGGAACACCGAGAGCCTCGGCCGGAGCGCAATTCCCCGAACGCGGGCTCGGACGCGGCGGGCACGGCGCGTACGCTTCTCGTTCATTGCCTTGGTACCGTACATGGTTCTGGTAGCTACGCGGCAGCGCCGCTGGTGGCTGCCCCAGCCTTCTTGCCGGCCTTCCGCCGCACGACCTCATCCTGGTAGTGGAACCCGGTTCCTTTGTATGGCTCCGGCTTCCGGAAGGATCGAATCTCGGCCGCCACCTGTCCGACAAGCGCCTTGTCAAAACCCCGCAGCTTGAGGATAGAATTTTTTTCCACGTCACAGGTAACCGTGGGCGGCAGGTCGTAGCGAACCGGGTGGGAAAACCCTAGAGACATCACCAGGCTGTCTCCCTCCTTGGTAACCCGGAAGCCGATCCCCTCGAGGATGAGCACCTTCTCAAAACCTTTCGAGAGACCGGAAACCGCGTTCTGGAGCAGGGCGCGGACTGTCCCCCAGTTGCTCCGAGCCTGCTTCGCGTTGCGCAAGAGCTTGCAGTGGGCACTGCCACCTTCGATTGAAACCGCTACGCCACTCAAAATGGGGACGTGAAGCTCGCCGCGATCTCCCTTGACCAGGAGCTCATCACCGGCCACCGCAACCGTTACACCGCTCGGTATGGCCACTGGCTGTTTTCCAATCTTAGACATGGAATGTTGACTACCGCACCTCGAAGAGCAGTTGGCCGCCGACCTTCTGCCGTCGGGCCTCTTGCCCGGTGAGAATTCCTCGCGGCGTCGAAACAATGAGTGATCCGTAGCCCCCGCGAACCAGCTTGAAATCCTGGTAGCCACCGTAGCGTCTCAAAGATGGGGTGCTTAGGAAACGTACCTGTTCCACTGGCCGCTCTGGATTAAACTCAACCTCCACGATCTTCTTCAGCGACCGCCCCTTCACCTCCACCTTCTTGAGGTACCCGGCCCGCTGCAGGCAGTTGAGCACCGCGTAATCCATCCGCGTATAGCGAACCTTCGCCGACCGCTTCTTTGCGGCGATCGCGTTCTTTATCCTGATCATCACATCGATGTACATGGGAACAAGAAGCTACCAGCTCGCCTTGGTGATGCCCGGTATCTCGCCGCGGCGGGCGAACTCCCGGAAGCAAATGCGACACACGTTAAAATCGCGCATGTAGGCACGCTTGCGGCCGCAGCGGAAGCATCGACGGACAATTCTCGTCGAGTACTTTGGCAGTTTCTTAGAGCGCGCTATGACAGATGTTTTAGCCATGAGTAAAACAGTGCGCTACCGCTTGGAAGTGGTAGCGGAGCTTTTCAATGGTACCCCAAGGGATCGGTACAAATCAATCGCACGCGCCCGATCGCGGACCGTAGGCACCACGGTGACCTGGAGCCCGAAACTGACGTGTGATTTCTCAACGTCGATCTCCGGAAATACAAATTGCTCGCGGATGCCGATGTTCAGGTTCCCACGTTCATCAACACTCTTCAGATCAATGCCGCGAAAATCCTTCACACGCGGCAGCACCACCCGGACCAGCCGGGTCAGGAAGTCACGCATGCGCCCACGGCGGAGCGTCACCTGCAACCCAACGATATCTCCCTCTCGAGTCTTGAAACTCGCAATGGATTGTTTCGCGGCGCGCGCTGCTGGCCGTTGGCCGGTAATCAGCGCAAACTCCTTCATGATCTCCGGGAGCACCTTGTCTTCAAACTGGGAGAGGTTCCGCAGGCGTCCAACTCCCGTGCCCACCACGATCTTTTCAAGCTTGGTCTGCCACGTCTGTTTGATCGCTGCCTTCTTTGCGGTCATATGCTAGAGGGTTCCCTTGCACCGTTTGCAGTAGCGAACCTTTACCTTGCCTTCGTAGCGGCGCCCCGCACGAACTCCCCGGTGGCACCTCGGGCAGTGCAGGGCAACGTTGGCAACCGGCAACGGTCGCGTCACCGACACCACCTCACCCTTCTGCCCCTGCTGGCGAGCGCGCACGTGCTTCTTGTACACATTCAACGCCTCGACCGCAACTTTGCCGTCGTCCGGCAGAACGCGAATAACCTTCCCCGTCTTGCCACGGTCCTTCCCCTTGGTGATGGTCACCGTATCTCCTTTCTTGATGATCATGGAATGGTTAGACAAGTTCCTCGGCAAGCGAGGCAATGGTATCGTAGCCACGTTCCTTGATTTCACGCGGGATTGGACCAAAAATCCGGGTCCCGCGGGGTTCGCCCTTGTCGATCAGGACCGCTGCGTTGTCATCGAAGCGAACGTAGGAACCATCCTTTCGCCGCATCGGGGCACGCTGGCGCACGATGAGTGCTCGGACAATATCTTTTTTCTTCACCTGCTTCCGAGGCTCTGCTACCCGCACCGAAGCAACCACGATGTCGCCGATGCGTGCGTACCGACGCTTGCTGCCACCGAGCACGCGGAAACAGCGAATGATCTTCGCTCCACTGTTATCGGCAACCTTGAGTATGGCTCGTTCCTGGATCATATCGGCTCGCTAGCCCTGCTTCACCTCAACCTTGGCAACGATAACCCACCGCTTATCCTTCGACCGTGGACGGGATTCCTGGATGGTAACGACATCGCCGGTATGGAATCGTTCCTCCTCATCGTGCGCCTTGAACCGCTCGGTAACCTGGTACAGCTTACCGAGGCGCGGATGTTTCCGCTGGTGCTCGACCGCAACCACCCGCGTTTTGCGCATCTTATCTGAAACTATGATCCCTTGCAGTGTCCTCATGGTGTGCGCTTGCTCGCAGCCCCGCCCAGAGATCCCTCCAAGGTGAGAAGTTGGGCAATCGACCGCTTGATCGTATGAATTTCTCTCAAATTTTTCACCTTGCCGGCAGCTAGGTCAAACCGCAACGCGCTCAAGCGCTCGCGGAGATGCTGCACCTCTTCGGTGATCTGCGCCGATGTTTTCGTTCTATACTGCTGTAGATCTTGCCGTTTCATGGTTTAGGGTTTCAATTTGGTAACGACACGGGTCCGTAGGGGAAGCTTGTGGCTCGCAAGACGTAGCGCCGCGCTTGCGGTTCCGTGCTCCACACCATCAATTTCGAAGAGGATCCTCCCAGGCTTCACCGGAAACACGTAGTGATCAACCTCCCCCTTCCCACCGCCGAGGGTAACCTCGGGCGGCATCTTGGTGATCGGTTTATCAGGGAATATACGGATCCACACCTTGCCCTCACGCTTGAGCGAGTTGACAATTGCCTTTCGAGCCGCCTCGATCTGGTTCGCCTTGACCCAGGCAGCGCTCATGGCCTGGAGACCGAAGCGACCGAACGCCAGGGCGGTTCCCCGCGTCTCCTTCATGCGACGACGGGAGCGGCCCTTCTGCTGTTTTCTAAATTTTTGCTTTTTTGGTTGCAGCATGGTTACCGTGGCCGTTCCTCACGAGCACCTTGCCCTCCGCGCGCAGGAAAAAGATCACCCTTGTAAACCCAGACCTTCACGCCAACGGTTCCGTACGAGTTGAACGCCGTTGCCTCCCCGTAATCAATATTAGCTCGAAGGGTCTGGAGCGGCATGCGGCCTCGAGCAAGCCATTCACGTCGAGAGATCTCGGCCCCGTTCAAACGACCGGATAGCCTGATTTTGGCTCCCTTCACCTCGCGATTCTGCATCATCGCCTCCAGGGTACGTCTCAGGACACCCCGGTACGGCTTCCGCCGTTCGATATCGAATGCGGCCTGTTGGGCCACAACCGCCGCCGAAACATCAGAACGCCTCAGCTCTTCGATGTTGACGTTCAGGGAGAACCTGCCCTGGATGCGGTTCGCAGCCCGGAAGGCCGTTACCGCGCGCAGCACGTCGGTGCGCAGCTCATCGATGCCCTTGCCGCCGCGCCCGATGATGAGCCCCGGCCGGCTCGCGCGGATGAGAATCCGCATCACATCCCCGGTTCGCTCGATGTCAATCCCAGCAATGCCGGCAGCGAGCACGCGCTGGCGAATGATGGAGCGGATAATGTGGTCTTCCTCCAGGAACCAGCGAACCGGCCGCTTGAAAAACCATCGGCTTGACCACGGCACCGTGAGACCTAGTCGGAATGCGTTTGGGTTTACTTTCTGAGCCATGGCAGCTATATTGCCTTCCGGCGAAACATCTTCTGCATGAAGCCCCGACCCGATTTCGGCTTTTCACCTGGCGCGACCTTTTTCTCTTCGCGCGAATGAGCCGTAGCTACCTCGTGCGGTTTCTTCGCGGACTCCTTACCTTCCGATTTCACTACTCCCCTCTTTTTTCGTTCATCAGGTTTCTCCTTCTTTGGCTTCTCGGCAAAGGTGAACCTCGGCTTCGGTAGGGTATCGGAGACACCGAGAACGAGCGTGATATGGCTGGTCTTTTTCTCAATCGGGCTCGCGCTACCTCGCGCGCGTGGGGTCCACCGAGTGGTCTTGGGTCCTTGGTCCACTCGCACCTCACACACAAAGAGCTTCATCGGATCCACCTTCAATGTTTGTTTAGCGTTCGCCACGGCACTTCGGAGCAGCTTTCTGATATAGCTGCCCGACCGGCGGGGTGAGAGCATGAGCCTAGCCTCAGCCTCGTTCACCGACAAACCACGGATGAGGTCCACAACGGCACGCACCTTGCGCGGCGCGATCTTCAGGTACCGCAGCTTCGCGGTAACGGTTGATGACGTGGATGTCGATGTGGCTGCCATGGTTACAGGTACCGTAACGTTACTCCTTCTTGGGCGCCGCCGCGGCCGGCGCTACCTCTTTCGTCTTCTGCTCAAGTTCCCGCTGCATTTTGCCCCCGTGCTTCACGAACTTCCTCGTGAGGGAGAATTCCCCGAGCCGGTGCCCAACCATATCTTCCGACACCCTAACCTCAATGAAATCCTTCCCGTTGTGGACGGCGAAGGTGAACCCGACCATCTCGGGGGCAATTTCGGAGTCGCGGGACCAGGTCTTGATGGATGTCTCATCACCGCGCTTGAGGCGCATCACTTTCTTCAGAAGCTTCGGATCAACCCATGGATTTTTCTTCGATGAACGTGACATAGATGCTACGCTACGTGCGGCGCTTCAGAATGAGACTGCTCGACCACTTGCCCTTCTTCCGGGTCCGATGCCCACCGGTAATCTTTCCCCACTTTGTCTTTGGACGCTTGGTGCCACGCTGCGTCCGACCCTCGCCCCCGCCATAGGGGTGGTCCCGAGGATTCATGACCGAACCGCGCACCGTGGGCCGAATGTGCAGCCAGCGGGACCGCCCCGCCTTACCGATGACGACAAGGCCGTGCTCGGGGTTGGAAACTTGTCCGATCGAGGCGAAGCAATCCCATGGCACCTTACGAATTTCACCCGACGGCATTTTCAGTTGGGTGTACCCGTCCTCGTTCGCCAGCACCTGGAGAGATGATCCTGCGGCTCGGGCAAGTTGTCCGCCACGGCCGGGGATAAGCTCCACGTTGTAGATGTATGTCCCCACGAGAATGCGCTTTAGGCGCGTCCGTGAGCCCACGGTGAGCGGTGCATTTTCACCCACGAGCACCGCATCCCCCACCTTGAGCCCTTGCGGAGCGATACTGTAGCAACGGTCACCATCGCGGTAGAGAACGAGTGCGATGAATGCGGTCCGGTACGGATCGTATGCAATAGCCTCGACGCGGCCGGGGACTTCCACCTTCCCTTCTCCGAAATCGATCACGCGGTAGAGCGCCTTAGCCCCGCCGCCCTGGTGCCGAACGGTGATTCGTCCCTGGTTGTTGCGGCCGGCGTGACGCTGCAACCGCTTCCGGAGGCGCTTGGGTGTCTCCACCCCAGCAGTCAACGCGCCGTAGTCAACTACGGTCATGGAGCGGCGGGACGGGGTTCTCGGACTGAAATGTTTCATGCTAGGCAATTTCGATCTGCTGCCCTTCCCTGAGCGTCACGATCGCCTTTTTCACCTGGCGCCGGTGGCTCTCCCGGTTTCGGTACCGCTTCGCCTTCTCGCGGGACCGGATGATGTTCACATCGGCGACGTCCACCCCGTAGCGGATGTGGACTTCCTGTCGGATCATCGGCTTTGTTGCCTCGTCGGTAACCCAGAAAAAATACTTTCGCTGTGCGGCCTGCGCATGGGCGCGCTCGCTCACGTGCGGCCGTTTCAGTACCGCCCGCGCGGCGCGCACGCCGCGTGGCCCCACTGGCTTTCCGTCCGCATGGGGAGCCGGACCCGCGGGTGTGGGTACCGATTCAGATTTCTTCTTCAATGATTTAAGAATGGACATGGTACGGCGCTACACGTTCGGTTGCGTGGCAAGCTCGGGGAGCGATGCTGCCTCAATCAGGATATCCCGGTGGGAGAGGCAATCGTGGATGTTAAGCGATGCCGCCCGCTTTGCATCTACGTTGGGGATGTTGCGGCTCGCGAGCACAAGGTTCCGATTGCCTTTCGCCGCCACGAGGAGAGCGCTCGGCGCCCGCTCGGAGAAACGCTTGAGCATCGCCGCAACCTGTTTGGTTTTCTGCTCGGGAAGGTTCAGGCCATCCACGATGCGAACCTCACCGCTCGAAAGCTTTTTCGAGAGCACCGAGCAGAGGGCGAGGCGTTTCATCTTCCGGTTCACCTTTTTTGAAAACTTACGGTCGCTACGCGGGCCAAAGGTCACCCCACCACCAGCCCAGAGCGGTGACCGCGACGACCCGTGCCGCGCCCGGCCAGTGTGCTTCTGCCGCCAGGGTTTCCTCCCGCCGCCCCGCACCTCTGAGCGATCTTTGGTGTGGGCGAGCGGCGCGCGCCGATTGGCAAGCTGTGCGGTGAGTACCTGGTGCACCAGGTCAGGGTTCCACTTTACCTTGAATATCCGATCAGGCAGTTCTACCGTGCCGATCTTGCTATTGCTCTTGTCGTAGAGATCCACCGTCATAGTTCACCGTTGCTACTCCAGGGCATTAATCGCTACGCTCTCACCTCGACCATGGTGCCTGGAGATCCGGGTACCGCTCCGAGGAGCATCAGGGTTCCCGTGGATGGCTCCACCGACACCACGGAGAGGTGCCGTACCGTCACACGCTCCTGCCCCATATGCCCAGCCATGCGGCGCCCCTTGATGACCCGCTGCGGCGCCGTAGCGCCGATGGAACCGGGGGCGCGCAGGCGATCCTTCTGCCCATGGCTCTTGGGGCCACCGTGGAACCCGTGCCGCTTCACCACGCCCTGGAATCCCTTTCCCTTGGAGAGGCCGCTCACGTCAACCCGATCGCCTTCCTTGAGGCCTTCAAGCAGTGGCTGGTTGGCACTATCACAACGCAGCACCGTTACCGGCTTGGCCACATCCTCCCGCCACACTTGGGTCATTTTTACCTTTCGCGCCTTAATCTTTTTCATACGTGCTCACCAGGCACACACGGAGTACAAAACAACAGGGTCCAGCCCTGTTGCACCCGCCATCCGAATGGATCTGGCTTACCCGCCGCTATCCTAGCGCACCCGCTTCCCGGTGTCAACCTGGCTCATCTTGATCTCGACATCTACTCCGGCAGGGAGGTTCAGATCGGTAAGCGATTCAATAATCTTCTGCTGGGGGTTCAGGATATCGATCAGACGTTTGTGGACGCGCATTTCAAACTGCTCGCGCGATTTCTTATCAATGAACGTCGATCGGTTCACCGTGTAGCGACGAAACTCCGTTGGCAACGGAATCGGCCCAACCACGTCGCCCCCGTGACGCTTGATCGCCTCGATGATCTGGCGCACCGAGTTGTCGATAAGCTTCGCATCGTACGATTTGATGCGGAGGCGGAGTCTTTCCTTCTGAAGCTGCTCGTCTTTCTTCGCCATGGTTTCAACGATCTCCCATTGCCGATACGGGGTACCAAGACAGGGGAACCCGGCACGATTCAGTAGCTTGGGGCACAACCCCGGCCCTGTGCTACTTGGTGATCTTGCTCACCGCGCCGGCACCCACCGTCTTGCCGCCTTCCCGGATCGCAAACCGCTGCTTCTCTTCGAGGGCCACGGGCACAATGAGCCGTACGCTGATGGAAACGGTATCCCCCGGCATCACCATCTCAACACCCGCCGGCAGAACCATCTCGCCGGTCACATCGGTTGTTCGAATGTAGAATTGCGGCTTATACCCCTTGAAGAATGGCGTGTGTCGGCCGCCCTCCTCCTTGGAGAGCACGTAGACCTCCGCCTCAAATTCGGTGTGCGGCGTCACGCTCCCCGGCTTCGCGATCACCTGGCCCCGCTCGACATCTTCCTTCTTCAGCCCGCGGAGCAGGATGCCAACGTTGTCACCCGCACGGCCCTCATCGAGGGTCTTCTGGAACATCTCGATGCCCGTAACCACGGTTTTCTGGGTAGGCTTGATGCCGACAATTTCGATTTCCTCATTCACCTTGACCACCCCCCGCTCGGCCCGGCCGGTGACCACGGTGCCGCGTCCCTCAATCGAGAAAATGTCCTCAACCGGCATGAGGAACGGCTTGTCAATTTCACGGACCGGCTCGGGGATGAACTCATCGAGCGCTTTCACAAGCTCGAGGATCGGCTTCACCGCTTCATCGTCAACCGACTTCGCCGCAAGGGCCTTGGTCGCCGAACCGCGGATGATGGGGATCTGGTCACCCGGGAAGTTGTACTTCTTGAGAAGCTCCCGCACCTCCGATTCGACGAGGTCAATGAGCTCCTTATCGTCCACCATGTCCACCTTGTTGAGGAACACAACCATCGCCGGCACGCCCACCTGGCGGGCCAGGAGGATGTGCTCTCTGGTCTGCGGCATGGGGCCGTCCGCGGCGGAAACCACGAGAATCGCGCCGTCCATCTGGGCGGCACCGGTGATCATGTTCTTGATGTAGTCCGCGTGGCCGGGCGCGTCGATGTGCGCGTAGTGCCGCTTCTCGGACTCATACTCGGAGTGGTGGAGCGCGATCGTGATGCCGCGCGCCTTCTCCTCCGGTGCGTTGTCAATCTGGTCAACCGACTCCTCTTTCTTGGCCAGCCCCTTCATGTGCAAGACGTGCGTAATCGCCGCGGTAAGGGTCGTCTTACCGTGGTCTACGTGGCCAATGGTTCCCACGTTCACGTGGGGCTTCGAACGATCGAATTTTTCCTTTTCAGCCATGGTTTGTAGCGAAAAAAATAACGCCTGGTGTGCCCCTTCGACTGTAGAGCCTACAAGAGTAATCTTCGCCGATGTGTCAGTAACTGTCAAGCCCCCCCCTCACCAATTGGGGATAACTAAGCTTTACTGGTTAATCGTGAAAAAATTATCACTTGCGTCGTATTTATCGTTCTGCGAACCGGGAGCTCCCACAATGATTTTATAGTAATTGCCGCTTGAGATATCAATTGAGCGATTGGCATCAATGGTGAAAGACGCGGGTATCGTCCATGAATAATTCTCGGTGTTGGGTACTCCTTTCGCGACGTAAAGTGTTGCGATTTCAACTCCAAAATCCATCTTCTGCTTCAATAATGAAATATCTATATTGCCACTGTATCCGCTCGAACTCCAACGAATAGTGTGTGTCTCACCAATTTTCCATTGCTCACCACCATTTGGAGAAAGAACAGTAATTTTCGGCGCAGTTGATGGAGAACTCGAACTCGGCTCAATGAATTTGAAGGTGGAGAGGATTTGATCAAATGCTGTTGAATATTTTTTATCGCGTTCATCGGAATATTTAAGTATGCGAAAATCCAAAACAGTTGGCGGATTACTTTTAATACACGTATAAAGCCTTTTTTCAAGATATCCTCTAGCACTATATATTTCGAACTGCGAAATAAATTTGGCTGGCGTTAAATTAACTAATAATTCTTTTACAATTTTCTCCTTCCCTTCTATAGCGGTGGCGATCCACGTCTTAACATTATCGCAGTCAAAGATAGCATTTCTGTTGATTGTTAACGATATATCATCACCCTCCGCTATTATAAAAGTAGAAACTTTTTTTATATCTTCTAACACTTGTGGGTATCTTATCTCAAACCCATACTGCTCGTTGCGGTAGGTTTTCCAGGTTGAAGTATTAAATTCTGAAGTTGAAGTCGCAATTGGGATTGGTATCGATGTTGGAACTGGCGATGGTGTAGGAGTAACCGAAACTAGTTGCGGCTTTACTATCGCAATATATCCTCCCACGGCAGTGATGATCGCAAGAATAATGAGAACGAGTGGGATTTTTGCGAAACCTGTATTGTGCGTAAAATTAGAGCCCATGTTTTAAAAATGGAATATCCTTTTGAACTGTTTCCCATACGGCCTCAACATCAATTTCAAAATAGTCATGGATAAGTTTATCACGCATGCCCGCGATCTCTCTCCAAAGAATGGTAGAATGGCTATCTTTGAATGCTTCTGATAATTTCTTGGAGGCTTCGCCGATGTGTCAGTAACTGTCAAGCCCCCCTCAAGCTATATAAATAAGACTTAATTAATGATTGATTCGTAAACTCGCCATCCGGCTTGGATCGCTGGATACGCCTTATCTTGCGCTTCTCTTAACCTAATCATAAACGGATCAGATTTTGGGTGTTCAATTGTATCTCCTTTTTCCGTAAAGTGCTCCGTAAGCCTTTCAAGGGCTCTTTCTGCTTGAGCGAAATAATTATCGGCAATATTTAAAGCTGACAATAAATTTGGGTACTCTCTCAGTGAACCAAATTCAGAAGCTCTATTATGAAGATTCTGGAGGTCAGTTTTGTAGCTGTTGCTTATACCGGTATAAATATCTATGAGGAGCATCGTCTCGGCCAAATTGGCTTCACGAAGTGCCGTCTCGAAATCACCTTCACTATAAGCTTTTTTTGCTGCCCTTAGGTGCTCAAGAATAACGGGTGGTAACGGTACCTGTCCGCTTCCACCAACCTGTGGAGATTTTCTTTCTTGAATAACTGGCATATCTTTTTTAAACTCTTGTGTTTCCCCACTAGGTAATTGACCGCCGCCACTCGTTGGGGGTGCCTTCTCTTGCGGCTCTGGGGCAACTTCTTCTCTATATGGTTTTACATATGGATTTACTTCGTTGGGCGGTAGCTGTCCTCCGTCGCTTCCCTCAGGTTTAATTTGGGCAGAAGCAGGATGAATGATCACGCCCATGAACGACTTCAGAAAACTAGAGCTTGTGGCGTGAACATCTGGGGGCACAGAATAATTATGTTGCCGAATCAGATCTTCAACGCGCTTGATCGCTTCTGCGGCTTTCTCTTGAATCGCTTGAGAACCGCTGGCTTTCAATGTGTTTCCCACTTTCTCTATTCCCTTTTCTGATACCTCAATCGCTTGTTCTAATCCTCGTTTTGCCGCCTCGGGCGCTTTCGCTAAGTTTTCCTGAAGCACTTGAATATGTTTTG
The DNA here is from genome assembly GCA_964372445.1 of uncultured Candidatus Saccharibacteria bacterium. GTDB lineage: Bacteria > Patescibacteriota > Minisyncoccia > UBA6257 > GWB1-50-10 > CAYJQO01. The sequence continues at coordinate 35,341 of CAYJQO010000005.1, forward strand.
AGGTGGCTTCTTCAATTTTAGTTTTGATTTCGTCGGCTTTCTCCTCACTCTTCGCCTTGAGCTCTTCGGCTTTCTCTAGTGCGCGATTTAACTGGTTTTCATATTTTTGAAGCGTCCGCTCCGCTATCTGTTCATACTTTGCCTGAGTCTGCCCTGCAGACTCACCCTGAGCCGGTCGAAGGGCCTTCTCAATCATCTTTTGGTATTCTGCAAGTCTTACTTCAGCAAGATGAAGGTATTGCTCGGCTTTTTGTTCCGCATCAAACGTGAAGAAGAGCTGGATTTGCTCCTTCCAGGTCTTCAAGAAGTAGAGCGGGTGGTCCGGGGTAAGCCCTGGGTCGGGCAGCGCCGAGGCTCCATGTGCCAAAGCGACGAGCGGCACCGTAACGAGCAGGAGCACCGCAATCGCTCCAGATCGATTCATTTTCATCGCCTATATCCTACCACGTCCTAGTCAGCAACGGAAGCATCTCAAAGAAAACGCCGCCCGAAAGGGGGGCGGCGTGGATAATCACAGGAGTGGTTTCCTCTCAATGCCGCGGATAAAATTTTCTGCCAATGCGGCCTTCAGTAAACCGGAAGTGTAGAAGCCTGGAAGCGAAAGCTCGAGCTCAAACTTTGCCTCACCACCATCGCTGCCGTCGATGTAGCCGA
>CAYJQO010000006.1:0-18322 GCA_964372445.1 uncultured Candidatus Saccharibacteria bacterium
TCCAGGAGAAGGTGGGGTTGGTGGCGACCCCGGTTGCCCCGTTCGCGGGGGAAGCCAAGGTCGGCGCCGCCAGGATCGTCGTAAGACTTCGTGTAGAAGACCAGTCACTCGTTCCCCCGGAGTTCGTAGCATTCACTCTCCAGTAGTAGGTGGTGTTGTTTGATAGGCCCGAGACTTGCTGGGAGGTACCGGTCAACCCGGAAGTGTCATAGACAGTCGAGGCGAAGTTCGAGACGGTTGAGACCTGGAGCTGGTAGGAGGTGGCGCCCGAGGAGGCATTCCAGGAGAAGGTGGGGTTGGTGGCGACCCCGGTTGCCCCGTTCGCGGGGGAAGCCAAGGTCGGCGCCGCCAGGCTCGTGGTGAGGCCCCACGCGTCTGACCAGCCGCTCGTGCCGCTGCCGTTCGTCGCGTTCACCCGCCAGTAGTACGTGGTGCCGTTCGAGAGGCCGGAGACAGCCTGCGAGGTGGCGGTAATCGAGCTATTGTCGTAGGTAAGGACGCTGAAGTTTGAAAGGCTCGAGACCTGGAGGCGGTAGCTCGTGGCCCCAGAGGAGGCGCTCCAGGAGAAGGTGAGGGTGGTTGCCTGGTTCGTTGCGCCGCTCGCCGGAGAGGCGAGCGAGGGTGTGCCAGGAGGCGGCGTGGCAGCGATCCCCAAGACCACCTGGCCGGCGGTATCGTACGCCACGCCCGTCGAGGTCTCGAAGGTGTTCGCGTAGGAGGCGACCACCGCAAGCGCCTGCGGCCCACCGGACCAGTCCGTCTGGTGGAAAATCTCGTTCAGGAACTTTGACAGGTAGAGCGTCTTCGTGTAGCTGTCAGCGGCGCCGGTCACGCTGGTCCAGCTCACCACGGTGGTTACCTTGGCTGTGAGCGGGTCCCAGAAACCGCCGCTCGGTGTAATTTGGCCGGTCGTATCTGACCGGTACACATCGTCAAGGTACAGGTACCGGGTGTAGGTAATACCGTTCAAGGAAACGTTCTCCGTGCCTGCCGTCGTAACCCACTTGTTACTCGACTGGGTGGCGGTGTAGGTGTTCGCTGAGCTCGTGGCGAGGTTTGCCACGTCTTGCCACTTCTCTTGAGAGATCGCCCGGACCGCTTCGTTCATCTCCCGTGAGAGGAAGGCGGCGGCACCTTTCGTCCGGCTCTGCTCCACCCCACGGAGCGAAGCGCTGATCGCCTGAACCACGGCGAGGCTCACGAGCACGATGACGAGGCCTGCGACGATAACCTCGATGACGATCTGACCTTTCCTGGATCGTGCCATAGGCATGGGCTACCGACGGGTGCGGCGTACGACGCGGCGCACGGCTCCTGCGACGCTCCCTGGCCCCATCCCGTACCGCTCGAGGAGTGCGGCCGGGGGCCCTGATTCGCCAAAGGTGTCACGGAGCCCCACAAACTCCATCGGGACAGGATGCTCCCGGGCGAGGAGCTCGGCCACCGCGCCGCCCAGGCCGCCGTGCACCTGGTGCTCCTCAACGGTAACCACACTGCCGCAGCGGCGGGCGGCATCCAGGATGGTCCGCTCATCGAGTGGCTTCACCGTATGGCAGTTCATCACGACGGTTCCTATGCCCTCGGCATCGAGCTCGCGCGCGGCGAGGAGCGCTTGATGCATCAGTATACCACATCCCACAATCGCGCAGCGCGGTTTCTTTGATTCCCAAAAGATTGTTGCCTTCCCGGGCGTGAACGGCGTCGCCTCGGTGGTGACCACCGGGCTCTTCTCGCGCCCGAAACGGAGGTAGACCGGCCCCCAGAGCTTTGCCGCGGCGACCGTTGCCTTTCTAGCCTCGATCGCGTCGCAGGGCACAAACACCCGTATATTTGGCATCACGCGCATAATCGCAATGTCCTCCGTCGCCTGGTGGGTCGCGCCGTCCGGTCCCACGGAGATCCCCGCGTGGGCGCCTGCAATCTTCACGTTCGCGTCGTTGTACGCAATCGTCGTGCGGATCTGCTCGTAGTTTCTCCCGGGCGAGAACACCGCGTAGGAGGAGATGTAGGGAATTTTCCCCGAAATGCCAAAACCTGCGGCAATGGCCGCCAAATTTTGCTCGGCAACTCCAATTTCAAAGAAGCGCTCGGGAAATTTTTTGGCGAACGCCTCCGAGCGCGTGGACTCGGTGAGGTCCGCGCAGAGCACCACCACGTTCGGGTTATCCTCGCCCGCGATGATTAATCCATCTCCATAGCCATCGCGGGTCGGCCGCTGCTCGATGTTGGGGTCGAAAAGTTTTGGATTTAATTTTGCTCCTGGATTCAACATAGCCACTGGCCACTAGGGGTTAGCCACTAGGGCGGTAATTAGTTTATTGAGCATCTTCATAACTTCTGCAAGCAACGCTTCTGGTTTTTCAAATGCATCCTCTGGCGCCAGGTTTAACTTGCTGGCAATAAGAAGTTGCGTTTCTAACTCAGCTCCTGAACTGAACGCGATCCTCACAAATTGCAGGTACTCTGGTCGATGTTTCCTGGCGTAGCCCTCGGCAATATTTGATGGAATGGATGTAACTGCTCTCCGCATTTGACTCGTAAGTCCATAGCGTTCGGATTTTGGAAAAACCTCGGTAAGGCGGTAGATCTCGACAACTAGTTCGATGCTCCTTTGCCATACTGTTAGTTCTCGATACGAGTGTAACACGTTGGCTGTGCCCGCAGACCCTATACCCTATCGACTAGTGGCTAGGTACTCACTCATGTTCCGACCTGATCCGCCCCCCGAGCGTGCGAAGCTCGGCGAGCGCTCGCGCGGCCTCCTCCCGGTTCGGCGGCTTCCCGTGCCAGCGGTAGTCGCGCTCCATGAAGCTCACCCCTTTCCCGGGAATGGTGTGGGCAATGATGGCGGTTGGAGCCTCGTAGATCGCCTGGGCCTCGTGGACCGCATCTACAAACTCGGCCATATTGTGACCATCCACCTCGAGCACATGCCAACGGAACGCCTCGTACTTTTTCCGGAGCGGCTCCAGAGGCATCACGTCCTCCGTGTAGCCGTCAATCTGGATGTTGTTCCGGTCAACGACGACCGTGAGGTTCGAGAGGCGGCGTTTCCCGGCAAACATGATCGCCTCCCAAGTGTTCCCCGCGTCGTGTTCCCCGTCCGAGGTAAGGCAGTAGACGCGGTACCGCTTTCGATCAAGCTCGGCGGCGAGCGCCATGCCGATCGCCTGCGAGATGCCGGACCCCAGGGGGCCGGAGGTGGTCTCGAGCCCCGGGAGCGCGCCGCGGTGCGGGTGTCCCTGGAGGCGCGACCCGAGCTTGCGGAGCGTGCGGAGCTCCTCGAGCGGGAAGTACCCGGCGTAGGCCATCGCGACGTACCGCACGGGGCAGATGTGGCCGTTCGAGAGCACGAGCCGGTCGCGGTCCGGCCAGTCCGGCTCCTTCGGGCGGTGGTGGAGGACGTGGAAGTAGAGTGCCGTGAAGATGTCCGCCATCCCCAGCGGGCCCGCCGAGTGCCCGGAGCCGGCCTCGAGGAGCGTCTCGATGAGCGTCGCCCGGATACTGTTCGCGATTACCTCAAGCTCTCGGAGCCGCTTGTCGTGGAGAGGACGCATGCCGTGCTCGCATTATAGCGCAGCAGGCATTTCAGAACAACGAGGCGCTAGCGCGAGAAAAGGTTCGTGATACGCCCGAGGATGCCCCGGAGACTCTCCTGGATGATTTGGATAAGCGATCCCGCAGGAGTAGGGGGATTGGTCACGGAGAGCGTGAACGAGGTCGTCCGAGAGAGCGAGCCGGCGGTGCCCGTTACCGTAATGGGGTAGCTCCCTGCTGCGGCTGAGCTCTGTGCGGTCATGGTAAGCGTGGCCGAGCAGGTCGGGGTGCAAGCCGTTGGAGAGAACGAGCCGCTCACCCCGGATGGGAACCCAGAGGCGCTGAAGGACACCGATTGACTGGCGCCGGAGCTCAAGGTCGCGGTGATGGTGTTCGCGGTGGAGCTGCCCTTCTGCACCGTTCGGTTCCCACCGTTCGCGAGCGTGAAGTTCAAAGGCGCGGTCACCGTGAGTGTGAACACGGTCGTGCGCGAGCGTGAGGGAGCGGTGCCGGTCACCGTAACCGCGTAGTTCCCGGTGGGCACCGACCCGTTCGTCGCGACGGAGAGCGTGGTCGAGCAGGTCGGGGTGCAGGCCGTCGGCGAGAACGAGAAGGTCATTCCGGGCACCGCCGCGGCAGCTCTCGGCGCGAGCACACCGAGCAGCTTCCAGCCGAACCCGTTTGGCTCGTTGAAGCTGATCAACACCTCCGCATCTGCCGAGAACGATACAACCTCCGGCGCACCAGCAATGGATGAAATGGTGATGGTGTTCGATACCGTGCTGCCTTGCACCACAGACCTGGCACCACCGTTCGACAGAGAGAAATCAAATGGTGTGGCGGTGACGGTCAGGTTGAAGGTTGTGGTTCGGGTGACCTCGCCCCCGGTGGCAGCCACGGTAACCGCGTGAGACCCAACGGGTGTAGCGCCTGAGGTACTGATCGAGAGGGTCCTGGTGCAGCTCGGGGTGCATGTGGCAGCGCTGAACGAAGCTAGTGCTCCCGCCGGGAGACCAGCAGCACTGAAGGATACCGGCTGGGCAGATCCTGAGGTCAGGGTTGTGGTGATGGTCACCGGAGGCGCGGCGCTCCCCTGCACGGCCGAGACCGACCCCGAGTTTGAGAGGGAGAAGCTGAAGGATGGCGGCAAAGTGGTGACCGTCAAGCTCAGAGCGGTAAACTGGTCGATACCGCCACCGCTACCCTTCACGGTGATCGGATACGTACCCACCGGCGTCGAGGCAGCCGTCGTGATGGTGAGCGAGGTTGAGCAGCTGGGGCTGCAGTTCGCGGGCGAGAAGGATGGGGTGGCGCCCGCCGGGAGACCAGCAGCACTGAAGGATACCGGCTGGGCAGATCCTGAGGTCAGGGTTGTGGTGATGGTCACCGGAGGCGCGGCGCTCCCCTGCACGGCCGAGACCGACCCCGAGTTTGAGAGGGAGAAGCTGAAGGGTTGCGGGGTGACGGTGATGCTCGTCTGCGCCGAAATGCTCAGGCCGCCGGTGTCGGTGAAGGTGAACGTGACTCCAGGGTAGGAACCCGCCCAGCCGACGTCGGGTACCCAGGTGAACACTCCGGTTGAACAGTTGTAGCCCGCCCCGGTGAGCGAGGGGGTGGATGAGAGCGAGCACCGCAACGCTCCCTGATCCTCCGGGTCCGCATCCGCTGCCTGGATCAGGAACGAAAGCTGTCCGCCCTCCTGGACCGAGTAGCCCCCCGTCGCAGGCCCGGTGGTGATCGTCGGCCGCTGGTTCACGTTGCTCACCGTGATCGCGGTAGTGCCCAGCACGCTGCCGTCGGCGTTAGAGACCGAGAAGGTAATCGAGTACGGGGCCGGCTGCCCGTCCGTGTAGCCCGGCGCCCAGGAGAACCGCCGCACCGTCGGATCGTTAGGTGAAACACCGAAGCTCGCCCCGGCGGGGAGGCCGGAAGCCGTGTACGTGAGCGGCTGGAGTGCAGATTCCGCTTTCACATCAAACGAGACACTCCCGCCCTCGTTCACCGCCTTGGCGAGCGGCGGTTCCAAGCCGGCAACCCACCGCGGCGGGTTCTTCGCCTGCGGTATCACCGTGATCGTCACCGTCATCTGGGTAATGTTCTCGGTATCTGAAGCGGTGAAGGTCACCGGGTACCGTTTCCCGACGTGCGAGACCGACGGGGTCCACGAGAACGTGTTGTCCTGGAACGTTGCCCTATCGGGTCTCGTGGACTCCTCGAGGAAGATGAGGACGAGCCCTTGCTCAGGATCACGCGCCGAGACGGTGAACCTGACCTCCTGGAGAGGCTGCACGGTGATGTCGTTCACCTCGGTGAAGCTCGGCGGCAGGTTTACGGCCGTAGCGTCTTCCTTGACCGTAAGGTCGAATGTGCCCGTGCTGCTCAGGAGCCCATCATCCACCTTGTAGGTGATGCGGTAGCCGCCGGTGAGCGGCTGCCTCCAGGAGAACATGCCGGTCCGCTGGCCAAGGCTCATGCCGCTCGGGGAACCGGAGGCCGAGACGAGCGAGTACGTCAGTGGATCGCCGTCAGGATCAAAGCCACCGACGTCCAAAGAGAATAGCTTGCCGGAGAGCGCCGTCTGTCTACCGATCAGGGGGAGCGCCGGCGGGTGGTTGGGAACGGAAACGGTCACGGTCTTGGTATCCGAGTACTGGCCGTTGGTCGCAGTAAACGTGAGCCGTACGTCACCGGTTCGCTCCGGTGCCCACTGGAACACCCCGGAGGTCTGGTTAATCTGCGCGCCGCTGGGGAGCGGCGAAACGGTGTAGAGGGTGCCGCGTCGGGACGGCACCGTCGAGAGGAACACCTTGAATGACTCTCTCACATTGATGGTCTGGTTCCCAATAGGCCGCAGCTTGATCGGTTGGTCCGGGGCGGCAAGGGTATAGGTTGGCCCGGTAACCTCCTCCTCCGGGAGCACATCCTCGACCACGTCCCCCGTACCTATGATCTCTTCCTCGGCGAGCGCGGTTCCCTCCTCCGACGGGCCCACCACGGTGATGCGGATCCGCTTCGAGGTGATGGCCCTGCCGTCGGTCGCTCGGACAATAATGACGTAACTGGTATCTACATCGCGGTCGCGAGGCGTCCACCGGAACAACCCCGCTGTGGGCTCGAACGTTGCCCCAAGCGGCAGGTCGTCGGCCGAGTACCGAACGGGGTCGCCGTCAAGGTCATCCGCGACCACCTGGAAACTCACCGGCACGTGCGGGATGCTGACCCGGTTCTTCAAGGGCGCGATGCGAGGCGGGTTGTTCGTTCTGACCACCGGTGCGAGCGCTGCCTCGCCACTTCCACCGAACGGTGGTTCGCCTGGCGGCTGGGCCAGTCTGTTAAAAACCTCTGGGAGAGAACGAATCTGCCCCGCGACCGTGGTCAAGAACTGAATGAGCTGATCGAGGATGCCGCCGCCAGAGCCGCCGCCCTGGGCGTACGCCGGACCGAGGGGTACGGCGAGCAAGAGCATCACCACCGCTCCATTCACTACTGCCACTAAAAGACCTCTGCGTCGCATGGTCATATTGTGCTATAACTCATTAAAACTGTCAATTACCCCGTTCGGGTCCGAGCTCCCGAAGAGGAATGAGCCTACCGCGATGGCATCTGCCCCGGCCTCCTTGACCAACTTGGCTGTTTCGAGGTTCATGCCTCCGTCTACCTCTATCGTAGCATCCGGGCAAAGCGACCGCAATTGCCGGAGGCGATCCACCGCCTCGGCACGGAACGCCTGTCCGGAAGGACCCGGATTGACCGCCAGGACTTGCGCAAGCCCGTGCTCCCCCACCAGAGTTGCCACCGATCGAACTGCTGTCTCGAGTTTCCCCGAGAACATGAGTGTTGCCCCGAACGAGGCGCAGAGGGTCTGGATGGGGCCAGGGGTACCGATGGTCTCCACGTGGACAATGACCCGCTTCGCCCCGGCCTCGAGCCACGGACGCACACAGGCCGCCGGGTTTGCCACCATGAGGTGGACCTCCACCAGTAGCTTGGCGGCGTTGCCAGTGTGTTGCAGGTTGCGCAGTGTCCGCGGCTCGTTCCAGGTGACGCTCGGGGTGAACGTGCCGTCACCCACATCGAGGTGCACCCATCGGACACCGAGGGTTCCCGCAAGGGAGAGCCGCGCCACCACGCATGCCGCGTCGCCACAGTTGATTGCCGGAATCACCTCCATGCGCTCTCCCTCATGAGTACTCCGCTTCGCCGGGACGGTGGGTGGGGTGCGTAACCTCGGATTCGATGCGGGCGAGTGCCTCCAGGCGGCGGCGGTAGCGGTCGCCACCGTCGAACGGCGTCTCGAGCCAGGTCACCAGGATGCGCTTCGCCGCCTCCGGAGAGGTGTAGCTTGCGGAGAGCGAGAGCACGTTTGCGTCGTCATCGTGCCGGCTGTCGAACGCCTGGTCGGGGGTTGCCACGAGGGCCGACCGGATGTTCCTGAATTTGTTCGCAACCACGTCCACGCCTACCCCGGAGCCGCAGATGAGAATGCCGCGGCTCCCCTCGTAGTCCAGGCTCACCTTCTCGGCCACCGCCCGGGCTGGCCCGGTGTAGTCATCCCCCTCCTCGAAGCGTTCGCTCCCCAGGTCAACGACCGTGTAGCCTGACTGCTTGAGAAAATTTTTCAGCAGCTCCTTGAGCTGGAAACCCTTGTGGTCAGCACCGATGTAGATGACCATGCTGGTCTATTGTAAACCAAAGGTATCGCGGAGCCAATTGAGGATCGCCTCTGTGTCACGAACTCGATCGCTCGAGCCGAGGAGGCCAACCATGATGGTCCGCGGCTCCCCGCCGCCTGGGGTAAGGTTCCACACCGTCACCACGGTTTGCCCCGCCGCCACGGTTTCTCCGTTTTTCATGCCAACCAGCCGAGCATCGTCGTGGAACTCGTTCAGGTTCGCTACGCCGATGAATACGTCGGAGCTGAAGCCGAGGTAGTTCTTCCCGCGGCCGATGTCGAAGAGAAACCTTCGCTTCTCAACGAGGTAGCGAACCAGCTTCGCAAGGTCGCGTAAGGTGGAAACGTTCCCGTCGCCGATGCCGCTCGGATCGACAAAGGTGGTATCGGCCATGCCGAGCGAGGTTGCCTTGGTATTCATCTGCGTCACAAACCGCCGCTCGCCGAGGAAAGCGGCAAGCGCTGAGGCCGCGCCGTTCGATGAGCTCTCGAGGAGGGGGTAGAGGAGGTCGAAGGCTCGGTAGCGTTCGCCCGGCTCAAGCGGCTGGCTCTGGACGGCTGCTGAGAGCATCGCCGTGGTGATCGTCACGGACCGCTCGAGGTAGACGAGCTCGCTCGCCACGACGCCCGTCATGAGCTTGGTGAGTGAAGCGATGGGGAGGCGATCATCAACATTTTTACCCAAGAGCGTCTCGCCGCTCGCGAGGTCGGTGGCGAACGCTGCCGCCGCCGCAACCTGCGGCGGCGGCACGTCACTCCGCTTGGCGGTGAGCTCTCGGTAGAATGCCGGGTGCTCCTCCTCTTCGGATACCAAGATGGGCATGCCGCGGCTCACAAACTCAAAAACCTCTCGGGCATCGTCCGTCGAGAGGCGTACGCACCCGCCTGAGTACCCCCTCTGCACCGCGGTGCCATCGGGGTTCGTCGGCCAACCGTGAATGAAGAAGTTCCCGTAGAACTGGATGCTCCAGGGCATCCAGACATGGCCGATTGATGAGAAATGGTTGGCCTCTTTCCCCAGCACCTCGTAGCGACCCGTGGGCGTTTCCCACCAGCTCCCGTCTCGCCCCTTCGTGAGCACGGGGTAGGATTTGGTGAGCCGCCCCTGCTCGTAGAGCGAGAGGGTCATCATTTTGAGATCCACCTCCACGAAGCGCTCGCCAGATTCGGTGAGCGCCCGCTTCGCACTCGCGAGAGCTGCCTGGTCAACGCCGGCTGCACTCGCCGCGCCGTCGAGGAACGAGCGATCATTCGACGCAGAACGGTAGACCACGGGTGGGAGTGATGGCCGCGCCGCAAGCTCTTGGTTCTCTGCCCAGAAGCGGAAGGCCACGGCCCCGAGGGCGACGGCAGCTACCCCCAGGATGAGGACGAGCGCCAGGAGGATCGTGGAGCGGCCAGAACCTCGCATCAGTGGAGCGCTGCGACGCGCTGTACGTGCCGCACCAGCGTGCTCACGTAGCCAAACTCATTGTCGTACCAGGAGAGCACCTTGACGAGGTTACCGTCGATGACCTTGGTGAAGCTCAGGTCCACGATCGCGCCGTACGGCTCGCCGATAACGTCTGAGGAGACCATCTGATCATGGGTGACCTTGAGAATGCCTTTCCAGCGTGGCTTCGTCGCCGCCTTCTGAAAAATATTGTTGATTTCCTCGACCGACGTCTTGCGCTTCGCCACGAACGTGATGTCGGCAACCGAACCGGCCACCACCGGCACCCGAAGCGAGATGCCATCGAACTTCCCCCGGAGCGTTTCAATCGCACGGGTCACGGCAACAGCCGCACCGGTGGTGGAGGGCACAATGTTCTGTGCCGCCGCACGGCCACGCCGGTAATCTTCCCCCCTGGCGGGACCGTCCACGATGCTCTGCGTAGCCGTGTAGCCGTGGACCGTCGAGAGGATTGCCTTCTCGATGCCTGGGTTCTCGCTCATGATCTGGATGACCGGTGAAGCCGCGTTCGTGGTGCACGACCCGTTCGAGGTAACCACGGTGGCCTTCAGGGCCCCTTCGTTGATACCCACGAGCACGGTTCGGCCCTCGGCGCCATCAGGATCCTTGGCTGGAGCGGTAATCACAACCCGCTTCGCGCCCGCCGCGAGGTGCACCTTGGCCTGCCGGTAGGATTCGAAGATGCCCGTGGCTTCCACCACGATATCCACCTTGAGCCGTTTCCAGGGAAGCCGCGTGGGATCTCGCTCCTGGAGGAAGATAATTTCTTTCCCGTCGACCGAGAGTGCGCCGCGCCTGCTCGACACGCGGCGGCCGTACCGCCCGTACACCGTGTCGTACCTGAGGAGGTACGCGAGGTTCCCGGCATCGCCGAGATCGTTCACCGCAACGATATTTAACCCTTTGGCCGCCGCGGTTCGGCCCGGCTCACCGTACACCTGCCGGAAGAAGAGGCGGCCGATGCGGCCGAACCCATTGATCGCCACACGTGCCATGGTACTCATTTTATAGCACCAGGTGGAAAAAGGAAAACCACCCTCCGTTGCCGGGGGGTGGCTAGTTGGCACACGACGTTACCGCGTCGGTAACCGTGCGGTGGTCTGAGGGGCTACCACAAGGCCACGATTACTATGCCCAATCCGAATGCTATACCAAGCGCGCCACTTTTCTGAATCGGACCGATTTTTCTTGATGGATCAAATGCATACTGGGAAAACGTGATCATACAGAAGATAGCACTCAACACTAAGAAGACGCCCGTGAGAGCTTGCAGCAGAGTGATCAACCCAAACAGCACATAGAGCATCCCCATAACCAGTCCGATCATGAACCTAACCACTGGATGCATTGCGTTTACCCTCGCAGCTGCAACCCCAAAGCAGGCGACACCGGCGTCTAGGCCACCGGCAACCCTTCTAATCAAATCCATAGTCTTTTCCTATCTAATGAATTGTAAATTGACAGTTCATTGCTGTCCTGTACGGTAGGGTGTCATCGTCAAACTGTCAAGCCACAGGCCAGATAACAGCCTTAGCGGAGGTCCACCGTGACCGCATCACCGAGCTGTAGCCCGAGCAAGCGGGCACGTCCGGCGGCGAGCTCGAGCACGGTGTCGGCTGGCTCCGGCGGTGTGTAGCGGCGGAGCTCACCCACCGGAGAGCCCACCTGCGGATCCACACCCTCCTCGATCCAGATGACCCTGCCGTTCTGGATCCAAATAATATCGATGGGGATGAGCATGCCCCGCATCCAAAATGCGTGCCTATCCGCTCGCTGGAACAGGAAGAGCATGCCAGCATCTGGGGCGATCGACAAACGCCCGGAGAGCCCACGCGATTGCTCCTGCGGCGTCCGTGCCACCTCGGCAATGATGCGCGCCCCGTTGATCTCAACCTGCGTCCTCTTGAGCTCCGGCGATTGGTTCCGAAGCGTCCCGGCGAGCGCGAGACTGATGAGGAAGGCCACGGCACCACCGATGCTGACCTTGGAAAGGATGCGCATAGGTCAGCGGTAGCGTAGGCGGTACGCGACAATGCCGAACGCCACTGAAACGTTGAGCGACTCTTTCTTCCCACGCATGGGGATCTCGAGCACCGTGTCGGATAGCCCAATGATGGATTTCGGCAAGCCATGCACCTCGTTCCCGACCACGATGGCGATTCGCGAACCCTGATGTGGGCGGACCCGGTGGTACGGCTTTGCGCGAGCGCACTGCTCCACGGCGTAGATACGGTAGCCATCGCGCCGGAGCTTCTGCAAAACCTTCCCGGCTGCCGGTGCTCGCTCCCACGCTACCGACCGTTCGGCCCCGAGCGCCACCTTCGCAAACTGAGGCCGGAGCCCCCCGAAGCGGTCCACGGGCGACGGCGTTACCCCGCAGAGGAACAGCTTGGCAACACCAGCGGCATCCGCAGTCCGGAAAATGGACCCGACATTATGGACACTCCTGACGCTGTGGAGCACCGCGACCAACGCTTTCATGTGGCTATGGCTTGCCGGCTTAGCCGGAGTACCTTCCTAAGGTACTCACCGGTGAAGCTCTTGGCCTTCCGCGCGATCACCTCGGGCGTTCCTATCGCGACCACCTCCCCGCCTCGCTCCCCGCCCTCTGGCCCCAGGTCAATCACCCAGTCGGCGGTCTTGATCACATCTAGGTTGTGCTCAATCACCACCACGGTGTTCCCCCGGTCCACCAGGCGCTGGAGCACCTTGAGGAGGTTCGCGACGTCCGCAAAGTGAAGGCCGGTGGTCGGTTCGTCGAGGAGGTAGAGCGTCTTCCGCGTGTCGCGCTTGCCCAACTCCGCCGTGAGCTTGATTCGTTGGGCCTCGCCGCCCGAGAGCGTGGTCGCCGACTGACCGAGCTCGAGGTACCCCAGGCCAACCTCTTGGAGCACCCGCAGCCGGTCGTGGAGCCACGGGATGTCAGAGAAGAACCCCACCGCCTCCTCAACCGTCATCTGGAGCACCTCGTAGATGTTCTTTCCCTGGTAGGTGACCGCCAGGGTTTCCCGATCGAAGCGCTTGCCCTTGCAGATGTCGCAGGTGACGTAGACGGTGGGAAGGAAGTGCATCTCAATGGCGATGGTCCCGTGACCCTCACAGTGCTCGCAGCGCCCGCCCCGGACGTTGAAGCTGAACCGGCCGGGCTTGTACCCGCGCACGCGCGCATCCTCGGTCGAGGCGAAGAGCTCCCGGATGAAGGTCCACGCGCCGACGTACGTCGCCGGGTTCGAGCGAGGGGTCCGGCCGATCGGCGACTGGTCAATGTTGCTAACACGGTTCAGGTACTCAACCCCGGCGATTGCCTGGTGGGCATCGACCCGGTAGGTCGCACCGTTGAAACGGTTCGCCATGGTCTTGAAAAGCACGTCGTAGACAAGCGTGCTCTTCCCGGATCCGGAGACCCCGGTGACCGCGGTGAAGCGGCGAAGGGGAATATCCAGGTTTATGCTCTTGAGGTTGTTCGCCGTAAGCCTCCGGAGCTTGAGGTGCTCATGGTTTTTGCCGACCGATCGCCGCGACGCCGGCACGTCTATGAACTGCGTGCCACGCAGGTACTGCAGGGTGAGCGAGTCCTGCTTAAGATTCTTGAAAATAGATGGTATGGGGCCTGCCGCGACGATTTCGCCCCCGTGGACGCCAGCGCCGGGTCCTATATCCACCAGGTAGTCCGCCGATCGAATGGTTTCCTCATCATGCTCCACCACGATAACCGTATTCCCCAGGTCCCGAAGGTCGTAGAGAGTTTTGAGAAGCTTCGCGTTGTCCCGCTGGTGGAGGCCAATGGTCGGCTCGTCCAGAATGTAGAGCGTCCCCGTGAGCCGGGAGCCAACCTGCGAGGCGAGGCGGATGCGCTGGGCCTCGCCGCCGGAGAGTGTCCCCGCCCGGCGGTCCAGCGTGAGGTACTCCAAGCCGACATCGGCGAGGAACCGGAGACGGTTCGTGATCTCTCGGAGCGGCACCTGGGCAACCTCCCGGAAACGGGAATTGCGAGAGGTGGCAGCGGACGCGATGAACGCGAGCGTATCCGATATGGGCAACGCGGTCACGGTTGCAATGTTTTTCCCGCGGACCAACACGCTCAGCGCCTCAACGCGCAGGCGCTTCCCCGCGCAAACGGGGCAGATCTTTTCCGACCAGATGCCCTCGGTGCCGAGCCCGTTGCAGGCTCCACAGGCGCCGTACGGACTATTGAATGAGAAGAGGCGCGGCTCAATCTCAGGGAACGAAAACCCGTCGGCCGGGCAGGTGAACTGGGCTGAAAGGGAGGACTCACCGTCGGCAATGATCGTCACCACATCCTTGCCGTACCGAAGCGCCGTCTCGATCGCTTCGGCGAGCCGAAGGCGGTTGTCCCGGTCGCTGAAATCTAACCCGGCGGGCATCCGGTCCACCACGAGCTCAATGGTATGCTGCTGGTAGCGGGAGAGTTTAATTTGATCGTGGAGAGAGTGGTACACACCGTCGATGCGCACCTCGCTGAACCCGGCATTCAGAAAATCGTAGAGCATCTGGTAGTACTCACCCTTCCGGCCGCGCACCGCCGGCGCAAGGACGACCACGTTCCTCCCGGATGTGTTCCGTTTTGAGATATCGATCGCCACGTCCACAATCTCGTCCCGGGTGAGCTTCCGGATCTCCTTGCCGCAGACCGGGCAGTGCGGCACCCCAGCCCGTGCGAAGAGCACGCGCAGGTAGTCGTAGATTTCCGTGATGGTGGCAACCGTCGAGCGGGGGTTATGAGAGTGGCTCTTCTGGTCAATGGAGATCGCCGGTGAGAGTCCTTCAATCTCGTCAACGTCGGGCTTGTCGAGACGCCCGAGAAACTGCCGAGCGTAGGCAGAGAGCGACTCAATGTACCGCCGCTGGCCTTCCGCGAAGATGGTATCGAATGCCAGGGACGATTTCCCCGACCCCGAGAGACCAGTGAAGACAACCATCTTCCCTCGTGGTATCTCGAGGCTGACATTCTTCAGGTTGTGCTCGCGAGCCCCTCTGATAACAATTTTGTCCTGCATGTAACGCTGAAACACCTCCCGCGCACACGAGCGGGAGGGACTAGTAAGGATACCTTAGGCAAGTCTTACCGCGCCGTCAATGCAAACCAGAAAAGGGTGCGTGTGCTCTAGCCCCCGGTAGCATTCCGGCGTCGGAGCATAAGGGATGCGCCGTAGGCGAGGACGCCGAGCACCAAGATGACACCAAAGGCAGCGGGGTTCGCGCCGCCACCGATCGTGAGGAGGTTCGCGAAAAGGTATGGCGCGGCATTTTTCTCCGGCCCAAGGACCGCGATCGTGCCGCCTCGTGCCACATCAGATAGGAACACATTCTCGGAACGAGCGTTCAGCGCGAAGGAGCGGTCGCCGAAGCTAACCGTTCCTTCGCCAACGTGGGCCACGCGAAAAATTGCCGTTCCGAAGAGCGTCGGCTGTTCGATGCCGTTGGGGAAACCGGCGGTTCTCACCAGCGTCCCAGCCGCACCGTCGAGTAAATCAAAAGGCTCACCAGGCACCGGCGTCCACCCCTTCGCGAACGTGAACGATTCGTAGGTGAGGAGGTCACTCGGGTAGGCAAGATCGAGCTTCACCGTGTACACGCGGCCGCCCGTCGGCTCCACGGTGAAAACGAACAGTACGCTATCCCCCTCAATGAGGGTGAGGGTCCCCGGCGTCACGGCCAGGGCAAGGGTGGCACCCCCCACCGCGGTCGGCGCACTCGTGGGGAGGACCGTTGTCGTGAACGCCCGGAAGAGCATGAAGGCATCGCGGTGGTCCACAATCCCGTCACCCGTAAGGTCGATGGTGCTTGCGCCAACGGCACCCCAGTTCACCATCATCGCGTTGAAGTCGAGGAGCGGCTCACCACGTGGCAGCGCAACCGGAGCCACCGGCGCGCTCTCAACGACGAGCGGCGAAAGCACGAAGATGTCATCGGAGGTCACCAGCGAGTAGTCGCCAGCCGCGGGCCGGAACTGGACGTAGACGGTGCGGAGTTCAATCCCTAGGACCGGGAGCAATGCCCACTGGGTCGTCGTTGCAAACGGCACCCATGTGGTCGTCCCGCTGAAGTCAGGGTAGTTCGAGAGGAGCATCTCTGTGGCACCGGTCGCCGTGAGCGAGAGCGTGACGAGTGACGAGGTCGCGACGAACGCGCCTCCGTTGATGACGACGGCTACATTAGAGAGCCAAGGCCGCGATAACCCGCCACCTCCACCGCCGCCACCACCTCCACCGCCTCCTCCACCACCGCCGCCTCCACCACCGCCGCCACTCGATGCTGTAGTTATGGAAACGCTGATAATCGGCGAGACTTGGCCGGCAACGTTCACAAGCACGACCCCGAAGTGGTAGGTGGTTCCGGGTTCGAGGCCGCCTACCCTCACTCCCTGCCGCGCACCGGGGATGGGGAGCGGCACCGCACCGACCGGTGTCGAGGATGCAAAGGCTGCCTCCGTCATTGGGGCGTTGCCGTAGCGGACGTTGAACTCTGAAAATGTGCTTCCCTGCGGCGTGTCCCACGAGAGATCGGCAAGGCGCTCCCCGGCGGTTACCGTGAGGTTCCGAACAGGCGGCACCGCGCCGAGTGGCCCGGGCGTGCCCGACGCGAACGCGAGCGGCGAGGTCTCCCCCGCAACGTTCACCACTTGCACCGCGACGTAGTAGGTGGTGTACCGCTCAAGCTCCTCAATCAGCAATTCCTGCCGCGCGCCGGGAATGGGGAGCGGAACATCGGCCACCGGCAGCGCACCAAAAAAATTCAAATCCGTAATCGGCGACGTGGCGTACCGAACACGGAGTTCAGAGAGATCTGCCCCGGTGGGCGTACGCCATGAGAGAATCAACGCGCTCCCGAGCCCTTCCATCGCAAGGTCGGCCACCGGCGTCGGGCGCTCGACGCCACCTCCCCCACCACCGCCGCCACCCCCACCGCCTCCGGACGGCTCGGTCGTCGCCGTTGCCGTTGTGAGCCACCACTGCCCGAAGATGTCGAGGTACGCGTACCCGAAGTGGTACGTCGTCGCAGGCGAAAGTCCGCCCACGCCAACCGTTTGGTCTTGGTTCGGGATGGGGGGCGGGACGTTTGGGACAACGGTCGCGCTCCCGAAGTTCGCCTCATCGATCGGCGATGCGCCCATGCGGAGCTCGTGGCTCGAGATGTCAGCGGACGTTCTCCACGAGAGTCCCACCGCATTCGTAGATACGGTTGTCGAGAGCGTCACCGCCGCCCCAAAGCTCACGAGCGGAAACGCGAGAAAGCCGATGAGGGCAATGGCTATGCGTAGCTGGTAGTTCACCATAGGTGCGTGCGGAAAGGACTTTGGCATACAGTAAAAGTTTTGTCAATAGACGGAAAAAAGCCCAGGCTATAGCCTGGGCTTTCTTTCAATGTACGGTGGTTAGCGTACCACCACCATTTTCTTCTGATCAACGAACGTTCCAGCGGTCAATCGGTACAGGTACATGCCGGTCGCGAGCTGCGACGCGTCAATCGTCACCACGTACTCCCCGACGCCGTACCGCACCCCATCAATGAGGCGAGCGATCTCGCGTCCGTCGAGCGTGTAGATGGTGATGGCCACCGCCTCTTCGCTCGGGAGTGCAAAACGGATCGTCGTCTGCGGGTTGAACGGGTTCGGAAAGTTCTGATCGAGACGGAAGGCTAACGGCACGCCACCCCCTTCGCTGATACCCGTGATGATAATCGTCACCGTATCAATGAGGGAAAATGGCCCGCTATTGCCGCTCGAATCGAACGCCTGCCCGCGCGCGTAGTACAGCCGCCCACGGCTCAGGCTCCCGAACACGATGTCGTTTGTCGCGTTCGGTCCAACCTCAGCGACGTTTCGCTTCGTCGTGAAGAGTATCGGGAAGTTCGGGTTGTCGGAAAATTCAACCGTCACCATTCTGAGGTCTGGATCAGGAGGATTCACCACTCTCACCGTAACCTCGCGCGCTCCGCTCACCCACGCATCCACCATCGGCGCGTCTGGCGGCACCCGATCGGTCACGCGTGGCGTGAGTGTCGTATCTACCAATGTGTAGAGCGACCGGTTCCCGCTTGAATCAACCGCGTAGGCTCTCGCGTAGTAGAGGGTGCGGGGTTCGAGGTCCGAGAAGATGACCGTGTGCCACGCGAGCGGACGCCGATCGCTCGCTGATTGCTCCACGAACGTTCGGAAATTGACGTCCGTGCTCACTTCGACGACTACCTCCATGAGGTCGACGTCGGCAGGATTCCGCACCGTTACCGTGACTTCCGTTGCGGAGGTCGCGTTCGCGGTGAGGTTCGTCGGCGCTCCGGGGGGAATGGTATCGGATCCCGGAGGCACCACCCACGTGAGCGTCGTATCAATCACGCTCGAAGCTGATCGCTGGCGAGCCATATCGGTGGCGTACGCCCTCGCGTAGTAGAACGTCTGCGGCGTGAAGCCTCCGAGGGATACGGTATTCCATGCGAGCGGCGCACGATTTGACGCCTGCCCACGCACCACCTGCCCAAGGAAGTTCACATCGGCCGAGACCTCGACCACGATGCTGTCGAGGTCAGCGTCGGTAGGATTCTGGAGCACGACGTCGATGGCCTGCGGACCGGTGGCGGTTGCCACGAGGTTCGTCGGCGCTCCGGGGGGAATGGTATCGGATCCCGGAGGCACCACCCAC
>CAYJQO010000006.1:18422-30484 GCA_964372445.1 uncultured Candidatus Saccharibacteria bacterium
GCGGACCGGTGGCGGTTGCCACGAGGTTCGTCGGCGCTCCGGGGGGAATGGTATCCCGCACCAGCGCTCTTGGGGTGAGGAACGTGTCAATGGTACTCGGCACCGATCGGCGCTGGGTCAAATCGACGCTCATCCCCCGTGCGTAGTAACGGGTCTGCTCCGTGAGCCCAGCAATGACGACGGTATCGAGGGTGAGGGGGGTGCGGCTCAAAATCGCCTGCCGCACCACGGGCGTGACGAAATTCACGTCCGGGCTCACCTCGACCACGACGCTGTCAAGGTCAAGGTCTGACGCGGTCCGGAACGTCACCTGCGCGCTCGTCGGGCTCGTGGCCGTTGCCACGAGGTTGGTCGGCGGCGCCGGCGCAGTGGTATCAATGCCACCAGGTGGCCGATCGCACGCGTACACCATGATGGTATCGGTACGTACGCTGTCCGCCACGAGTATCCGGATGTTATCCGTATGCAACGTGAGCGAACCGGGGCCTCCCACGAACGAGAGGGTAAGCACCACCGCATCGAATGAGCCGGTGATCGCCGGAAAGCTGAAACCGGTTGCAACGAACGAGGAATCAGTCGGGTACCGCAGGTTCGAGTTCACACGAACCGTATCCCCCGCAAAGAGGCTCACCGCGACCCGCACGGGGCGAACGCTCGGCGAGGGCACCATGAGGTCGAGCACGGCTCCTCGGTTTGGCACCGGGAACCGCTGCGGCAGTCGAACGATGAACCGGGCGTACCGGGTCACGGTAGAATCGAAGGGCGAAACAACGAAGAATTTCGCTGACTGACCCCTCACCGCTGTATCCGAGAACGATGCGGTCGCCACGGTTACCCGACTGCTATCGAATAACGTGAATCCTGTATCTACTACCACCGCTCGATCCTGCTGACCGGCGAACGTAGTTGACGCAATACTGCCAACAAGCAATAGCAACAAAAGCAAAGACTGTTTCACGATAAATACTCCTTACCTGTAGTGAATAGATATTGTTAATTACGCTAGAGTCAATGGTAGCCTTATTTATCTAAGCTGTCAAGACTCCTTGACATATAAATAACGACCTTTTACAATAGCAGCAGCTAAATACCTTAACAAAATTCACCATGACTGTCATACCAGAAAGGACCATTACCCATGAAAGGATTCATGAAAGGATTGCTCATTGCCATCATCCTTGGCTCGATCACCTTCCCCTCTCCTGCCGTTACGCAAAGCAGACGCGCCAAACCTGATAGCGCGAAGGGTAAAGATTGCAACTGCGCGGAGAAAAAACCAGCTGTCCCTAAGAAAAAAATAACAACTGTCCCCGAGAAACGAACCGTTGAGACGGTTCCAACACAACCGAAGCCGAAATCGCTGCCGCCGTTGGCTACCCCCACCGAGACACTTAAGTGGCGCCTCGAAGAGGAAACAAAAACCGATGCGGCAAAAACCGCGCCGCCACCGCAGCCCTCTCCACCGAAACCGGATACTATATTTCTCCCCGGATCGAGGGAGATTGTGCTGGTCCCCGCGGATGAGGAGAACCGCATCACGGTCGAGGGGCGGCACTACTTTGTAGCGCTCCCCGCGCTCGATTTCTTTGAGCTCCGCGGGTATGTGGAGCACCGACTCCGTGCGACCACGGTTGCGTTCGGTCGGTTCCGGCTCGACAAATCGTGGGGTGCAGCACTCGCCGGTCTCGCCTTCCGACCGATCCCGGAGTTCATGATCGGCATCAGCGCCGGCTTCGAGCAAATCAATAGCGTTGCGGCGGAAGGCACACAAGGGTGGCGAGGCGGCGGCTTCGTTACGGTGGAGCATGCTATTGTATCGTTCTTCGCCACCGTGGAGTGGAGCGAAGCCCAACGGCTCTACCACGAGGTAGCGCTCCCCATCCACCTCACGACGGAGGTAGCGATGGGACCGATGGTGGTCACGATTCCGCACGGGAACGGCACCGCTGCCGGGATTGTGGGCAGCCTGAGCTTTCCCGAGACACCGCTCACCGCCTACGGCAGCCTCCTCTACAATGGCCGAGAGGGTCTCGAGCCGAACCAACGGGCTGCTGCCATCGCCGGGGTGAAGCTCGTGTGGTAACCATAGAGAAATAGGCGACCTGCATCAGGTCGCCTATTTTCTTTGCGGTCGGCGCAGGGTGTGGCTAGGTCACCGCAGGGCGAACAGAGCGGCGGGCACTTTTCGTGAGCGCGCGAACCTCGTCGCGGAGGATCGCAGCGAGTTCAAAGTCGAGCGCGCTGGCCGCCGCCTTCATTTCTTTTTCCTTCTCCCGCATCAGCTGCTCGATCGCGGCCTTAGACTTCGGGAGCGGCTTCATTTCAAACTCCAGGATTGCTTCCGTCGGCGCAATGTCGCCAATTTTCTTCACGATGGTCTTCGGCGTAATCTTGTGCACCCGGTTGTACTCGCACTGGAGCTCCCGGCGCCGGTCGGTTTCCTTCACCGCGCGGCGGATGGAACCGGTGATGACATCCGCATAGAGTAGCACTTCACCGCGTACGTTCCGCGCCGCTCGGCCGATGGTCTGGATAAGTGAGGTCTCCGATCGGAGGAATCCCTCCTTGTCAGCATCCAGAATGGCCACCAGGGATACCTCGGGGAGGTCAAGCCCCTCGCGGAGCAGGTTCACCCCCACCAGCACGTCAAACTTCCCCCGCCGAAGGTTGGTGAGGATACGGATGCGATCGAGCGTTTTCACATCGCTGTGGAGGTACGTCACCTTCACCTTACGTTCCTCGAGGTAGCTCGAGAGGTTTTCCGCCATTCGCTTCGTGAGCGTGGTCACGAGCACCCGCTCCTTAGCCGCCACCCGCTCCTCGATCCTAGGGATCAGATCATCCACCTGTCCCTGGGCGGGACGGACGGTGACCTTGGGGTCAACGAGGCCGGTCGGCCGGATGATCTGCTCAACCACCCCTCGACTTCGCTCGGGGCAAGCCTGCTGGCTCTTCTCTAGTTCATAAGTCCCGGGGGTGGCCGAGGTGTAGATCACCGCTCCCACCTTCGCCTCGAATTCCTTGAAGGTGAGCGGGCGGTTATCCGCCGCGGACGGCAGCCGGAACCCATACTCGATGAGTACCCGTTTGCGGGAAGCGTCACCCGCGTACATCCCCGCAAGCTGTGGCACGGTGACGTGCGATTCATCGATTACCGTTAGCAAATCGTCTGGGAAGTAGTCGAGGAGCGTATCTGGCGGCTCCCCCGCCGGGCGCCCGGAGAGATGGCGCGAGTAGTTCTCGATGCCATGGCAGTAGCCAACCTCGCGTACCATGGCAATATCGAAACGCGTGCGGCGCTCCAGCCGTTCGGCTTCAAGGTATTTCTGCTCTCGCTCGAACACGGCAAGGCGCTCCTTGAGCTCACGTTCTATGGCGACCACGGCTCGTACTCGATCTGGGAGCGAGGTGATGAAGTGCTTCGCGGGGGCTACGACCACCTCGGGGAGCCCCGGGGTCTTCCCCACCTGGAAACCCCGTACCGGATCTACCTCATAGATCGCCGTAATGATGTTGCCGGCAACCTCGAGGCGGTAGATGATCTCCCGGTCCGGCGGCATGATCTCCCAGCTATTCCCGCGCAGGCGGAAGGTGCCACGGGTGAGATCAGCGTTCGTGCGAGAG
This sequence comes from uncultured Candidatus Saccharibacteria bacterium, assembly GCA_964372445.1. Lineage (GTDB taxonomy): Bacteria > Patescibacteriota > Minisyncoccia > UBA6257 > GWB1-50-10 > CAYJQO01. The sequence goes on from CAYJQO010000006.1 coordinate 22,047, forward strand.
AACTGGAGCTCCACGAGGCGCCGGCCAAACGTGCGCCGTTCAACCGTGTCTCCCACCGCCAGGTGAAAAATGCCTTCGCGGTAGACCTCGGGCGCCCCCAGGCCATAGATACAGGAGACGGATGCCACCACAATCACATCACGCCGGGTGAGGAGCGCGGTGGTCGCGGCGTGCCGCAGGCGATCGATCTCATCGTTAATCATCGCCTCTTTATCAATGTAGGTATCGGTCGTAGGGATGTAGGCCTCCGGCTGGTAGTAGTCGTAGTAGGAAACGAAGTACTCGACGCGGTTCTTGGGGAAGAGCTCACGGAATTCGTTCGTGAGCTGGGCGGCGAGGGTCTTGTTGTGAGCGATCACGAGCGTGGGACGATTCACCGCCGCAATCACGTTCGCCACGGTGAAGGTCTTCCCACTACCGGTCACCCCGAGGAGCACCTGGTGCCGGAAGCCCTGCGCGAGGCCTTGGACGAGTGCACTAATTGCCTTCGGCTGGTCACCGGCGGGTTTGTGCTTGGAGGTGAGCTGGAACATACGACGGCCCACGCCTGGAGCTGCGAGGGGGGTAGTGCCTCCACCCTACGCAACCCTCCCTGCTGCGTCAACCGGACCGCCCGAGCCTAGGGGTACGGCACATCCTTGCGAGGTTTGTAGAATTCAGGGTCAATGGTCCGCTCGAAGCACGTGTAGCCCTCACCGTGCTCCCAGTTCTGGACACCGTATCCGTAGTATGCAGGCGCAGCAAGTGGCCTCGGCACGCCGGAGCGTACCTTGCCCTCGCTCGGCAACACAAAGGTAGCGCAGAGGGCAAAGGTGGCCTCCCCGCTCACCTCGTAGGGGTAGCCTTGGCCGGTCTCGGGATCTACGGGAACGATGATGCCCCGCAGATCGTCTCGAAGATCTTCCAGCGCCGCGGGCAGCCGGCTCTTCCCCTGCCAGTAGTTGACAATTTCGTTCTGGAGGAACTGCAGGTCCTGCACGCGCCGCTCGTCGAAGAGCCGAAGCCGTTCCTCGTGCGGTGAACCCACGATGAAGAAGCCTGCCACGACCGCCGCCGCCACGATGCCCACCACGGTGTAGACGAACGACTTCATGGCGCTACTCGATGCGGTGCTTCCGGATATCAGCAAGGTAGTAGCCGAACACCGACCCTGCCACGAAGAAGACGGCAAACACCTTGAGCACAAACCGAAGCGTGAGCTCGCCCTCGAGGAGGCGGAACACCAGGGTCACCAAGTCACCCAAGATGATGAGCGCCGCCGCAAAGAGCGTGAAGTAGATGAGCCACTTCCGGATGCGAAGGTTGCGCTTGTCGGGGACGGCAGTGTAGCTCTTCCCCAAAAACCAGCTCGTCCAGAGGTACGCCGGGAACACCACGACGAGCGAAGCGATCGCCCATCGAATGGAGCGGTACGCTGATGAAGGAACGTAGCTCTCGGGGTAAAGTGGGTCGGGGATCAAAATGTTCACGTACTGGAAGATGAGCACGGTGAAGGCAACCGCGCTCACGTAGAGGGTGACCATAGAGAGCAGGTGGAGAAAAATGTCTTTCGGAGAAGTTTTCTCTTTTAGTTTTGATGCCATATGCGTTCCAGTATACCGGTACAGCGCCCGCCCCGCAACTCCGCACGTTCTCAGGCGCATGCACGAGCAAATGTTAAATCCGCAACACGCCTAGGTTGAGAAGATCGGTGAGCGCGCTCCCGAAGAAAACGGTAACGATCGCGGCGGCAATGAACGGCCACCCGAGCGTGGTGTACCGCTGCCCCATGGCAATGCCGCGAACGATCGAGATGGCAACCACCGCGGCGAACGTGAGGAACACGAACAGGGCAACGTTCGGCCACCCAACCACGAGCGCGCAGAGGTAGCCAAGCTCGATCTCCCCTACCTCAAAGAACCGCTCGCGGTGACGCTTGAGCGCAGCAAGGAACAGAAAGAAAAGCCAGGCAACGCCGAGGGAGAGCGCCACGTTCAGCCAGAAGTGCACCACTGAGGAGAGTATGAAATAGCCAAGCTTCGTGCCAAAGAGCCACGGCAGGTCCCGAATGAACGGGATCGGCAGCGCCGTTACGGGCGCATTGAGGAACGTTCGGGTGAACGACGCCTGATCCCACACGTAGTACTGGCCGACCGTGAGCAACCCAGCGTAGAGCACCCGGAAACCGATTGCGATCCGCGAGAGCCAGGGGTAATCAATAATTGATAGCGTACCGGTGCGGAGCACGCCCCGCGCCTGGGCGTAGCGGAGTGTCCCGGCGACAAACACGCCGCCGAGCACGAGCATTGGGAGCAAGTTCAGCGCCGGACCCAAGAGGATCTCCATGGTGCCTATGTAATTTTGCTTCCGGGAGCGACCGGCCTCTCCGGCACCAGGATGATGGGCCTGCCGTCATCCGCGGCGAGAATCATGCCCTGGCTCTCGAACCCCATAATCTGCCTCGGCTCCAGGTTTGCCACAACGGCTACCTCTCGCCCAAGCAGCCCTTCCGGCTCATACATCGTTCCGATGCCGGCAATCACCTGCCGCTCCTCGCCACCGCCAAGGTTAAGCGCCAACCTGAGCAGCTTTGACGAATTTGGGACCCGCTCGGCATGCTCAACCCGAGCCACGCGGAGATCCACCTGTTGAAAATCCTCAAAGGCGAGCATGGTGTGCCTTACTATATCAGCCCGGTCGGCTCGGCACCACCGGAGCACCTACCGAGGCCTGTGGCCGTCCCGTGAAAGCACCCGCCCCTTGTAGCGAACGATGTCGTGCTTGATGGTTTCCCGTACGGCATCGATCGCGGCTCGGACATCGGTATCGTACCGCTCCGCGCGCAGCGTGCGACCGGGTAGGCGGATGGTTGCCTCGGCGTAGTAGACGTCGCCGTGTCGGTGGTGCTTCGTCGAGCGCGCAATCTCAATGAACGCCGTAACCTCACCATTAATCTCGAAACGCTTGAGGTAGCGATCGAGCGAACCGATTTTACCTTCCACGTACTCACGGATCGCCGTGGTAAGCTCAAGGCGGACCCCTGCTATTTCAATCCTCATAGGTGCGGTGGCACGCTCGGCTCCTTGGAGCCACGACACCCGTTACCGACTTTGCCGGCGAGCAGCCACGTGGAAATATGTACCTCATATGTATAGCAAAAATGTGGCACGGATGCTAGTGGATAACCTAGCCACTCCCGGCGCTAGAGGCTGAGCGATGGTGCAATGCCACGAAGCGCATCGAGGGAAATGGCTATGAACGCCTCAAGGGGTAGGCCCTCAGCTACGCACCGCAAAATCTCGTCCCGGTTCACCCCGCGGGCAAAATCCTTTTCCCTAAACCGCCGGATGACCCGTTCCGGAGCCAGATCAGCCAACTTCCTGCTCGGCAGCACCAGGGCAGCAGCAACAATGAGGCCGGAAATGGCATCGGCGCATATGAGGCACCGCTCCAGCTGGCTCTCAAGCGGCAACCCATGGGCATCATTGTGCACCTTCACGGCACGAACGACCGCCGGTGGAAACCCGCGCTCCTCAAGCCACGTCGCCGCAAGGAGACTGTGCTCTCCGAGATGCTCCTTGGTTACCTCATAGTCAACATCGTGGAGCAAGCCGGCGAGTCCCCAGGTTTCCTCGCCCTCATGGAAGTGGCGGGCGAGCCCACGCATGATCGCCTCAACCGCGTACGAGTGGCGCCGAAGGTTTGGATCCTTGAGCTTCGATGCAAGGAACTCACGTGCCTCGTGCGATAGGTTTCGTTCCGACACGTTGCTGCACTAGAGCACCATCAGCAGTGCCCCGCCGACGATGATGAGCGAGGCGATTGATTTCCGTATCAGGTTCCGCTCATGGAAGAGCTCGCCGCCGATCACGGTCGTGAAGAAACCGGAAATTCGCTTGAGGCTCAGGACAAGTCCCACGTAGGCGATCCGCACCGCCTCGGCCTGCGCGTACCGGTATGCGACCGTGAGCACCGCCACGATGAAGATGAGCACGCCGGCAGTTTTAAGTCCATGCACGATACCCCGCGTACCATTATGGAATATAGAAATCATCACAAAGAAGTGGAATGCTAGGAAGGTATGGGCAAATGCGATGTAGGCTTCTGGCTGGAACTGGTACCTGGCGAGCAGGATACGATCGAAGAGCCCGGTGACACTGTAGAGCGCAAGGGCGATGAGGATGTAGTGGATGTACCGAGACCGGATGAACACGCGGATAGGTTCCAGGAGGTCGTGGTGGGGCTTCGTCTCAAGGGCGTACGATCCGAGCAGGAGCAGGCCGGCGCCAACCCCCTGCATCCTGGTGAGCTGCTCCCCGAGAAATAGGTACGCGAGGAATATGGTGATGCTCGGACCGAGCACGAGGAGTGGCGATGATTCGCTCACCTCCATGTGCCGGATGCTCTTCGAAACCAGAAAAAAGGCTGCCGCGCCAAGGATTGACGTAAAGAACAGAATGACAAGCGGGGGAAGCTCAAGTCGCTGGTAGTCAATGGTGAAGAAGAGCGGGGCCGAAATGAGCGCGCTCAAGACCGCTAAAACCGCCGAGAACTCCATCGCATGCTCCTTGAGCAGTGCCTTCTTTTGGATGAGGGTCGCCGCCGAGAGCAGCAGGGCGGAGAGCAGCGTGTAGCTGAACCACGTCATCGCTACCTCATTGTACCGGAAATAGTCGGCTCCTGCCTCGGGAACAGAAGCCGCCCGGGTCCGGGCGGCTGGATGTGCGCCTCAGCCTGTCGCTAGCAGCACGTGCACTTCGATTCCATAAGCTTCATGAGACCGGCGAGCATAACAATGATGGGCCAGACGATCATCACAATCCCCGAGCCAAGCACATCGAGCGCCTGGAGCAGGAACACCAACCCGAAGAGGACTACGAGGAGCGGCATCGTCTTGTGGTGGGGACACTTGCACATGTTCTTCTGCTGCATCACGTCGTCCATGGTAATTACGGGAACATTGTCTGAGATACTCCGCGACCTTTCCCAGTATGGTACCACAACGCGCGGAACGCTGCCACAAAAACAGGAACAGCCCCGACCACCAGGTCAGGGCTGTTCGCGGGTTTGCCTACCAGCCACCTCGGCGACCGGCGCCGAAGTCCCGTCCACCACCGCCGCGGCCACCGAACCCACCGCCATCCCGGCGAGGGGGTCGTGCCTCGAGCGGCCTGGCCTCGTTCACGGTAACCGTCCGGCCATCGAGCTCTTTCCCGTTGAACATCTCGATCGCCTTCGTGGCCTCTTCATCAGAAGACATCTCCACGAAACCGAATCCCTTCGAGCGACCGGAGAACTTGTCGGTGATGACCGTTGCCGATTGCACCGTGCCAGCCTGGGCGAACGCTTCGCGCAAACCGTCGTCGGTCGTGTTGTAGGACAACCCGCCGACGTATAGCTTCTTAGCCATGTGCTGCACTGTTCGTAGTAGGGCGACCACTCACCTGGTGTACGCTCCGAGATCATACGATCCCGAAAGTTGATCCTACGAGCGGTGGTCCGCCCAAGGAGAACCAATTGAGAAAACCTACCGTCCTAAATTGGACCCCTCCAGTATACCTGAACAGAACGAAAAGTCAAGTGCCATCCGGTTCCAGGCGTAGACAGATGGAGTTGATGCAGTAGCGCTTGCCCCCTTTTGGTAGGCCGCCCGCCCGACCGGAACGGTACGTTTCGGGCAGGTCGTCAAAGACATGCCCCAGATGCGAGCCACACCGCTTGCAGCGCACCTCCACCCGCCCCATCCCGTGGCTCCGGTCTTCCCGGAGCTCCACGCGCTCACGGTTTACCGGATCAGTGAAGCTTGGCCAGCCGGTACCAGAATCGAACTTGGCATCCGACGCAAAAAGCTCGGCCCCGCAGGCCGAGCAGCGGTACACGCCACGAGCTTTCTCGTGCGCGTACTTCCCGGAGAACGGTGGTTCGGTCCCCTGCTCGCGCATGACACGGTACTGCTCGGGCGTGAGCCGCTGCCTCCACTCTGCATCACTCCCCGGCAACGCATCGCCCATGGGCGCTAGCGTACCGTAACCGTGCCTCTCATCCACTGGTTCAGGTGATCGTGCATGGGGCACGCCTTCGCCTCAAGGAAGGTACGTGAGTAGGTGCCGCCCAGCTTGAGCGGCCCCAGGGCGTCGAAGCCTGGGCAGATGTTATGAAGTGGCGGAACTGGAGGTTCAATGGAACCCACGCGGCCTACCGGCTCGGCCGGACCCTTGCTAGCAAAGTAGTACACGCCGCCAGCAACAACTACCAGAATGATAACCACTAGCGCAACCACCGTGGAAGAGAAACCGCTGCGGGGATGTTGGAATCTGAACATGCTCACAGAGTATACATCACGGTTGCCTCTGGCGATAGGCTATCAATGTTTAGGGCGCAGCCACCGATGGACGATGGTGATACTAGAAACGTAGGGGCTCTTTAGTTGGTACGCCCGGCAGGTGCTATAGTGTGATGTAATGACGTTCGTGCACGCGCTGGTACTGGGAATGGTAGAAGGCTTCACCGAGTTTCTCCCGATCTCCTCCACCGCGCACCTCATCATCACCTCCCGGCTCCTCGGGCTCCCAGAAACGGAATTCCTGAAGAGCTTCACGGTAGCCATTCAGCTGGGCGCCATCCTCGCCGTGGTGGTGCTCTACGCCCGACGCCTCCTGACCGACTGGGAAATGAGCAAGCGGATCATCGCCGCCTTCATCCCGACCGCGCTGGTCGGCCTCCTGCTCTACCAGCTCATCAAGGGTGTGCTCCTCGAGAGCTACCACACGGTCATCGTGGCGCTCTTCCTGGGCGGCGTTGCCCTCATCGCGTTCGAGCGCCTACGCAGGCGGGCGAGCGGTGAGGCCACCGACACCGAGGAGGATGTGCGCTACCTCTCCTACCCCAAGACGGTCCTCATTGGGTGTGCCCAGGCGCTCGCCGTGGTCCCCGGGGTATCCCGAGCCGCGGCAACCATCGTGGGCGGGATGCTCCTCGGGGTGAGCCGACAGGCCATCGTTGAGTTCTCATTCCTACTGGCGGTCCCCACCATGGCCGCGGCAACCGGGTACGACCTGCTGAAAAACGCCGGCGCCTTCACGCTCCAGGACGTGCACCTGCTGATCGTCGGGTTCATCACGTCCTTCGCCTTCGCGCTCATCGGCATCCGGTACCTCCTCGGCTACATCAGGCGAAGCTCATTCACCGGTTTCGGGGTGTACCGTATCATCGCCGCAATTGCGTTCGCGCTCCTGCTCATCCGGTAGGGCCGCAGCAATCGGCCGGCATGCTACACTAGAACCTGATGCTCTGGATTGTCTTCGGGATTCTCTCGGCCGTGTCAGCGGCCCTCGTTGCCATCTTCGGGAAGATCGGCATCGCGAACGTGGACTCTACGCTTGCCACCACCGTGCGCGCCCTGGTCATGGCCGTGTTCCTCTTTCTGGTCTCGGTTCTCCTCGGCAAGTTCCGACTCCTCGCGGGAATCACGAACCAGGCGCTCCTCTTCATTGTCCTCTCCGGGCTGGCCGGAGCCCTCTCGTGGCTCTTCTACTTCTACGCGCTAAAGCTCGGCCCCGCATCTGGGGTCGTGGCGCTCGACCGCTTGAGCGTGGTCTTCGCCATCGTTCTCGCCTTCCTCTTCCTGAGTGAATCGCTCACCTGGCGGACGGGAGTCGGAGCAGCTCTCATCACCCTAGGGGCAATTCTTGTCGCGCTACGGTAGCGGCTCTCGAGCGCTGCTACCGGCTGACGCGTGAGAGCCTGCCTCAAGGCTTCGGCCTGTTGTGCCGCATGTTATCCAACGCCCAGGTGTACTCAATGATCAGCACCGGGATCCACTGCGGCTCACCATGGACAATGAACATGGGGACGCCGAAGATGATCGCAGCCGTGTTGATGATGAAGAAGGCAACGTCGTAGTACTCCTCATGCCGAGACCGCTCCTCGTTGTTCGTGATGTAGAGGAACCACCTCCAAAGCTTCTCCATGCGTTCAATATAGCAATGTAGGTGCTATGCTGCAAATCGATAGTTCCTCAATCCCAAGCTTGGCTCGTGTTAGTGTAGGTGAAATAAAAACCACCCCGAGAGAAATCGAAGGATGGTTTTTATGGGTTGGCGCTTAGGCGCGCGACACGTTCGTGGCGCTCGGACCCTTTTCCCCATTCACGACCTCAAAGGTAACGGCGTCGCCGACCTTCAGTTCGTCGAACGTCACCCCCTTTAACTCGTTAGAGTGAAAGAAGAGATCCTTCGTTTCGCCTTCACGGGCAATGAATCCGAATCCTCGCTCCGTGAGCGTTTTGATGGTTCCTTTCATGTGATGTCATTCATCAATTGCTCCAGAAACTCGACCACGTTTCTTCTGCTTCGTTTCCATTGCTCAATGGTAGCGGGTGAACAAATTTTGTCAAGTGCTCCATACCCTGAATGCCTGCCCGCCTCCGGCGGGAAATCCGACCGCTTTTCCGCGAAAAC
>CAYJQO010000007.1:0-7246 GCA_964372445.1 uncultured Candidatus Saccharibacteria bacterium
GGTGCGCCAAAATGAAAAAACCGTCCACTGTGGACGGCCTTTCCCTAATAGACTAGTTCGCGAGTCTGGTCACGGTTCGATCGAGGCTTTGAGAACGCCCATTGCTTTTCTCGTGCCGCTCTCGGTGTGCCCTGGAGAACGTACGGTTGATGCCTCGCATACACACGGGGCACCACTCACAGCAGGCTCCAAGGTGGCGCACACTTGGACGGGTGTGGCATTCACAGGTGCAGTACTCTAACTCAACGATGCACATCTTGTTCTCTCCTTACCTTCTGAAGTGGAGCCCCACGGCCTTACGGCCGTGGCACCTCTCCACACGCTTCGTCGGGCGGAACCCTCCGAAGCGTACCCTCCTTCGCCAAGGCTACGGAGGGTACCCACCTCGCATTCATCCACGGGTTTACACCCGTGGCTTTCTGCGAAGGAGGGTAAAGCTCTTTGGCAATGTACCTACCAGTAAGTGTACCACAGCACGGTCTCCCAATCCATTGCAGTAGGGAGTATGGTTTAGCTATAGTGCATCCGCCATGAAGGCGATCATTCTTGCGGGCGGCGAAGGGGTCCGAATGCGGCCCCTAACCAAGGCTATCCCGAAACCGCTCCTGCAGGTTGCTGGCAGGCCGCTCCTCCACCACCTCGTCGCATCCATGCCGCTCGAAGTAACCGAACTCGTGCTCGTCGTCGGCCATCTCGCCGATCAAATCCAGAGCTACTGCGGGTCCACATTCCTTGGGCGTCACGTCACCTACGTGGTGCAGCCGGAGCGCACGGGCACCTACGGCGCGCTCACGCACTGCGCCCACCTCCTCGCGCCGCGAGAGCGCTTCGCCTGTTTCTACGCCGACGACCTGATTGACCCAGAAACTGTCGCCGAGTGCCTCAAGCACGAGCGCTCACTCATCTGCGCGGAAACCGAGGACCCGACCCAGTTCGGGGTCATCTCGCTTACCCCTGACGGGGGCATTAAAAGTATTATCGAGAAACCGTCCGAGCCACCGTCGAACCTCGTCCTCGCGAACGGTTTCGTCCTGACCACGGAGATCTTGCGCTACGAGCCGCCACCGAGCGCTAGCGGGGAGCGCTACCTCTCCACGGCGGTCTCGAACATGAGCCGAGACCATCGGATCGTGCCCGTTCGAGCCCGCTTCTGGTTCCCTATCGCTACGCCCGGAGACCTCTCGCGTGCCGAAACATTGCTCCGGGAGCGTGCGAGCCGTCACGCCCGCTCGTAGAGCTGGCCAATCCCGAGGATATCGTCTTCGTGGAACCGGCGGCCGATCAGCTGGAACCCTACCGGGAGCTCGGTGTAGCTGCGTTCCAAAAGTCTATTCACCGGGAGCGAGAGCGCTGGCACCCCGGAGAGGCTCGCGGGAATTGTGAACACGTCCGAGAGGTACATGGCGAGCGGATCGTTCACCTTCTCCCCGATCTTGAAAGCGGGGGTGGGGGTGACGGGCGCGAGGATCACCTCAACCTCGCGGAACACATTTTCAAAATCATCCGCGACAAGCCGCCGCACCCGCTGGGCCTTCCCGTAGTAGGCATCGTAGTACCCGGCGGAGAGCACGAAGGTGCCGAGGAGCACCCGGCGGCGCGCCTCAACCCCGAAGCCCGCTCCACGTTGCTGGCGGTAGAGGTCAGAAAGCGAGCCCGCAAATGGCCCAAGCTCGGGCAATCGAGCGTAGCGAATGCCGTCGAAGCGCGCCAGGTTCGCGCTCACCTCCGCCGGCATGACGATGTAGTACGCGGAGAGCGCGTAGCGCGTGTGCGGGAGCGACACCTCCCGGAATGAGAACCCGAGGTGCTGCAGTCGGTCCATGGCTTCCTTCACCCCAGAGGCCACCCTCGGGTCGAGGCTATCCGACAGGTACTCCTTCGGCACCCCGATCCGCAGCGAGCGAACCTGTTCCAAATCCAGGCGCGGGGTACCCTCGCCCCCGACGGAGACGTGTGCGGCACTCGTGGTGGCATCCCACGCATCGGCACCCCGGATCGCCCCGAACACGATCGCCGCGTCCTCAACGGTCCGCGTGATCGGACCAATTTGATCCAAGCTCGACGCCATCGCGACCAGCCCGAACCGGGAGACGGAACCGTAGGTAGGTTTGAGGCCCACCACGCCACAGAACGCCGCGGGCTGCCGGACTGACCCACCGGTATCCGACCCAAGCGCACCGAGCGCGAGGCCAGCAGCCACCGCAGCCGCCGACCCACCTGAGGATCCTCCCGGCACACGGGTGGGATCGAACGGGTTGCGCGTGATGTGGAACGCCGAGTTCTCGGTCGACGCCCCCATGCCGAACTCATCAAGGTTTGTTTTGCCGAGCACCACCGCACGCTCCGCCTTGAGCTTGCGGACTACCGTAGCGTCGTAGGCAGCGGTGTAGCCGGAGAGTATCTTCGAGCCTGCCGTAGTCGTCGTCCCCGCAACTAGGATGTTATCCTTGATCGCAAGCGGCGCCCCGGCGAGGAGCGGGATGGCCTCGCCGCGGCCCACTGACGCATCAACGGCTGCGGCTGCGGCGAGCGCTCCCTCATGGTGGAGGCTTAGGTAGGCGCCGAGCGCCTCGTCACGTTCGGCAATCCGGCTGTAGTACGCCTCCACCACCTCACGAGCGGAGAACGCTTTCCCGAGGAGCCCTTCGTGGAACGATCGGATGGTCAACTCTTCGACGTGCATAGCGTTTCCGCCCATGAATTACGGTTCGAAGACGGACGGTACCTTGAGGAAACGACCGTGGTACTCCGGGAACGATTCCACGGCACGATCTCCCGAAAGCTTGGTCTCCGCCGAACCGTCCTCGCGGAACACATCCACGTTGGTGGCCCCACCAGACATAGGCAGCACGTTACCCGTGTCAACGGTTTTGAGCTCCTCGAAGTGGCCAAGGATAGCAGCGAGGTCCCTGAGGAGCTGTTGCTCTTCCTCGGGCTTGAGGTTCATCCTCGAAAGTCCGGCGAGGTGTTCAAGATCTCCTTTACTGATCATGGTGCCCCAGTAGTATAGCTAGCTGCGACGGACCTTACGAGTCCCTCAAGAGCTTCAGGAATTCTGGTTCGGTGAGCACCGGGATGCCGAGCCGTTTGGCCTCGCCGAGCTTTGCACCAGGACCTTTGCCTGCCACAACGTAGGTCGTCCTCTTGGAAACGCTTTCGGAAATGGTGCCACCCTGCGAACGCACGGTCGCCTTCGCTTCATCTCGGCTCATCGAAGCAAGCACCCCGGTGAGGACAAGTGTCTTGCCGGAGAGTTTGCCCGCTGCCATGCTCCGTTTTTCATGGAGGAGCCCTACCCCCACGCGGCCAAGCTTCCCAAGGAGGGCCATGTTCCGAGGCTCGTGGAACCAGCGGTAGATGCTCTCCGCGACCGTTGGCCCCACATCGGGAACTTGCTCGAGGTTTTCACGGGAGAAGGCACGGTACCGCTTCGCGAGCTCGGCGACGCTCGGGCTCACCACCGGGAGATGCTTCGCGAGCGCGATTGCCGTTCCCTCGCCGACATGCGGGATACCTAGGCTGTAGAGGAACCGCGCCGTGGGTATCCGCTTCCGGGAGGCGATTTCCTGGACGAGCTTCGCGGCGCTCTTCTCCCCGAACCGCTCAAGGGCCGCAACGTCACCTATGCGGAGTGTGAATAGATCGGCGGCATCGGCGACGAGTCCCTCGTCGAGGAAACGATCAATGATTTTTGGCCCGAGGCCGCGGATGTCGAGCGCGGCACGAGAGACAAAATGGTAGAGCGATTCGCGGTGGCGGGCACCGCAGCGCGGGTTCAAACACCGGTAGATGGCGCCCGCTCGAGCCACCTTGGAACCATCAATGGGGCACCGTGAGGGCATGGAGAAGTTTTTCTCGTTCCCCGTCCGGAGGCCAACGAGCACCTTGGTGACCTGGGGAATGACGTCGCCGGCGCGGCTCACCGTTACCGTATCCCCAATCTTGAGACCGAGCCGCTCGATTTCATCGTAGTTGTGGAGCGTGGCACGTGAGATGGTGACCCCGCCAACCTCGACCGGCTCGAGCACCGCGACCGGGGTGAGCGCTCCGGTTCGTCCCACCTGCACGACAATACCGTGCACCTTCGTGGTTGCCTCGCGCGGAGAAAACTTGAACGCGATGGCACCCCGTGGCGCCTTGCCAACCACGCCGAGGCGCGCGTACACATCGTTCCGATTGATGGTGATGAACACACCGTCGAACTCGTACGGGAGCTGTTCGCGGGCACGTTCCCACTTCCGGTGGAAACCGATCACACCATCTAGAGATGGAAATGTTTGGCCGTGCTCATTAATGGCGAAGCCGAACCTTTGGAGCCCCTGCCGTACCTCGGCATGGGTGCGGTACCGCTGGTACTCAACCATGTCGTAGGCGAAGAACTTGAGCTTCCTCGATGCGCTAACCTTGGGATCAAGCTGGCGGATCGAACCTGCGGCTAGGTTGCGAGGATTGGCGTAGACGGGCTTCCCGGCACGCTCCAGCGTGCGATTGATCCGCTCCAGCTCCTTTTTCGTGAGAAACGCTTCCCCACGAACGGTAACCGTGACCGGCTCCCGGAGGCGCAGCGGGACAGCCTCGATGGTTTTCAAGTTTTGCGTCACGTCCTCGCCAACCAAACCGTCCCCCCTCGTGGCGCCGCGCACGAGCAGCCCGCGTTCGTAGGTGAGCTCAATCGCGAGCCCGTCCATTTTCAGGTTGCAGTAGAAATCTGTTCGGATCGGCTCCCTGAGGTAGTGCTCCGCTCGCTCGAACCACCCTCGCAAGTCTTCTTCGGAGAAGGCGTCGTTCAGGGAAAGCATCGGGGTCACGTGCTGCACCTTCTTGAACGCAGCGAGCGGTTTCCCGCCAACCCGCTGGGTTGGAGAATCCGGCGTGATGAGCTCCGGGTGGCGCGCCTCAATTGCTGCAAGCTCCCGCTTCAGCGAATCGAGCGCGTCCGGGGAGATGAGCTCCTGGTCGAGCACGTGGTACGCGTGGCGGTATCGGTCGATTTCCTTCCGGAGCTTTGTGGCGCGTTCCCGCGCATGGTGCTGGTCCATAGGAAACCTGCCGTAGCTACAGCCCGATGCCGTACGTCGTCTCCAGAGCCCGTATGGCACCACCCGACCGCCCCTGGGCTCGAATCGTAGTTTCGCCGACCACGCTCGTGTTGTCACACTGGGTATCCACCCGCACGTTCTGCAACGGTGAAAAGTCAAGCGCCTCAAGGGTACCACTGGTAGATGAGAGGCAATCATAGGTCCCCCACTCAATGCCTGCATCAGCTGCGAAGATCGCCTGCGCCGAGTGTACCGCATCGTTCGCTCCGCGGATCTGAAAAATGATGAGGATCCCTCCGATTGCGGTGGCGCTCAGAATAATGCCGCCAAGGAGCACGATCGAGAGGAGCATTACCTGCCCCTGTTGTTGCATGCCTCCATACTGCTTGGTTGGTGGTAGCATGTGCAATGGGAACACGTTCGCTGGCGTTCCCGACTACGGCGCCTCACTCGGCAGCACCCGGGAGCTCACCGAGGTTTGAAGGGCGAGCATCCGGCCCGCGAGCCGCGGATCGGAGGAGCCGACGGTGAGAAACATGGTGATCCGCCACGGGCCGTTGTCCCCTCCCGGCGTTGGGTTCAGCCACTGCTGCACGACAAAGCAGAGCTTGGCTACCGATACATCCGGCGAGGTGAGGGTAGCCAGTGATGATGGCGGGTCACCCTCACCGCGATCAATGCCGCCGGCAACGTTCCTTTGATAGGTAACAACGATGGGGCTCTCTCCACGGACGCGAGAGAACTTCAAGGTGTCATACTGGTCTAAACCGGAGCAATTGGAACTGGGCGAGTCCGTCGGCTCAAAACCCCAGCCGACGCGCAGCTCGCGGGCCATCTGCTCGATCAGGATGCTCGCGTTGCTGTTCACGCTCATCAGGCTGGTCACCATCCGCTGGGTTCTGACCGCTTGGACGAACGCACCCACGATGAGCCCGGTCGCCACCGCGAAGAGGGAGAGCCCCACGAGGAGCTCCACCACGGTGAACCCTGCTGATCTTGATCGGGCCGTAGCCATCGTTCGTGCCATGGTCAGAGGGAACGCCAGTCGAAGAAGTGGTCTTGGAGGCGAACCTCTTTGGCGCCGGACCGCTCAGACCAGCGAACGATCGAATCAACCTGGAGCTCGATGACCTTAACCACGCCGCCTGGCCCTATGTTATTGGGGAGCGAGTTCTTCCGGATCTGGATGGTTCGCGTATAGGGTGATGCAGCGCCGTTCGGGTTGCCTTGCCTGTAGAAGTATGCACCGGTCGAGCCATCGAACCAGAGTCGGGTGGTGCTCAGCGGGTCCGTAAATGTGACGCAATCCGCTCCGGGGCATGCCGACGTGTAGTCAAACTCGTAGCTACCCTCCAGAAGGTGCTTATCCCACGTAGTTCCCGGAACGGTTCTTGCCCGGACCGTATTGGTGTCAACTAGGTTGCGCACGATTTCAATGCCCTCGGCGGCGAGGTACGTAGCCACGAAGCGCTGGCCCACCTCGCGGTTGTAGGCGATGGTCCTGGTGAGGAGGTGCAGCACGGCGAGGAGCCCCACAATCCCAACGCTGATCGCGATAATGGATTCAACAATAACCTGTCCCCGACGCTGTGCCTCCATGAGCAAAATCAGTTGGCGGTTATTTGGCCCGCTGCTGAAACGGTCACCTGCACCGCCACCCCGGTCGCAAGGTCCTGAATCGAGATGGTGGCTGCTCCACCGGCGATCTCATCTCCTAATCCATCAAGATCAAGATCGTCGCCGCTCCGAATCGTCATGGTGAGATCAGGCGGCACGAACATGATGGATGCCCCACCGATGGGGCTGCCGCTGGCATCCAGGAGCTTGACCGTCGAACGTCGGTCAATGCGGTACTCCTCAACTTGCTCCCCAGAGTCCGAAGTGGCATCGTAGATGAAATCGTTCTTTGGGAGCCCGGTCGCCCGGTCCCGGCACCCGAACTCCACGTCCCCAGCTGGCTTCAAATCTTGGAAGAGCGTGAGCGTCGGGCTGCCCGCGGTGAAGTGCACGCCGAAGACGCAGGAACGCGATTCCCTGTGGTACTTTTCAATCGCGAGCGCCTTGGCCCGGTTCAGAAACCCAACCACGACCGCCTGATCGCGGCGCAGGCCTACCTGCACCGTGGTGGATCGGTTGTAGCTGAGGAGGGTAGCGGAGAGGAACGCCATGACCCCCACCACCACGAGCGCCTCAACCAACGTGAACCC
>CAYJQO010000007.1:7346-28106 GCA_964372445.1 uncultured Candidatus Saccharibacteria bacterium
CTTCCGCACCATCCTAGTGTAAAACAACTGCTCGCAAATGGCGAGCTGGGAACGCTTCCCATGTGCCGCCGCAGCGGCTCAATGGTGATGCTCAAGAGCCGAAGAGCTTGAAGTACCAGGCAATGAGGTCGGCACCGAAGAACACCGTGAGCACCGACCCGGCCACGAAGAAAGGCGCAAAGGGCAACCGGTCGCGGCGCGACTTTCTTCCTGTGGCGAGGAGGACGGCGCCGCACACCCCACCGATCATGAAGGAGAGAGCTACGGAGAGGGCGATGTCCGGCCAGCCGAGGACCAGCCCCGAGGCGGCTGCAAGCTTGACGTCGCCGAACCCCATCGCCCGCCCACGCGAGAGGAAGGAGAGTGCCCCAAACACCAGTACCCCGGCGACTACCCCAATGAGGCGGTTCACCAATAGGCTGGCGGGATGGGCGAAGAGGAGCGCGTAGTGCCGCAGGAACGACTCCCGGAACGGCACGTTCGGCGCCTGCTGGCCCAGCAGGAGGACTACGACCAGAATCGCCCCAGCAACCACGAGTGTGAGATTGAGCTCATCAGGGATAATGAAATGGCGGAGGTCGATGATGGCAATCGTGAGCCAGGCGAGGAACACCAGGAGCCAGAGGCCAACGGAGAGGTAGAACCAGATCGGCGAACCGAAGACGCTCGCTCCAGGAAGGCCGACACCGTAGAACGCCGCGAGGAAGCGCGGCACGTAGAGGAACATGAGCCCGCCGGCGAGCTCAAGGAGGGGGTACTG
Source organism: uncultured Candidatus Saccharibacteria bacterium (assembly GCA_964372445.1). Classification (GTDB taxonomy): domain Bacteria; phylum Patescibacteriota; class Minisyncoccia; order UBA6257; family GWB1-50-10; genus CAYJQO01. Next base: position 8,107 of record CAYJQO010000007.1, read on the forward strand.
GAATGAGAGTGGCGCGTGGCAGGTCCGGCACCGTCCGGCGAGGGCAAGGTAGCTCACCACCGGGACCAGCTCATACCAGCGGAGGGTTCTCCGGCAGTGCGGGCAACGGGAACGGCCGGCGACGATCTTCCGATCGAAGAGCCGGCCGTCTGGATCGTACCGAAGCGTGAGGACATTCAGGAAGCTCCCCACGGCGGCGCCGACCACGAAGAGTGCAACGTCAAGCGGCTGCATTATCCTGCCTGGGCTACCTGCCCCCCAACCCGAGCGCCACGCAGTACGCGTTCGCATCCGCGCAGGTGCAGGTGGGCGGCGGCAGCGCCGCGCTGCCCTGCGGGCTCACGTCATAGACTGATGCGTTCGTCGGAGAGAAGCTTGGCACATCTAGCGGGCGAACCCCCTCGAGGCAGGCGCCGATCACGTAGCTCGCGCTGGAGACACGGATGTAGCCGTACCACCCGCCCTGCGGGTCGCCCGGGAGCCCCGGGATCTCTCGGTAGAGGTCGTCCGTGGTCCCCGAGGGCGAGGATGGGGACCCGGGGTAGCTGCGGCGGTCGCTGTAGTAGTTCTCTAGGCCGTTCTGGACCTGCCGCAGGTCGGTGATCCGGCGCGCGTCACGCGCCTTGCGGCGAGCTTCGCTCAACCCGATGAGGATCGTCGAGGAGAGGAGCCCGATGATTGCCACAACGACCAGCATCTCGACGAGCGTGAAACCGCTGCGTTGCTTCATGGTGATGTAACGCTACCTATAACTACTGCGATTTGACACAGTAGTTATAGGCTGTCGCAATATCTGAACACCTGGTGCTCCTGCCCTCCTTGTACACCTCTGGGCAACTGGAAGCGGTGTTGTCGTTCGCCGAAGTTTCGAGACATGCCCCGATAACCAAGGTGCCAACTGGCTCTGCGCTATTATCGGTGGCTTCTACGATGTGGTAGTAGTAGCTCACGCCGAGCGGGTCATTGGTAATATTGGACCCATTGGCGACGTACGATCCGCCGCTGGAATTCGCCTCTGCCCACGCGCGGATCTGGTTGATGTCGCTCAGCCGCCGCGTGTCCCTGGCGCGCTGCCGCGCAGGCCCGAGCCCAACCAAGACAACCCCGGCCAAAAGTCCGATAATGGCGATGACTACGAGTATCTCGACCAACGTGAACCCACTTTTGTAGCTTCGTTGTGTAGCTCTATTCATTTGTTTCATATCCTAGTGATTCCGTTCGACCTTTGGTTGTGTGTGTATTATAGCACATCGGCTCGCCCCACCTTCGCCACGCTTGTCCACAGCTCTAGCGGCTGCGCCTAGCACCTAGAATGCGCTCGTGAGGTTGTAGAGGGGCAGGAGGATTGCCGCGAAGAGCCCGGCCACCATGCCGCCGATCACCACGATCAGAATCGGCTGGATGAGCTCGACGAGGTTTGAGACCGTGTCCTCCACCTCGCGCCGGTAGAAATCACTGATCTTCATGAGGAGCTGGTCGAGGCGCCCCGTGGACTCGCCGACGGCGATGAGCTGGGAAACTAGAGGCGGAAAGAACGGCGCATGCCGCAGGGTCTGCGAAAGGAGCTGTCCCTTCCGGATGTTCTGGGCGGACTCGTGGAGCACGTCGCGGTAGACGTAGTTGCCGATTGTGTGTGAGGAAATTTCTATGGCCTGTGGGATGGTGAGCCCACCCTGGATCAAGACCCGGGCTGCCTCGGCGAACCGTGAGATATAGAGCTTCTGGAACAGTTTGCCGAGGAGCGGCAGGCGGAGGCTGATCTCATCGAGGAGCACCCGGCCCTCTTCGGATTGGAAGTAGTTGACCACGATGAGCAGGAGCCCGCCCAGGCCGCCGACCACTGCCCACCACCAGCTCGCCATGAACGTGCCGAAGGCGATCAAGATTTTGGTGAAGAACGGGAGCTCTACGTTCGACTCGGCGAAGATGGGGGCGATCTGGGGGAGCACCATGGTCAGCATGACGAACACGACGACGATGAAGAGGACGATCACGAAGATTGGGTAGATCAACGCGTTGCGCATTTTCGAGATGAGGGCGGACTGCTTCTCTAGGTAGTCGGCGAGGAACTCCAGGACCTCGGCGAGCCGCCCCGTCACCTCTGCGGACTTCACCATGTTCACGTAGAACTCCGAGAACACGCCGGGGTGTCGGGCCAAGGCCTGGGAGAGCGAGAACCCCGCCTCGATGTCAGCGACGAGCTCTCTGATCACCTCCTTGAGGAGCGGCTTCGACACCTGCTCGTAGAGGCTGCGCAGGCTGTCCCCCACGGGCACCTGGGAGGACAGCAGGGTCGCGAACTGGCGCGTGAAGATCATGAGGTCGGCCGTCTTCACGCGCTCGAGCAGGCTCGTGATCCGGGAGAGCCACGAATCTTCCCGCACCGGCTCGATGGAGAGCAGGAAGAGGCCGTGCGAGAGGAGGATGCCGGCCGCTGCGTCACGCGACGAAGCCTCCACGTTGCCCACCTGGAGCTCACCGTCTTTCGTTCTCGCCTTGTAGCCGAATTTCATCCCTCACCCTGAGCGCGCCAGGGAACTTCTGATTCGACCCTTGAGCATACTGAAACCTTTGGCGAAACGTTTCAACTGTTTCTCACGAGCCATGGCGTCCTCTTTTGCGCAGTACGCTTCATAGTACACCAATTTCCAAGGCACCGCACGTTTCGTGGAACTGACGAGACCTCGGTTATGCTGCGCGAACCGCGCCTGCAAATCGCCGCTAAACCCAACGTACAGTTTTCGTGTTCGTGCCAACTTCAGGACGTACGTGTAGAACATGCAGCGCGCTCAGGGTGAGGGATCACGTTCGCTCGAGCAGGATGCGGAGCTCGGCGGGGTTCTGCGAGTAGCTCTCGGCATGCTCTAGGGAAACCTCCTTCCGCTTCACGAGGCTCACGAGCGACCGGTTGAGCGACAGCATGCCCTCCTGGACGCTCGTTTCGATCACCAGGTCGATCTGGTAAATCTTCCGCTCGCGGATGAGGTTCCGGACCGCCGAGTTCGAGAGCAGAATTTCCATGGCCGGGATGCGGCCGCCGCCAATGCGCGGCACGAGACGCGCGGAGACAATGGCCACCAAGGTCGAGGCCAGCTGTGAGACGATCTGCCCCTGCTGCTCTGGCGGGAAGCTATCGATGATGCGGTCGATGGTCTGCGATGCGGAGTTCGTGTGGAGCGTGGAGAATACCACGTGGCCGGTCTCCGCCGCGGTCATCGCGGTTGCGATCGTCTCCGGGTCGCGCATCTCCCCCACCATAATGACGTCCGGATCCTGGCGGAGGATGGAGCGGAGCGCCTCGTGGAAGGAGAGTGCGTCGGAACCAACCTCGCGCTGCGAGATGATGCAGCGGTCTTGCGAGAAGAGGTATTCGATGGGATCCTCGACGGTGATGATGTGCTCCATGCGCTTGTGGTTAATTTCGTCCAGCACCGCGGCGAGCGTGGTCGATTTCCCGTGCCCGGCCGGGCCCACCACGAGCACGAAGCCTTGGTTCAGTTTGGCAAAGTCGTGGAGCACCGGCGGCAGGTTCAGCTCTTCGATGGTGTGGATCTGTGCCGGAATGAGCCGAAGCGCAGATGCCATGAACCCTCGCTGGTAGTACACGTTCACCCGGAAGCGCGCCTTATCCTCGTAGTTGAACGAGAAATCGAGCTGTCGGAGTTTCGCGAATCGGTCGCGCTGGTCCTCGGCGAGGAGCGCGAGGACGAGCCCCTCGGCATCGGCGCGCGTGAGGATAGGCTCGCTGGCGATCGGAACCAGGATGCTATCGATCCGGAGCGTCGGGCGCCGGCCCACCGCAATGTGGAGGTCAGACGCGTTCTGCTTAGCCGTGGTGAGGAGGAGCTCTTGGAGTTTCTGTGGGTAGTTGATCATGTGGTCTCGTACGTTGCCTCGGCAGTTTCACGCATTACCTCTTCCATTGTGATCTCTCCCTCGAGCGCCTTCAAGACGCCGTCCTGCCGGAGGGTCACCATCCCCTGCCGGCGCGCCTCGTCCCAGAGCTTACCTTCGCTGAAGCCCGTGTTGATGAGGTCGCCCAGCTCACGGGTCATGCGAAATATCTCATAGATTCCAACCCGGCCCGCGCTGCCCTTGCCGCGGCACTCCTTGCACGTCGCGACAGGCTCCGCGTGGTAGATCCGGTACGGCTCGCGGTGCTCTACACCGCGACGGATATCGGCCGGGAGCGCGGCAAGGGCTTGCCCGATAAGCCGCTGAATTTCAGGAGGTGCGACTGATGCCTTCCGGCACAGGCGGCAGAGGCGCAGCACCAGCCGCTGCGCGACCATTAGGTTCAGGGAGGAGGAGATGAGGAACGGCGGCACCCCAAGGTCAATGAGCCGCGGGATCACCCCGATGGCGTTATTCGTGTGGAGCGTGGAGAGCATGATGTGACCGGTGAGAGCGGCATTCACCGCGAGCCCCGCGGTTTCCACATCCCGAATCTCACCCACCATCACCACATCTGGATCCTGGCGGAGAATTTGCCGCAGGCCGGAGCCAAAATCGTATCCGATTTCCGGTTTCACCTGCGACTGGTTGATCCCCTCCATGGTGTACTCCACCGGGTCCTCGAGGCTCACCACGTTTACCTGATCGGACGAGAGACGGCGCATAATCGCGTAGAGGGTAGTGGTCTTCCCCGACCCGGTCGGACCGGAGAGCAGGATCATCCCATACGGGCGGCCAATGGCATCCTCGAGTCGCCGCAGGTTGTACGCGGAGAGACCCAGCTGGTTGAAGTCGCGGAGGCCGGTAGCCGGGTCGAGCACCCGGATGGCAACCTTCTCGCCCACCGGCGTTGGAAACGTTGCAACGCGGTAATCAATCTCGCGATCAAGAATCGCAGTCCGGAAGCGACCATCCTGCGGGATCCGGTTCTCATCCAATTTCATGCGCGCGAGCACCTTGACGCGGGATATGATCGGCTGGGAGAGGCCTATGGGTAGCGCAACCACCTCCTGGAGGTCCCCATCGATCCGGAAGCGGATTCTGAGGCGGGAGCGCTGCGGCTCAATGTGCACATCGGAGGCGCCGGCTTCCACCGCCTGCCGCAGGGTGGAAGCGACAATCTTGATCACCGGCGCTTCGTCGCTCGAACCACCCTCGTCGAGCGCGACGAGTCGGCCCTCCTCGGATGCAATGTCTCCGATTTCCCGGACGGCGGCCTCAACCTCCGACCGGTATGACGCGTAGCGTTTCCAAACTGCCGCAAGGTCTGACGGTGTCACCAGGTACACGCCGAGGCTCACCTCCGCCTGCTTCGCAATAAACTTCAGTGCCTCCCGCGCACGCTCATCATCGGGATGGAGCATGCCTACCACAAGCATCGAACCTCGACGCTCAAGGGGAATGACCCGGTACGTTATAGAAGTTTCGCGGGGGATCAGCGAGAGGAGGTCCTCCCCAATCGTTTCTGCATCCACCTTGCGGTAAGGCGCGGCGAGCACCTCACCCTTCACCTTCGCCGCGGCAACCTCATCGAGCAGGCGCTTCTCGTAGAGGATCTCCTCGGCTGGTCGGCGCGTGTAGCTGGATTCCTTCAGGGCCCGATCGGCGGTGCTCTGATCTACCAACCCTCGCCGTACAAATTCTTTGATGAGGTCGCGGTCGGTCATAGGGAACGGGCGCATGCCCGCGGCATCAGAACGGCTTGAATGGGTTGTCTCGCCCCGCGAACGGCAGCGTGAGCTCGCCGCTGTAGTCCTTGAGCGCTTTGAAGTTTGGGGAGCTGATGACCTCTTGCGGGTCGAAGGGTGCCTCGGTGAGCGGCCGGAGCGACACGAGTTCAGGCGGGAGCACCACCTCAATCAGCTGCGGTTTCTTAAAGAAAAGGAAGTAGCCTCCACCGAAGAGGAGTGCAATGACGACCAGCGCGAGCAGGATGCCAGCCCAGTTCGTCGGAGATCGTTCTTCTACCACGATAGCCATGGTTAGGGTTGCTGGTAGTACATTTCGACCGTAGCGCTCAACGTATCATTCCCCTCGGAGGCCGCCGGCTTCAGAGCTTCCCCTGCGGTGCCGCTCGCCACCCGACGCGTTGCGCTGGGCGTGAAGGTGAGGCTCGTCACGTTCGCCACACGGATGCTCGTCTCCACCATTTGCAGGAACCGTTTGAGGCTCTGGTAGGTACCGGCCGCTGAAATCTGTACCACCAGGATTCCCAACGGCCTGGTGAACGACGATGCCGACGCCGCGGTGCGTGGCCGCTTGAGCTGTGGCAGCTCCTCAACCCTCTGGAACGAGAGCGACGAGAGCGCCACGGCGCTTGCCCGCTGGATGGCCTCTACCTGCCGGAGCGCACCGGTGGTCTCTTCCCCCTTCGGCATCGCAAGCGATACGGTACCCTCGAGCTTGCTCAGGTCTTTAAAGCGACCGATCAGTTCCTGCGCCTGCGCCACGACGCGCCTCTCGGTCTCGAGGGTGTTCGCTTTCGAGGCAACCTCATCACGTTTCGCGGTCACCTGCTTGAGCTCGCCCATGACGAAACTGAAGAAGGTAATCAGCGCGGCGAGTATGAGGATTACCGAAACGCCGATGCTCAAGATACGCTTCGTGGAGAGCCGCATGGTACTAGATCACTGGCCGACGGAAGAAATCAAGCGTGAAGGTGATCTCGACCGTGAAGTTCACCGCATCGCCCTGGAGGCCAACCTGGGAGAGCGAGACGCGCACGACGTTGGGTGCCTTGTTGAAAATGCTGAGCTGCTGCGCGATCGCATCGAAGCCGGTAGCCACGCCCTGCAGGGTTAGCTTGGCATCGGCAACATGCACCTGTGCGGAGGTGAAGTACACCGCATTGATGGTGTGTTTCTCAACGTACCGGAATGCGTTCGAACTGAAGGGGTGCCGCTCAAGCACCGATCGCAGGTTGAATACCTGCGAGTAGAAGCTCGTGAACTCTTCACGTTGGTCGCTGCTCACCGTCGTCGAAAGCTTGGCCAGTTCCCCATCGTACCGCTTAGATTCACTCTCCAGGTAGCTCCGGTAGCCAATGCGCAATCCAAAGTACGAGAGCAAGGAGAGACTGAAGAACACCACAGAGAACACCAAGAGCCGCCACGGCCAGCCGACCGGGAGCGACTCGGTTAGGAACTCCTCGTTCAATGCCTCTGTAGATATGGTAGGTGGTTCAGCCATTAGAGCTTTGCTCGGAGCGCCAGCCCAGCGGCCGCTGCGAACTCCCGGTTCAAAAGCTTCGCCACCGATGCGAGCTCGAGGGGATACTCGAAGTGGCGGAGCGCGTTGGGTTCCCGGGAGGTGAGCTTGAGTTGGGCACTGGTGTAGTCCTGTATCCCCGGCATGTTTGCGCCGCCTCCCACCATCAGCAGCTGTTCAACTACACGGCCGTGGCTCCGCTCGAAGGAGTCTCGCACGTGCCCGCACTCCTGTAGTATAACATCCAGAAAAGGAAGGAGCGATGTTGATAACTCGTACTCTCCGCCGAACCCGAGGAGCCCCCGGCGGCGCTTGAGCTCGTCGGCACGCCACGTGCTCACGCCTAAGGAACGGGCAATCGCGTAGGAGAGTGTGGCGCTGCCGTAGTCAGTCTGGCCGACCTGCATAATCCTGCCGCGCTCGACCACCGCAATTGAAGTGGAGAGCGCTCCGATGTCCACGAGGAGGGTGATCGGATCCGTAGGAGAGCTCACCGCGCGAACAATTGACTGGATGTCCACCTCAACCGCCGTGAGGCGCAGGCCGGCGAGCTTGAACATAGACCGGTACCGGTTCAGCAGCTCTTTAGGTATAGCCGTGATCATAAGGCGCTGCGATCGCCCGCCGCGCTCGTTCTCAAACTCCTCCACCTTCGTCCAGTCGAGGCTCACGGCGGAGGGAGGGAGCGGGATGTACTGGCGCGCCTGGTAGGGAACGGAGCGCCCGGTCTCCTCGAGCGAGAGGAGCGGCATTTCGACCGATACCATGAACACGCTCGAGAGCGGCGCGGAGGCTACGGCATGGGTGGCCACCGTACCGGTTTCGTGGCAGAGCGTCTTGAGGTACCGCGCCACATCCCCCTCTACCATCCGGAGTGAAGTGGTTTGGATGGCAGCATTGCCGCGTTCAAGGTACTCCTTCGTCTCGAGGAGCCCGTACCCTTCGAGGGCGAGCCGCTCGCCCTTCCGCTGCACCTCCACAAGCTTCACCGAAGCTGTGCCGATGTCTATCCCGAGCACCCGCTTGAACTTGATGAAATTGCCAATGTCTTCAAAGAACGCTTTGATGATCGCCTGCATGAATTCCATTGTAGCACAGCACGGGCATGCCCCGGCCTTGCTCGGCGGAGTGCGACGGCTAGAATGAGATTGTGCGTCTACCCCGGGTCGCGCAGCTGTTCCTCAACATTATCTTCCCGGCACGGTGCGTCGGCTGTACGGAACGGCTCGACCCGCAATCACCCCACCAGGTGATCTGCGGAGTGTGTTTCGATCGCATCGAGCTTGCAACTGGCTTCACCTGCCCCGACTGCGGCCGGAGACGCCACCAGGCACAGTCGGTGTGCCACCCCAAATCTCACTTCACCTTAGGCGCCGCAGCTCCGTATGCGAATCCGGCGGTCAGAGGCCTTATCTACGCGCTCAAGTACAGCCGTGCCAAGGCGGCGGCGAAGCCGCTGGGCGCCATGATGGGACGCTACCTGTTGGAGAGCGCCGGGCTGGGCAATTTGCCCCTCGACGCCTATAGCTTGCTCCCCATGCCGCTACACCACTCGCGGGAGCGGGAGCGCGGTTTCAACCATGCCTTCGCCATAGCACAGGGACTCCAGGATTACCTTGCCACTAGTGGACATGCACTTCCGATTGAGCGGGGGGTGCTCTTGCGTGTACGCCCGACGCGGAGCCAAGTTAAACTAGAAAATGATGAGGAGCGAACCCGCAACGTTGCCGGTGCGTTCTCTGCTCCTTCGCCATCGCTGGCACAGGGCCGACGGTTCATCGTCGTCGATGATGTCTTCACATCGGGAGCGACCGCGCGGGCGGCGGTCGCGGCGCTCCACACCGCGGGCGCAAGGGGATTGCTGGTGCTCACGGCAGCCCGGGCCAGAGACTGGTGAACTGGAACACTACTGGAACGGCGTTTCCCGAATAACCTTTCGTATGGGTCCGCCCGATGGCGGGCACGTCGGACAGGTCACCTCGACCACCACTTTCGAGATTGTGCAGGTAGCCGTGGGAGATGACCCATCGTTCAAGCTAAGCGACACTAGGTCTGTCGAGGTCATCGTGTTATTGAACACCACCCCCGCTACGGTTTGCGTCGTCCCCACCTGCGGCGTCCCGCGCGTGGTGAAATCCCATGCCCAGATCCACCTGGCCGGGTCCGAGGCGAGCGCAGATCGGAACAGCGAGGAGATGAATGAGCCAACGGTTTTTGCTAAAGCGGTGACCCCGCGAGCTGGCGGTGTACGGAAGCTAGCCGGTGGCGGAGGTGACGCCTTGGGCGCACCCACCGTGAGCTGGTAGGAGGTGGTTTGTTCGATGGGAGTTGTGGTACCCGCGGTACCTTTCACGACAATCGTCGAGACGCCAACGGGGGTGAGCGAGGTGGTCTGCACGGTAAGGAACGTGGAGCAGGTGGTGGGGGTAGGAATGCAGGTTGAGTTGGAGAAGGTGTGCGTCGAATTCGCCGGGAGCCCCGAGACGCTGAAGGTTACGGTCTGCGCGGTCGCGCTCATAGTCTTGGCCACAATGATGCTGTTCAGGTTTGAGCTGCCCTGCACCACCGACTGGTCTCCCCCGTTGGTGAGCGAGAAATTGAAGCTGGTCGGCGGCGGTGGGCTGGCCGTCACCGTGAGGTTAAACGTGGTGGCATGCGATACTCCGGACGCGCTCGCCGTGACCCGGATTGGATAGGTGCCCGCCACTGCCGCGGCGGTCGCGGTGAAGGTAAGCGCGGTGGAGCAGCTCGGTGTGCAGCCCGACGGGGCAAAGCTCGTGGTCACCCCGGAGGGAGCACCGGAGACGGCGAAGGCAACCGGCTCGCCGCTACCAACGGTGGTGAGGGCGGTGGCAATGTTGCCGACCGCGGTCCCCGGCGCTGAAACCGTTTGATTGCCACTGTTCGTAATTGTGAAATCAAACGGCGGGGGCGGCACCGGTCTCGGGTTCGACCGGTCAACCGCCGTGCCCGTGAAGGTGACTGGATTGCCGAACGTAATTGGCGTCGGCGCCCAGCTGAAGTTAACCAGCGGCAGGTACTCGTGGGGCGTCGACGCGGAGGTGTACCCACCCCACGTCAGTGGGTCTGTGGCGCTATCAGACCAGGTCCCCGTGCTGTCCTTCGCCCGCACGGCTACCTCGTACCGCCTGTCCGGCTCTAGGAACCCGGGGCGGTAGTAGGCGCCGGTGGTCACGTAGCCCAGCGGATCAATAATTTCATAGCGGTACCGGCGACCGGGTGGCTGGTTGGATGAGGTCAGGGAAGGATCGGTGGGCTCTACGGTAACCAGGCGTACCTCCTCGGTTACGGTGTCAATGAACGCGATCGAAGCGAGGGAGAGCGGGTCGTCGTCTGGATCGCTGTAGTCCCAGTAGACCACGTACGAGGGCACCGACGAGCACCACCCTGGGCCGGAGCGTTCTTGCTCCAGGATCCCCTCGGAGACGGTCACATCATCGACCGCGGGTGGGGTGCCCACCACCTCCACGCTCACCGTGCACCTCCCGTTGCACCGCGGATCGGAGAACGCTGCCCAGCCGACCACGTCGGCGCCCCAGGCCTGGCCGATGATTATGTTCGATGCCGCGTCGAAGTAGAGACCGTACTGCTGTGCCGGTGGTGCCTCAGCAAGCGCCGACCCCAGAGCTGGCTCAACCTTCGCCGTTCTCCGGGCAAGATCTGCGAGAGATGCGATGAACGATTGCACCGGCCCGCCGATGGCCGCAAAGGACGAAGCGGGTCCTTCTTCGAACACTTCCGCCAGCAGAGAGAGCGCAGGAACTGGCTTTGGAGCTGATGCGAGCGGTGCCCCGGAGGTAACCGTGAGCGTGAACTGGGTCGACTGCTCAACGGTGCCAGCTTTACCCTTCACCACGATCACGAAGTTGCCCGTCGGCGTGCTCTCGCTTGTTCGGACGGTAAAGAATGTGGAACAGGGAGCAGGGTCGGGGATGCAGCTCGAGTTGGAGAAGTTGCCGATCGAGTTCGCCGGGAGCCCCGAGACGCTGAAAGCCACCGCCTGTGCGGAACCACCGGTTTTAGTTACCTCGATGCGGTTGGAAACTGATTGCCCCTGCGTCACTGAACGATTGCCGCCGTTCGACATCATGAAGGTGAAGCTGGGAGCAGGCGGTGGAGGCGGCGGTCCATCCGGCGAGGGCGGCGGTGGCGGCACCGGGCTCGTGAGCCGCACCCAGCCGCTGTACGCCGACGAATCGCCAAACACCTCGGTGCTGTAGAACCGAGCCCAGCCGGTTACCCAGTTCGAGCTATTGAGCCGCGCCTCGCAGGTGACCGGCAGCGTGGTGGGAGTCGGCGAAGGTTCCACCGGGCAATTCTGGAGATCCTCTGGGTTGAAGGAGAGCCAGCCGTAGCCAGCGCCAGAACCGCCGCAGCGGTCACCAACCGACGCCCAGGCAAGCCCGGTCACCAGGCCATCCCGGTTGATGTTCACGCTGTAGCGGGCGTTCGCGGGCGACCGGCACGTGCCAACCTCGTCGTTGACGTTGAAGTTGATCCATCCGACCCCGTGCGGTCCTCCGGCATCCCGGATGCTCGCCCAGGCGCGGCCGTGGAGAATCTTCGTAATCCGCAGGTTCACGGTGGCCACGTTCGAGTTCCGCGTGGTGGTCGGGCCAGCGATCGCGACCACACGGTAGTAGTACGTGCGCCCGAGTACTGGACCGGGAGGCACCTGGCCGGGCTTGCTCGGGTCGTCGTAGTCCGCGGCGGTGTCAGGCACCGTGGCGAGCACGTCCACCGGGGTGGGGAAATCGGCTGACTGGGAGCGTTCGATGCGGTACCCGGTGGCGCCTAGGACGCCCCGCCAAGACAGGTGCACGATCGCGTCGCGGGTGTCACCGGATGCATAGACAACGCTCGCAAAGAGCTCCGGCGCGCTGATGGTTGAAAAATCTTGAATCTCGGAGAACGCCGAGCAGGCGATGGCATCGGTGCACGCGCGCACCCTATAGAAGTAGGAGAGGGCCGTCTGGACGTTCGTATCGGTCCAGGTGGTCGTGTTGGCCGGCAGCGTGTACCGGTTGGTTTGGGCGCTCGGGAATGTGGCCTCGGTGGAGCGCCATACCTCAAAGTATGACTCGTTGGACGAGCGGTCCTGCCAGGTGAGCCGCACCTGCTTGCTGCCCGACGGCGCAATCTCCTCCACGGTCAGGGTGTCCGGCCGTGCCGGAATCACGAACACCCGCGAGTAGGCCGAGTACACGACCAGGTTTAGGTTGGTTGCCGGCTCTGTCGGGTTGAACGTGCAGCCCTTGTCGCTGTCGTACGTCCGGAAGCGGTAGGAGTAGTACTTTGAGAGGTTGAGCCCCGCATCGTTCGGGCCGAGGTCTTTGAACTGGAGCGGGGTCGCGCTCGAGAGCGGCACGAACGAGGCAAGCGGCACGAACGCCCCCCCCTGCTCGGCGCGCTCAACCGTAACCCCGCCGTAGCCGGAGGCCCCCGGAACGCCACCCGGCCAGAAGAAAGAGTAGTTGCCAACAAAACTGGTGCCCGCGGGCACGGTCAGGGCCTCCGTCAGCTGCACGTCGGGGAAAGAGAGGCCTGCGGAGTCCGGAAGCCGCGGCGTTCTGTCGAGCGCCTTGGTCGCGTACTCCGAGCAGGTGGTGCTCGGATCGCACGCCTGGATCCGGAACCAGTAGTAGGTGTCAGGTATCGCCCCCGTCCTGGTGTCCTCGAAGGGCCCGGTCCGGTTCTCCGGCGGCAGGTACGTGCCGCTCCCCGGAGGGACACGCCCGGTAGAAACAGACCTAGAAAAATCAGAAAACCGCGAGTAGGAGTAGTCGAAGTAGTAGGTGGGGGTGTCCTGCCGCCAGTGGAAGGAGAGCGAGCAGGCGGATGCGGGACCGGTGTCGTCGAGGATAACGGGTACCCCAGGGGTTGAGAGCGGCGCGGGCGGCGGTGGGGTGGGGGTTGGCTTTGGTGTGGGAGTGGGTGTGGGTGATGGCGCCGGGGCAGGAGCTGGAGCCGGGGCAGGCGCGGGAGCGGGCGGGAGTGGCGATGGTTCCTCGCCGATGAGCGCGCCCTCGACACGGGGCGCCACTTGGGGAAGGACGATCGCCCCGCCGAGGAGCACCACGGCCGCGAGTTCGATGAGCCAAGCCTTTCGCAACATTACAGAACCATTATAGCAGATGCAGTCGCCACGGGAACTAAAAATCCCGCCAAGGTGGCAGTTAGCTCATCTCAGCCTTCTCTGTGGGCTACTCGTACGCCGGATGGTTGAACGGTTTCCCCTCCAGGCTGTAGCTCACGTTGAAAAAACCGGAGCCACTACCTCCATGAATTGATCTGAACCGGAACACCGTCTCATTCGCCGTAGCTCGATCTACCGACCGACACTCGTTGGTGTACAAGTCATAAGCTACGCAGATCTTCATAAAACCGCTGTTACTAGACCAACGCCACTTGGGCGTGGTGGGCATGTTGAGAGGCCCGCAATTCTGGTTCCACGTACCTTCGTCTCCGGGGCTGGTCCCGGCGAGCTCAAAGTACGAAAGGCCGTTGGTGCCGCCGGAGATATAGCGGATGGCGAAGCGGTCATCCACGCACGCACTTGCCGAGCCGTTGATGCTCGGGTAAACCTTGACGCCATTCGGGATAATGCCAACAACCTCGAGATTACCATCGACACGAAGGTTATTCTGAATTCGCATGTCGCCGCCCACATCAAGCTTCAATCCTGCCCCCGGCGTCGGCGTCCCGATGCCGACGGAGCCGCTATTGGTGATTCGCAGCAGCTCGCCGTTCGTGCTGTCCCAAAACCGGAACCCCCTCCCCGAACCATCAAAGATGGTGTGTGGATCTGTCTGGGTGCCATAGAACTTAATTTTGTCGTTCACCGCAGAGCTGATGGATACTGTTCCCCATTGATCCACCACCAACTTCGCCTCCCCCCCGCTATTCAAAAACTTCAGCGTACCCTGGTCATTCGTGATCGTGTAACTCGGCTTATCCCCAGGAGTGAACACAAGCGAGGGAGCTCCGGCAATCGTTGGGTGGCCGATGGTCACATTGCTCTGGATGTAAGCGTTACCTGCAGCTGAAACGGGGGTGTTTGACATGCGGTTGTAGACGTAGGCAGCGTCAACGGTGTAGCAGGGACCGGTGGAACAATCGGTCGCCTTAGATTTGTTGTAGGCTACGAGGCCTCGGTTAACACTTTCATACACAAGAGGTTGGCAATCGTTCCCAACGTTTGGATCTGTGTCGCAGGAAAGGTACTTTGTTGTGTCACTGGGCGGCGGATTTACAAAAGTTCCTGTGCTCTGGTACTTGTAACCCGTCTTTCCAGGATCAAGTGTTACCAAAAGATTCCCGTTCTCGACAGCAAGTTTCTCACTAGGATTGTCAGTGCCAATCCCGACGTTGCCGCCGTTGGTAAGGGTGAGCACGTTCCTCCAGTTTAACACTTCGGAATCAGCAGCTCCTGGATCTGCGGTACGGAACGTAATGCCCCCATCCGGTTGTGTGAAAGCAATGTTAGCAACCCCAACATTGTTAGCGAGTATCCTCCGGTCTGCCGCTGGGCTCCCACCGTAGTAGAAGTTGCTGCCAATAATTTTCTGCCCACCGTCGTGGATAGTGAGACGGTCGCCAATTTGCACTCGCTCTTTTGGATTGTCAGTGCCAATTCCCACATTCCCTGCACGGTAGTAGATCGCGTCGGGAGAAGCCGGTGGAGCCGGTGCGGGCTGCCAGTAGGTTGTGCCACCACCCCCGCCGCCCCCTGCTGTGGTCTGCTTAGTGCCATCAGGGAAGATGATCCCGTTGCCAGTACCAATAATCTTTGTATCACCGCTCACCTGGAGCCCGATCGCATTGGGGCCAGAGGCACTGAAGAATCCTCCAATGTTCTTGCCGGGGCCCGGACCGTTGCTCACGCCGTAGACGGCGATGGCGGCCCCCCCGACGTTCGCCGCATCGGTACCGCCCTGGTTCAATGCGTAGAGGGCGTAGTTCACCGGGTTCGGATTTACTAAGAGCGCGCTCTGCTTGACGAACACCGTCATGCCGCCGCTGGTGGTCGTGTTCGAATCAAAGATTGCCCGGGTGTAGCCGGCGGGCAGGGCGCTCCCCACCGCGATGCTATCGAACCGCGACCAACCCGCGACGCGGAGGTACACTCCCTGGGGATCGGAGATGCCAATTGAAACCGGGGTTGAGAAGTAGAGAGATCCATTCCCCAAGATGTTCTTGTTGAGTGTGATATCCGCTGCTTTCGTTCCAGACCGAAACCGCACCTGTGGCCCGAGACTGGTAGTGGTAGCGTTGGTGAACCCGGCGTACGAACCGCTCGTGCCGACGTTCAGGTTACCGGTTTTGAACTGCTCGGCACTTCCCGTGTCGAGCGGCGGGTTCGGATTCCCGCTCGGGAAAGCCGCCGGCGGCGGGTACCAGTCAGCCGCCTGCGCCACGATCGCAACCGAAACGAGCAGGGCTACCGCTACCACAAAAACAGGTTTGAGGTTCAGCTTGCGCCTGGGCATCTCCGTACAGTATACCATAACCAGTATACCACGGCACGCGGCGAAGGTCCGCGGTTTTCCACACGTCGGATCCCAGCACGGCCGGTATGGTATACTTATGGTCAGCTAGAGAGCGCGGGATGTTCCATGAAGAAAGCTTTTGGTTTCATTATTATACTAGCCCTCATGGCCGGTTCGCTCATCGCCGGGTACGCTCTGGGGCAGCAGAAGGGTGAACGCACCGGGAAGGCAGCCGCCGAGCGGGAGCTCAAGCCGCTCGTCGAGGCGATCTACCCGGCGCCCCCGGCCGTGGTCCAGAGCCTCACGGGCACCGTGAAGGTTGTCGCGGGGGGCACCATCAGCCTCGAAGTGCAGGACCCCGCCGACTACCTCCCCCACCTCGACGGGTCGCCCGTGCGGACAACGGTGCGGGCCGCGATTGTCTCAAGCGCCACCAAGATCACCTTGGTTGATACCGCTCACCCCGACAAGAGCGGCGCTCCCGCTACCTCCTCGCTCCGGCTCAGTGACCTCCGACCCGGGGACATTATCTCCGTGACGAGCGAGGCAAACATTCGCGACGTGAAACAATTTGACGTGACCGAGATCCAGCTGGTACTCTAGTAGGGTGAACCTCATCCCAACGGTTATTGAGAAGTCCGCGTACGGCGAACGGGCGTACGACATCTACTCACGCCTCCTCAAGGAGCGCATCATCTTCTTGGGCGGGCCGATTATCGACCAGGTGGCCAACAGCGTCATCGCCCAGCTCCTCTTCCTCGATCACGAGGACCAGAAGAAGGACATCATGCTCTACGTGAACACCCCGGGCGGGTCGGTGACCGCCGGGCTCGCCATCTACGATACGATGCAGTACGTGAAATCCCCCGTCTCGACCATCTGCGTCGGCATGGCCGCCTCCATGGGCGCGGTGCTCCTCGCCGCAGGTCAGAAGGGGAAGCGTTTCGCGCTGCCAAACTCGGAGATCCTCCTCCACCAGGTGATGGGTGGCGTTGAGGGACAGGCGATCGAGGTGGAGATCACCGCGCGGCACATCGTGAAGATTAAGGATAAGATCAACCAGGTGCTCGCGAAGCACGCCGGCCAGAAGCTCGAGAAAATCGAGCGGGACACCGACCGCGACTTCTACCTCACCTCGGCCGAGGCAAAGGACTACGGCCTGATCGACGAGATTCTTAAGACGAAGCGGTAGGTGCGCGCCACACCAGTTGAACTATAGAGCAGCCGCCAGAGCCGCGGCTGTTCTCGGTTCGCCCCTGTGCTAGAATGGCTTGAGCAAACCAATGGCGAAGCGAAACGACCACACGGCGATGATCCTTGAGCGCGGCGTCGAGGAGGTTATTGAACGCGACCACCTGGCCTCGGCGCTCGCATCAGAGAAGCGGCTCCGCGTGAAGTTTGGGATCGACCCCACCTCACCCGACATCCACCTGGGCCACACGGTGGTGCTCCGCAAGCTCCGCCAGTTCCAGGACGCCGGACACACCGCGGTCTTGATCATCGGAGACTTCACCGGACAGATCGGCGATCCCTCTGGCCGCTCCGAGGCACGGAAACCGCTCACCAAGAAAGAGGTACGCAAGAACGAGGCGACGTACCTCGAGCAGGCCGGTAAGGTGCTTGACCTGAAGCGCGCGGAGGTCCGCCACAACAGCGAGTGGCACGAGCAGAAAGGACTCGCCGGTCTGCTAGAGCTCGCACGGGCCGTGACCGTGCAGCAGGTCTTGAAACGTGACGACTTCGAGCGTCGCCTCAAGGCGAAGAGCGAGATCTCGTTGCTCGAGACCCTCTACCCGCTCCTCCAGGGGTACGATTCGGTCGCGGTCCGGGCGGACGTCGAGCTCGGCGGCACCGACCAACGGTTCAACCTGCTCATGGGCCGGCGCGTGCAGCGCCACTACGGGCTCCCCGAGCAAGACGTCCTCACCATGCCGCTCCTCGAGGGCACGGACGGCGCCCGGAAAATGTCCAAGAGCTACGGGAACTACGTGGGGCTCACGGATACCCCCAGCGACATGTTCGGCAAGCTCATGGCCATCCCGGACAAATTGATCGAACGCTACCGTACGCTCCTCACCGACGAGGAGCCACCGAAGGGAGCTGGCCCCTACGAGGCTAAGCTCCGCCTTGCCGAGACCATCGTCGAGATGTACCACCCCTCCGGCTCGGGACGCGAGGCGCACACCTCCTTCCGGAAGGTATTCTCGGAGGGCCAAACCCCCGACGAAGCCCCGACGCTCCAGCTCACGGGCAAGCAAATCCCGGTGGTTGACCTCTTACTCATGTGCGGGGTGCCGTCGAAGAGCGAGGCGCGCCGGCTCGCCGAGGGAGGCGCCGTTCGCGTGAACGGCCTCTCAAAGAAAGACCCCGCCGAGGTACTCACGCTCCGCGGCGGCGAGGTGGTCAAGATCGGGAAACGGCGGTTTTTCCGAATCTCTTAGCCTCCTCTCGTCGAGGATTACAAACTCACCGGGCCCGGCTCGGTGGCTTCCGCGCTCACGGTGACCACCATCATCACGGGAAGGTTACCAACGGGATCGAGTGCGGGTTTATCTCTCACTGCGTCAAAAGTACCGTCGCCGTCATCGAGGTGGAGCATGACGTAGAGCATCTCCCCATCTCGCGTCATGCGCGAGAGCGAAATCGGCGCCAGGGTACCCGTCTCCCCCGCCGGTAGTGCGCCGCTGGCACCTAAGATCTCTCCGGGGTTGCCACCGGCATCCTCATGGACCACCACGAAACCGGGCTTTTCAAGGCGCACGACCGCAACCGAAAGGGTCTGCGACGGAACTGGCTCGGCAACGTAGATGGCGTTGCGACTGACAATCAGGCCAGTTGAGCCACTGTCAGCAGAGGTAGGTTTCTCACCTTTCTGAAAAGAAATGGCAACTCCCGCAGCAGCCACTGCGGCCACAACCCCGACCGTCAGGTACATTCTCGTCCTCATGGCTCAATGTAAAGGATACGCAACCTGCAGCCGAACGCAACAACCTCCGCCCAAGCGGAGGTTGTGGTGAGACGCTTCCCCAAGCAGATACTACTCGGCCCAGAGAACAAAGGTGAAGAGCTTCTCGCCCTTACCCAGGTCGCGCTCGTAGAGCGAGGGGCGACCCTTGCTGTCTTTGCGGAGCACCGTGCCCACGTCATCCGCATCGGCCGCATTGCCGTTATTCCCATGTCGCTTAGCTGTCTGACCAACCGTCGTTACCGAATCGAGGTGGCCGTAGATTGTCTCGAGCTGCTCGTAGTCGTGCGCGTTCGGGTGCTCGTTCGACAGCGGTCCGCCCGGATTGCTCGTGTAATCCATGCAGGTACCGAGGTTCGTGTTGTAGAAGTTCGTGTCCTGATGGTCAAGCCCGAACGTATGCCCAACCTCTTGGCACATGACAAATTGTCTCCATGCCGGAGTATTGTAGGAAGCGGTATTAAAGTATGTATCATTAACCTTTACCGTTCCTTGCGTTATGTGGCTGCCACTAGCCCATATTGAAGCTACACCCAGCCACCCGTTAAAGCCGTAGGTTCTGTTGCAAACCTCTACCCGCCCGCCGGTGGGCTTACAGTTCCCTTTTGTTGGATCCGTCTGCCCCGGGACTATGGTGGTGTCTAACACCGAAGACACGCTCCAGTCAATCGATGTGGTAGCAAGATGGCCGTCCCATACCGTTGAGACGTTATCACCAAGCTTTAAGGTGAACGGATTGCTCGTACGCGCCCAGTGGTAGGAACCCCACGAGTGGCTCGCGTACGCTACCGTGCCCACGGCCACAACCGCTACGAGCGCCGCAAGACCCACCACTTTCATCCGAGAGTTTAGAAACATGTTTAATTAGCTCGTCAGTTTTCGTTATCTATTTCGACCTTTATCCTCTATTTGCTTGGTAATCGTACCAGTCCTGGTATGTATGTCAACAACGAGAATGGTGAGTTTTGGTGCGGGTAGGGGGAATCGAACCCCCGCTTGGAAATTGGCAATCTCCCGTACTGCCACTATACGATACCCGCCTGCAATCTCTACGGTCACTCTACCGTATCCGAGGCAGGCGCTCAAGGACTGCTACCTGGCGGCGAGCTGGTGGGTCCCTTCACAAACGGTGCCCCGGTCGGACCGCGGAAGCTCTCCCCCGGCGGCACCGGCGCCTGGGCGTGCCGCCGGGAAACTATCGCGACCGCAACGTACAGGAGCGCGAACAAGACCACCACCGTCAGCAACGTCAGGATATGCTTCCGTCCCATGTGCTGTCATTATACACTTCGCGCGAACTCATTGAGCTCATCGAGTCTGAGATCATTCGATCCTGAGGATCTCAGATCCGATGGACTCTCAGA
>CAYJQO010000008.1:0-23186 GCA_964372445.1 uncultured Candidatus Saccharibacteria bacterium
TCGGAATTTGATGTACTAGCTTATGTGGTTTCAGATTAAATCCGTGTGGGATGAGGAATAAGCAACAAAAGTGTCATGGGTTATGAGAAGTAATAGAGGCATAAAATTGAATTTCAGGATAGATGACGATTACCTGATAGTACATACGTTATCCAGTATGGGGAAGGATAGATTTTCTTCCACGAAGCATCAGAAAGATATTGTGGCATTTCAGAATTATGCATGGAGAAAATGTAAACCGTGCTATAACTTGCTGGTTGGTCGATTATTTGCAAAAGAAGTTGTAGATGGTGAATTGCACAAAATCACAAAGCATTTGCCAAACTGGTTGAATGACTTAAAGGAAAGAAAATCCTATCAGAAAATCCGATTACAAACGGAAAAATATCTGAATTCTGTAAAACATCAGTGGGAGAAGAATTATCCTACAGCGAGCAAGGTAGTTATGGAATTGACTGGGCTGAATTTGGATAGGAAGCTAGATGTGTATATTACCCACCCGAGCTTAAAGAACGGAAGTTATAAAGGAGGCAACGTAATCGAATGGGGGCATCATGAGGATTGGCTGAATTACGCGACGGTATATCTTTGGCATGAAATATTGCATTCTTACGTCGGTCGGTCCGATAAAGAGCATGCAGTCATTGAATTAGTGACCGACGAGGAATTAAGAGTTCGATTAAATGGCGGCAAATATCCTCCGTTTGTGGGACATAAGTATTCAGAAAGGATTAAAGAGAGAATATTGCCCCGGTGGAGAAAATACCTGAGATTGAAGAAGTGCAATATCCGAGAATTTATAAGAAAATCCGCATGACCCCATGACAAGAACAACTAAAAGGTGCCATGGGCGCTAGGCACCTCTTGCGTTTCAGAGCGGTCAATCGAGATACCTTCGAGGCGATCCGAAGGGGCAGGAAAACAATCGAAACGCGCGCCGCAACGCCAAGGTACCGAAGGATCGAGAGCGGGGATACTCTCAAACTCGTGTGCGGTAGAAGCGTGTGCTGGAAGCGAGTGGAGCGCATCCGCCGTTTCCGGAGCATCTCTGCGATACTCCGCACCTACCACAGGAACAAGATTATGCCTGGCGTGACCTCCCGCAAGGAGTTTCGCGAATCGTACTACCGGTACCCCGGATACCGAGAAAAGCTCAAACGGCATGGCCTCATCGCGATGGAACTTGCTAAAAATGGAAGATAGGCGGCTCCGGGCACTCTACCAACAAGTCGATCGGTGCCGGTTCTGCCGGACGCTGAGGAACCCACTCCGGCACGTGCACGGCGCTGGCTCTCACCGGCCCCGAATCATGCTCATTCTCGTGAACCCCACCTATCGCAACCTAAGTTCAGCACCGTCGTACCGCGGGCCTCGATTCCCCTTCATCGGCGTACGGCAGTTCTGGCGGGTGCTCGGCACGGCAGGACTGATCAGCCGCCGAGTTGCCAAGGCGCTGCCGGTGCGAAGGGAGTGGACTCGAGCTGATACCACCAGGGTACAGCGCGAGCTTGTACGGAACCGCCTGTTCCTCACCAATATAGTGAAGTGCTGCTACGGACATAGCCACTACCCAACGCGAAAGGTGATCGAGGCACAGTGCCGCATGCTCGCCAAAGAAATTGAGATCGTACAGCCAAAATGCATCGTTGCCTTTGGAACCTTGGTATTCAAGATGCTGACCGGGAAAACCATCGTACTGAAAAATGCCTTATCCCAACGCCACCGGTACGTGGTGATCATCACAAACCTTCGGATCCCCGTAATCCCGTGCTACTTTCCAATCGGGCGCGGCAACCCCAAGAAGGCTATCGCTGGTTTGCGAAGGCTCTTGAAAAAATAGGGCGTAGGAGTATACTACCGCCAGCAATTTTGAACGAACATTTTGGAGGATATTCACATGGTACTCCCCGCCGTGCTTGCCCTTGTGGCTGCCGTCGTCTCCATTTTCATCGGTAGCGCACGTAAGCGGTTTTGGCTGATCGTGCTAGGGGCGTTCCTCATGATCGCTTCGGTGCTCCTGCAAGTGGCGATCGAGGGCCCGCACATGCCACCTGACTGGGCACGTTAAAACAGCAATGAGCCCGATCAAACTGATCGGGCTCATTCAATTTACTTCGTCGGAGCATCTACCGGTGCTCCATGCATGAGATGGTGCAGTGCCACCTCGTGCCAATCCTGGGGAAGGGGATTGGCATCCTCGGTGCCGTTCTGTATGTAGCGTGCATTCAACCTGCCGCTGTGATTGCTGCCACTGCCCGCGCTAGCCGCTTCCACCCCATCCACCGGGAGCGCCCGCGGGTGTGTCTTCAAAACCTTCAAGCCGCCGACGATCTCCACACCCTCCTGGCGCATGAGTTCGATGAACTCAACGCTTTTCTCCATGCTGATGCCTTTCCCTTGTAGCCACCAACCTCGGTCTATCCCGAAAGCGATAACCAGAGCGGCCACGGACATCACGCCTTGCCAGTGCACGTCGGAGGAGGCGAGGAGGTAGGTTTCGCCATCACGGCTAATCAGCACCGCCTTGTAGAGGTTCCGGGTGTGGACCCCCGGGTCATACGGCACCACGTGGAGACCGTTCACATCCCATATGAGAAAGACCGCTTCTATTCTCGTTTCCATCGGTTCACTCCAATTTCAAAATTTTAAAATGTCGAATCCGCGCTGAAACGATCCTACGATACCTCGCCATGAACGTCAATGATCTTGACGCGACTGCGGGCGGGCGCTTGAATTACCTAGGATGGTAACATCATGAGGAAACAATTCACGATCTGCTTTATCCGGAATGCTTCTCGCGTGCTCCTCGCCATGAAGAAACGAGGCTTCGGCGCCGGACGGTGGAATGGGTACGGTGGCAAGGTCCACGACGGTGAGGACATCAAAACCGCTGCCCGGCGTGAACTCCAAGAGGAAGCGGGCCTCACGGCACAAAACTTGGAACCGGTGGGCATCCTGGAATTCCGCTTCAAGAGCGAACCTAAGGAGATCCTCGAGGCACACATTTTCAACGTGGGCTCCTTTGAAGGCGAGCCACACGAAACCGAAGAGATGAAGCCGCGATGGTTCACGGTGGAGAACATTCCGTACGAGCAAATGTGGAGCGCCGACCGCCACTGGCTACCGCTCCTCCTCGACGGCAGGAAATTCCGTGGCCGGTTCTTCTACCTCGATGAAGCATCTGATGTGATCATCGAGAAGCATCTTGAGGTGATCGAGACGCTGTAGGTTGCCATGAACGTTTTTGCCATCGGCGTCGGAACAACGGGCCGGTTCTAGCGAACAGGCAAAAGGCGAGCATGCGCTCGCCTTTTTGTTTGTATCCCTGGATTAGCCCCAGAGCACCCGTTGCACTACGAGCCACCACTCAGGGGACATTGGCCCCAACGCGTCACTCCGGTTGGCTTTGGTACCCCATGGCTCGACCCTGAAACCGCCGAGGGTGGTAACCCCATGCGCTGAGATGAAATCGTACGCCCCCTGCTGATCCTCGGAGTACCGCACCGGGAGGCCCACCATTTCGTCTTCGGGCCACCATTGCTTCACGGCGCCGAGCTTGCCCAGGATGGCCATGTGGGAAAGCAGGCTACCCGTTGTGGGCGCCACCGCGAGGTACGTTTTCCCGCTATGCTGGCAGAGCACACCTCGGTCGAGCGAGGCGCCGTCCGCCTTTTCATACGGCCTCGCTTCGCGGGAGGTCAGGAAAACGATCTCATCGATACTGCTAGGTTCAACTACTGCTGTATCTGTATCTGACATCTTATGCTCCTCGTGAAAATTGCTACCGTTGGAACTGTAACCTTTCTAGTATGAATATTGAAACTTGTCAAGTCTTGTCTGAAAATTGAAGAGCCCCGAAATCGGGGGCTCGCTAATGAAGCTAGAATGCTAGAGGTTGCTCGGCCACCGTAAAATCGGCTAGCCCATCTAGCCGGCTCTTTTTGTTTTCTCGGCCATTTCGATCCAGCCTTTCCTCTTTTTTTCCGAAGCAGCCTGTGGTTTGACAAAATAAGGTTGAATGTTCCATACTCTGGGCAGCAACGAACAAAAAGAAAAACAACAGGAGAAGCATCGAAATGAAGCAACTATCTCGCAAGACGCAGGGTGACTTCACGCTCAAAGGGTACAACGATCGTCCCAAGCCATGTCCGAGGAGGAGATGCCGGGGCAAGGTTGAACCAACCTGGAATGCGAACGTCGGCAGGTGCAACACCTGCGGTGAGCAATTTACCTGGAGTTTGTTTCTGGAGAAGGCGGAGAGTCGGAAGCTACTCGTCAAGCACGATCAGAAAGGCCCCCTCGCGGCAGCTGATTGAACGGGCATACCAACAACGTAAGGGCCTGCAGGCAACCCTGCTGGCTCTTTTCATTTTACAAATACCCCACCTCCTTCAACCAACGTTCCTGCTCCCACTCCCACAATTTTTTGGCGCCGAGGAAGGCCGCGTAGTCACCCTGCCAGTCGGGGAACTCTTTGAGCTCGATCCGTCCTTCCAGGGGACCCCATTCATGGGTGCAAGCCTGCATGAACGGGTTACCCCACTGGGTCTTCACCTGCTCCTTACCGCCCTTCGAGCGAAGAATCGCCCCGCAGTGGGTGCACGTTCGGCTCTGGTCGATGCGGAGAATCCACCGAGTCTCGAGCCCCTTGAGCTGTTCCTTCATCGCCGCCATGTAGGCGGCGGTTTGCAAGTTGTAGTCGCGGTAGATTTCCTGCGAGGTTTTGAGGTCGAGAATGCCAAGCTTGCCGCCGATCATGGCAATCGCGTCAAGGGTCCCCGCGTAGCGCTCCTCGTAGTTCACCAGCCGCCGTTCCACGTACTCGGGATCCACGCGAATGTTATTGCTTAAAATGAACTCGCCGAACGCTTTGACCGAGGGCGCAATTGACGGAGGAACCTCCGGCTTCCCGCCGAGCAGGATCGCCTCGATCGTCTTATGGATGAGCGTCCCTTCGGTCGCCGATCGCTGCTTCACCCGTTCACCCTCGGCGAAGTTCTCCATTTTCGCGTAGAAACGGTAGAGGGCCGGTTTCGCTTTGATCTCGACAATTTTGGTGACGCGCGGGTACCAAAATCCGTCAATCTCATACCCGCAGAGCGATTTGAACTGCTCAAGGTTCCTGAAGTACATACGGTAAAGAGGATTCTACCAGAAGTTTGACGCTGGGACAACGAACGTGGTAGGTTGCTTGCAGTAGTTTCACTCGAACAGAGAAAAAAGGAGCGCCAATGAAAGGACGTATCTATGAAATTGTCGGCATGATCCCGGGCGATGAGATTGTCGTGCGGTGCACCAAAATGCAGTCCACGATGGAGGGAACCCTTGACCACTTCTCGTTTGACGTGTGGATGCAAGAGTTGAGTAAAAAGGTTGCGTACTTCGACATTTGCGCGCAGCCAATGGATGGATCGCGGTGGGCAGTCGTCGGCTTCTTCGTGCCAGAAACGATGGAGGAAGGAGAGCTCCTGGCTGACGTGAAGGAACGCTATGGAGTGGAGAGCTGTATTATGCCCCCGCGGCGGTAGCATTGCCGAGGGGACGCCTTCTGGAGGCGGTTGGGATTCACCCACCCGCCTCTATTTTTTGAGGAGCTGACCGGTGAGCTCAAAAATATCTCCCGCTCCCATCATGATGATGATAGGGGAGTGGTGTCCGTTCACACTCTGAACCAGCGATTTGAGTACCGGGCGGAGTAAGGAAGAGTTTGCAATGTACCGCACCGGTACTGCACCCCGAGCGGCGATGGCTTGGGCGAGTGAAGCGGAAGTACAGGAGGAGCTAAGGTGCGGATCGCGCCCGGCCACGCGGTAGAGCGGCAGGAGCATGAGGGCATCGGCACCATCGAACGCGCGGGTGAACTCCCTGAAGAGCAGCTTGAGCCTGGCCGCCTGGTGCGGCTGGAACACGCAGACAATGGAGGAATTAGAGAATGCCTCCCGGGCTCCAGCGATCGTTGCCGTAATCTCGGTCGGGTGATGGCCGTAGTCATCGAATACCCGCGCGCCGTTGAGCCGCCCACGGTACTCAAAGCGCCGCCACACGCCGCGGTAATCGCGAAGTGCACTCAGAATGATCCGGCTCGGAACGCGCAATGATCTCGCCAACGTATAGGCCGCAAGCGCATTTGAGAGGTTGTGCTCACCGGGCACACAGAGCACCGTCCGAAGTACCGTAGCGACCCGTGGGGTGCGGTGCAACGAGTACCAGGAGATCTGTAATTCATGCTGCCGCGCGACCCGTTCAATCTTGTTCCGCAGGCTCCATACATTTTTATCGTCACGGTTCACCACGACCGTACCACCTTCGCGAACCTTTCCAACAAACCCGAGGAACGCCCTCTTAATGTTCCTAAGGTTCTTGTAGTAGTCGAGGTGTTCACGATCGATGTTGGTGACGATGGCATGGGTAGGGGTAAGGTTCAGGAACGAGCCCTTGAACTCATCCGCCTCGACGACGAACGCCTTCCCCGTGCCGCTCCGAAAATTGCTGCCGCCGGATCCACGGCCGAACCCGGGAACCTTCGTTCCAACGATTACGGTGGGATCCATGCCGGCATCTTTCAAAATCTTAGCCACCATCGCCGTCGTGGTGCTCTTGCCGTGGGCACCGGCAACCGCGACCGTCGTGTAGAGCCGGGTAACGAATCCCAAGGCCTCGGCATACGAGAGGCAGGGGATACCCCGGTATCGGCCTTCCCTCAATTCTGGATTTGCCGCTGGAATGGCCTGGCTATAGATAATAAGCGAGGTTTTAGGCCAGACATTGCCTTTTTTATGGCCAATTTTGACCTTAAAACCGCTTTTGCGGAGATCATGGATAATTTTGCTTGGAGTGGCATCGGACCCGGAAACAGCCCATTTTTGGCTCAAAAACCACCTAGCCAGGGCGCTCATCCCTATCCCACCGATCCCGATGAAATGGGCAAAACCGGGCGGTCCAAGGGTAGGAAAACCAAGCTTTGGAATTGACGCAACAGTAGCCACTAACCTACATTATAAGCAGCTACGCGGGATGTGCATACATTTGCCTGCTCGTGTTGGCATTCTTCAGCAGTTGCGGTTACTTGACACGCTTGTACACTAGGTGTTAGTATACAACCAGCGTAATAAAGTATTTGAATGCTTAACAATTGAAAGGATATACGCTATGGTGCTCGAACGATGTATCATCTCATCCAGCTTCCTCGGGAACCTGGATGAGCAGAGCGTTTCTCCTGAAAAATTCACCGCGGCACTGGCTCGATTCCTTAACATGGCGGGGGAGCGTCTGGTAACCGTGACTAAAGTATTCCAGAGAACCGACGGGGGGTTGTGCGAAAAGAGGACAACCTACGTTGGGGGGATACTGCAGCGCGCTGCTCGGTAAAGGCAACGCTTTGCCAAGGAAAGTGGAAGCCGGTGGGGGAACCTATCGGCTTTTTGTTTCCGAGCAAGGACTTGACCGCCCACTGACTTTATGATAGTATACTCTCAGCTGTTTCAAGTCCGTTTTTATACGTTTAGGAGAACGCGAGGATGATAGCATTAGATAGGATCAGAGAGTATCGAAACGATGTGGTCTCGGCCGGTATTTTTACCTTCAATGGGACACTCTCAGGGTACGCAACCAACCGCGGTGGGCAGGGTGGTTCCCAGGAAGATGTGGATCGGATGGTCAATTTCTGTGCAACCGCTTTGTCGGTGGTGCGAAGTCTTGCCAAGAGTTACCTCTCGCTTGTGAGCCACGCTGCCAGAAGCGGGGGAATCCGGGCCGAAACTTTGATATGGGTTGCCGGAAGCTTCACGATCGGGATGAAACCGATCGATAGCACGCAGGGGGTATTCGTGGTGATGACCGATGCTTCGCAATTGGGCAAGTTGGACCAAGTCATAAGGGACATCATGTACAATGTATAGTAGCAGCCCCAGTAATAAGCTGTAAGTAGCACAGAGCCGGTAGGGAAGTACTTCCTACCGGCTTTTCCATTCTTTACATCTGTCGCACAAGATACCTTTTGTGACACATGACAGGTAAGATAAGACCCCAGTACTCTAAGCACTGGGGTCTTGTATCTGGTTTACCCTATTGGTATCAGCCCTTGATGCCGGAGGGTTTCCACTAAGAACAACCCTTCATCTATAACTGAAATCGGCCTGATCGGGACGCCGTTGTACTTCAGTAGCATAGCGAACGCCTCGGCGTCCGGAACACGGACCCAGAGATGCTCCTTGGGGTTCCCACACCACCAGGCGGTGCCGCAGCTGCACCGGAAGCAGTACGCCGGGAACTTGCCCTTGGTGTACCGTTCGTATACGAACGGTACATTGTGGCCGCTCGCCACGAGTTCGTGGCAGATACATGGTCCATCGTACTCGACATGCGGGCCTTCGTACCGCCGCAGACCGACGGTTACCTTTTTGCCAGCTACGCATGCCGGGAATTTCCGGTAATCTTCGAGATGGTGCGCGATGAAGTGCTCGATTGCGTTATTGATTTGCCGGTTGCCGGTAAACCAGTCCGTGGGGTCGTGGGACGTTGGCCGTTTGCCTATGGTCCAAGCATACGTGTCAGATTCGGCTGGTGCGCCCTGTGCATCCCAAGGATCTCCGAACTTACAGCCCTCGGCATAATCGGTTGCCCAGAGGAAACCGGTTGCCGTGAACCTGACCCCACCGTCACCGCTCGTGAAGGTATCGATGGTGAGACGTCTCGCGGTAACCACCGGCGTGGCGAGCGGATGCTCGACGTCTTGCCAATCGTAGAGGACTGCGACCGGCCGCCAGGCGAAATGGTAGTCATCGGGCGCGGCGGTATTGAACATGTGGCGTCCGCCCCAGCTATGCTCGCCGACTAGGCAGAGCTTGCCATGAACGGTTTCGGTGCCAATGAGCTGGTACCGTTCCGTCGCCCCGTAGGTGGTGAGCACCTCGATATCGCTTCCCACCAACGTGAGATCATCCAAGTTCGGACTGCCATCCACGATTGGTGAAAACTTTCCTTCCTGCGCGAGCCGCCCGAGGTCATCGTTCTTCAATTTTCGTTCCATATTGCACGTACTCCTTTCTCAATTAATTTTTAAACTTCGGCTGGGCATAGTATAAAACAGTATCCACTTTTCTGTCAATGGATGCCAACCGTCGTATGGATGGGTGACCCCCTACAGTTTCGAGAGCCCCTCCTTGATAAGTCTCATGAGCAGTTCGAGCGTCCAGACGAAGAAACCCCCAACGGCACGGGTCATATCACGTCCGCTCACCCCAATGTTTCGTGAGAGCCATTGATCAGCTGTATCCCAGAGGTTCCGGAGATCGGTCAGGGCACTCTTCCGGCCAGCCTCATCTTGGAGCGTTCGCAACCGTTCAGCTGCATCTTGTGCGATGGGCATGCCCTCGGTACGCACGTTAATCTTGCTGAACGTGTTAAACAAATCAATCACCGGCGCCGGTACGGTAATGCTACCGCCCTGCTGTGCGTGGGTGACCATGGGGGTAGCCAACCCTGCTGGGGCCCCAACTAGTATGACAATCACTATGTAGCTGCTGATTAAGGATGCCATGTCGCCTCAGAGGTACAGGCTCGGGTCAAGATCACCACCGACCGGCATCGGGCCGCAGAGCCGAGATGCTTGCGCCCCTTCAGGGAACCCCGGGCGTGCCGGCGTGAGCGTCTGGGTCGCGAACACGGTGAAGTGCAGGTGGGGACCGGTCGCCCAGCCGCTACGGCCAATGTAGCCGATCACGTCCCCGCGGTCCACCCGGGTACCCACCGATGCGGTGTAGCGCGATAGATGGCCATAGAGCGTCGTGAGACCATTCTCATGCTTGATCACCACAAACCGACCGTAGGCCCCCTTGGGGCAAAATTTATCCTGATTACCCACATTGATTACCACTCCCCTTTCTGCGGCGAGAACTTCTGTGCCGATGGGTACCCCGCCGATATCCAAGCCATTGTGGTGCTTGCCGCGGTAGTTCCGCAGGGCGAATTTGGTGCCACCGTAATCCTGCGTCTTCAGCCCACCGGGGACCGGCCAGAGGAACACACGCGGCCGTGGCACCGGCAACAGGTTTGGGTCAATTGATTGGCGGAGCACCGCTTCGATCTTTTCAACCTCGGCGGAGATCTCATCCTGCTGCCGTTCAAGCTCCGTGATCAGCTGCTGGTACGTGCGTTCCTGGTTTTTGGTCGATGTGAGGAGCCGCTGCTTGTCCTGGCGCTGCTCGGCGACAATTTGCTGGCGGCTCGCTAGATTTTTCTGCTGTGCCTCACGATCCTCCTTCTTCTCGTCCGCCTCGACAAGCTTGTTCGTGAGATCGCTCTGGAGCTGCCGTAGGTCTTGCACCTTGCTCATGAGGTTACGGTTCAGCGTCACCGTCGTCTGGATCTCCAAGACGCTATCGCTGAGGCTTCGGTTGCGCAGGAGCACGGTGAGCAGATTCTCGTGGTCTCGCTGCTGAAGCTCGACGAACAGCTTCCCAATGGTCAACTGTTTCCGCTCGATCTCGCCGGAGAGACCCTCGATGGTACCACTGAGTTCCCCAATCTCGAGTTCCAGTTTCTCGATGGTGAGCGTGTTTGCTTTGATAGACAGGTTCAGTTCACCGATCGTCGAGTCAATGTACCTAATCTCCTTCGAGAGAGAACGGCTCGAGCTGTTGACCGCATCAAGCTGCTTCTGGAGCGCATCCCGCTGCTCTTGGATCTTCTGGAGCTCCGTGCTCTTCTGTTGGATGAGGTCCTGGAGCGTCGGAGCAGGAGTCGCTGGCGACGATGCTGCCCGGGTAGTCGCGAGGCCAACCATGAGCGAGAAGATCCAAGCCAGCCCGAATATGGTGAGACTCTGGCGCATGCTATGATGGTGTCCCCTGCTCTATCTTTTGAATGGCCTTGCCAATACGTGCCATTGTCTCGTCGCGCCCCAGGATCGCCATGATATCAAACGGAGCCGGTGAAGCCTCCTGCCCGGAGAGGGCGACGCGCAGGGGCCAGAATACGTTGCCCCGGCCGCGCTCGGCGGCAAGGGCCATAATGGGCGGAGCATACCGTTCAAGGATGAATTGATCGACCGGAATGGTTCCCAACGCGGCATGGATCGCGTTCAAGATGTCCTTGGTAGCCTCGGGCGCCCCGTGCTGCCACGAAAGCTGTTCATAGGAATAGTCCGGGAGCTCGAAGAAAAACCCGGAGAGCTTTGAAAATTCGTAGAGCTGCTTGATGCGGTCTCGCTCCAGCGCCACCACCCCTCGGAGGTACTCTTCCCGTTCGTACCAGTGTGCGGGCACAAACGGCCGTAGGTACCCCATGAGTTCCTCGATCGGCACCGTGCGGATGTAGTTTCCGTTCAACCAATCAAGCTTCTCCGGGTTCCATATCGCGCCGGCTTTCTGCACCCGCTTGAGCGTGAACTCCGCAACCATCTCTTCAAGGGAGAGCACCTCCCGGTCCCGCTCGGGGTGCCACCCGAGGAGCACCAGAAAATTGAGGATGGCAGGGGGAAGGTACCCCTCGTTGCGGTAGTCAATAACCGATCTGGTCAGGTACCGCTTTGAGAGCTTCTTCCGATCAGGTCCGAGGATGAGGGGTAGGTGCGCGTAGTGCGGATGCGGAAAGCCGAGCGCTTCCTGAATAAGGAGCTGCTTGGGGGTATTGGAGAGGTGATCTTCGCCGCGGATCACATGGGTGATGCCCATTTCGTAATCGTCGACGGTTGCCGCTAGGTTGTAGAGCGGTTCGCGGAGCCCCTTCGCAATGATGATATCCCCCCCGAGCGCCGCCTCCACCGATACCTTGCCCCGGACCATATCGCTGAAGGCAACCGTTCTGTCCGGCACCTTGAACCGAATGGTGGCTGGTACCTCGTCGAGACGTGGTGCTACCTCTTCCGGTTGGAGGGCGCGACACTTGCCGCTGTACCGCGGCTGGAGTCCCTGGCTCAGCTGTGCCTGCCGCTCCTGCTCGAGTTCGTCCGCGGTGCAGAAACAGTAGTACGCTTTGCGCTCCTCGATGAGCGAGGTTAGGTACTTTTCGTAGAGCTTCAGGCGGTCGCTCTGGCGAACGAGCTCCTCATCCCAGGTAAGGCCAAGCCAGGTGAGGCTAGCGACGATATCATCCTCAAACTGTTTCTGTGAGCGATCCGAATCCGTATCCTCAATCCGGAGCAGGAACGAACCACCTTCGTGCCTAGCAAAAAGCCAGTTGAAGAGAGCGGTTCGAATATTCCCCAGTGAGACCGGTCCGGTCGGCGAAGGTGCAAAACGCACCCGCACCGTACCCCGGTCTGCGCCTACAGGCATTGAGCCATTTTACCACGCACGAACTGCGCGGGGAAGCGGAGCGAGGCGGCACCCGGTCGCACAATCCCCTATCGCCGATCCCCGGCGAGCCACAAAATCTCTCTGGCAAGATCTTGCGCCGCATTGGGACGATAGAACTGTCGCGCCGCGCGCGCGAGTGAATTATCTTCTGATGATGCACGGCTCAAAAATCTTCGCACCTCGGCCATGACCAGGTTGACCGTACAGTTAGCTTCTTCGACCACCTCAGCCGCTCCGGTCCTCGCGTACTCGTACGCGTTCTTCCGCTGGTGATCATTGGCAGCACCGTCGAGCGGCACCAGAATTGCAGGTTTCCCGGCCGCCGCGATTTCATAAATCGCTCCGGCACCGGCACGAGAGATGATCACATCGCACGCATTCAGAGCCTCCCGCATCTCGACTGGGCCAAGGAACCCAGCGGCTCGGTACCGCCGCGCCACAATCTCATCGAGGTTTTGGAGAGCCAGGCGCGCCATGGCGACCGCTTCATCAAGGTTCAGCGAACCAACCTGGTGGTACACCTGTACCTCGCCGAGGAGCGCCGCTAGGTTGTCGAGCACGAACATGTTGATGCGAGCAGCGCCCTGTGAACCGCCAAGCACGAGCACGAGCGGCATCTTGGGATCAAACTTGAGGTGCGCTTTCACCTTGGCCGGGGCCTCCCAATGATCAAGCAGCTCCGGACGGACCGGGTTACCGACGAGGGCCGTTTTCGCAACAGGGAAGAACGCTGCGGCGCTGTTGAACGCTATACCGATCCGCGCCGCCATAGGAACCGAGAGACGGTTGGTAAGTCCTGGGACGGAATCTGATTCATGGATGAGCACCGGGATGCGGTAGAAGCGAGCTGCGAGGACCACCGCGAACGCACCGGGTCCGCCCTTCGAGAACACGACATCCGGCATCAGCACGTAGAGGATGGCAAGTGTCTGGAGTAGGCTGATGAAAAATTTGATCGCGTCCACTGCATTCTGCAGCGAGAAGTAGCGGCGGAGCTTGCTCGAGGCAAGGCGATAGATGCGGATGTCACGCTGCTCAAACTCAGCGTTCAGGGGGCTTGCCGGCCCAAGGTACATGAGCTCGATCGTTCCACGTTCGCCCGATTGCTTTCGAAGCTCATCCGCTACCGCAACCAGTGGGTAGATGTGGCCACCGGTGCCGCCTCCCGTTAGGAGAATCCGTTTCATGGTGTAGGATGCCGCCTTGCGCTAGGATTGCCGGTGCCGTGAAACATTTACCATGATGCCGCTCATGGTTAGGAAAACGGCGAGCGCGGTGCCACCGTAGCTCACAAATGGAAGCGGCACACCCGTGAGCGGTATCAAGCCTGAAATGGCGGCAATGTTCACGAAAGCCTGCAAACCAATCATACACGTGAAACCGGTCACGAGAAACCGACCGAAGCTGTCGGGCGATGCCCGGGCGATCCGCAACCCGCGCCAGACGAAAAGCAGAAAGGCAAGGACCAGGGCTATGGAACCGATGAACCCAAGCTCTTCTGCAATAACGGCGAATATCGAGTCCCCAATTGGTTCAGGGAGGTAGTGGAGCTTCGTCGTTGATTGGCCGAAGCCAACCCCGCTCACGCCACCTGATCCGATCGCAAGCAGCGCCTGGTTGATGTGGTAGCCAGCCCCAAGCTGATCTGCGTTCGGATTCAGGAACGTGGCCACGCGCTGCAGCCGATACGGTGAAATGTATACCAGCATGGCCAGTACGCCTGCGGCGATAGCCACGAATGCGACAATGTACCTGAGCCGTGCCCCAGCCGCAAAGTACATCACGAGCGATGCGCCGAAGATGAGTGCAGCGGTTGTGGTCGCCGGTTGCATGATGAGCAAGAGCATAACGCTTCCGACGAGCACCATGAACGGCAGGAGCCCTTTCATAACACTTTTCCCCCGCAACTGGTTCCGGCCAACCCACGCAGCCAGGTAGATGAAGAACGTGAGCTTGATGAGCTCTCCAGGTTGAAACGTGAAGAGGCGCAGGTTTAGCCACCGCTCGCCCCCCTTTGCACTGAAACCGAGCGGTGTGAATACGAGGAGGAGGAGCACAAGGCTCACGAGGAGCAGCGGCGTTGCCCATTGCTCCCAGCGACGGTAGTACACGAAAGCTCCAACGAAAAAGCCAATCAGGCCAACCGACAGGCCGTAGAGAGCCTGGTGCTTGAGGTAGTAGTAGCTATCACCGAACTGAGCCTGCGCCAGATCAGAGGACGCACTCGAGAGCATCACAAAACCGAAGATGAGCAACACGAGCAGGAACGCAACGAATGCGTAATCTGGAGGTGAACGCTTCTTGCTTATCCGAAGGGCGACCATGGCAGCGCAGCTAACCGCCGATGGCACTGGATCGCAGCACCATCCCAGCCAACGTAGGTTTGATTTTGCCTTCGCTGACCACCCGAATACCGTTCACGAAAACATCGGTCGGCACATACTTGTGGGAAATGGTCACATCCGCGAAGTAGCCCTCCCGGAGCAAGCCCCGATTGGCAATGCCATACTTCCTCGCGGGCAACGATGAAACCTTCATGATCGCCCGCCCGATGGGAAGCAGGTTCCGTTCCACCATGCGCATGAGGAATGCTCCGAATGAACCGTAGCCCCAAACCGTTCCGTCGCATGGTCGTCCAGCACCGATTTGAATGTTACCCATGGAGACCATGGACTGTGGATGGGTAAGGTACGCATCGAGCATCGTCATGTCCACGCAGCGACATACCACCATGGCTCGGAGGCCGGTGAGGCACATGAGGTTCAGGAGCGCATCGGCCAAGGGTAGCTTCCGTTCACGGGCATAGTCGTCAACCTTCTTCCCCTCGAGGGCTCGCAGGGAAGGATCAGCTATGCGACCCAACGTGATGTCCCGTTCCACCACATTTGCAAAATGATCTCGGAAACGCTCCGTGAGGTGCCGCGATGCAACGTGATGTGCCATGCGTGCCACTCCCCCATCTTGAGCCCACACTGGCAGCAGAGCGTAGAGCGGTAGCACCAGCTGCTCCGAGGGGCATGCGTCAAAGTGCACGTACGTTGCCCCAGCCTCCTTCTCAATTAGGGAGAGTGTCTCACCGTACGCCCCCTCGTGACCGCGGATCGGCTGGAGATGGTTGATGTTGACGTTGGCCTGAAAGTTTCGCGCAAGCGCTAAGACGCTTCGCACCATCGCCACAATATCACCACCGATATCCCGGAGGTGGGTGGCACATATTCGCTTGCGCGAAGCCGCGAGCCTAACTAGTTCGTGGAGTTCCCGGTGTGGCACGCGGCCCGTGTGCGCATACCCGCCACCTATGGAGAGGCCGAACGCTCCCGCATCCAGCGCACGCTGAAACGTATGGCACAGGCTCCCGATTTCGACATGTGTCAGATCGCGAAAGGTTTCGCCGGTCAGCGATCGGCGTATCGTCGAGAAGCCGACCAAGGTTCCGAAGTTGATGCCGAGCCCCCGCCTCTCGAGAAATTCAAGGAACTCATCCATCGTACGCCAGCCAATATTCGTAGCAGAGAGCGTTGTCCATTCCCGTAGCGGAGCCAGCGACCCGCTCGAGATCGGAGCCAATGAAACCCCACCGCTACCGCCAATGATGGTGGTGACGCCTCCCCGTAGGAGTGCCTCCTGTGCCGGCTCGTTCAGGAGAGACAGGTAGTGGTCGGATTCGGTATTCACCTCAACGAACCCGGGTGTCACGAGCCCTCCTTCCGCTTCCACGTACTCGTCGGCGCGTACCTCCCCCAGCTTGCCGATCCGGACGATCCGGTTGCCGCGGATGAGGAGATCTCCCACAACTGGCTCAGCGCCGGTGCCATCACCGATGAGGCCATTCCTGATGAGCGTAGACATCTCTCCACCTTAGCATATCTTGGCCCAGGGGAAGACACTACGCCTTAGAAACTAAGGGAAGCTAGGCAAACCGAGCCAAAAAGAAGAGCACCAACCCCAGGACGGTCGAGACGGCGCCAATAATCCAAAATCGCATCGTCACCTGGCTCTCGGGCCAGCCGAGTGCCTCGAAGTGGTGGTGGATGGGTGCCGATTGAAAAATTTTCTTCTTGCGGAAGCGCTTGCTCGCCACCTGTAGCATGACCGAGAGCGACTCCACAACCAGTATGAAGCCGAAGAATGGGAGGAAGAGCGCCGTGTTGGTGAGCATGGCCATAACCCCAAGCGTGATGCCAAGCGACATCGATCCGGTATCACCCATGAAAAAGCGAGCGGGGTAGATATTGAACCAGAGGAACGCGAGGAGTGCCCCCAGGATGACCGCGTTCATGGCGGCGAGGTCGTACCGCTGCAGCACAAAGGCTACGATGGAGAGCGCACCGAAACCAAAGAAGAGCGTACCGGCGGCGAGCCCGTCGAGCCCGTCCGTTTCGTTAGCCGAGAACGCGCTCGCTACCAGAACCAGGATGAAAACGGGAAGGTACCAAGCTCCGATCGCGATGTTCCCGACAAATGGAACGTAGAGCGTATCCCAGCCCAGCCGGTAGTAGAACCACCAGGCTCCAACCGCGGCAACGGCGGTGTAGAGCAAGAGCTTATACTTTACGCCGAGCCCTCCGCCGTGCGGCCCTCGGCCCATGATGCCGAAGAGATCGTCGACGAGGCCTACGATCGCGGCAAGGAACAGTGCCGCGAGCGGAAGGTACGTCTCGGCGCGGTTCACAAAATTGAAGTAGGTGGCAAAACCGTCCATGAGCTTCCCCGCAACCGCAAAGATGAGCGCGAGACCGATCACGGTACCCCAGATGATAACGCCACCCATCGTTGGCGTCTGTGACTTATCTTTGTGGAACCGGTGGAAGACGGGAGCCGACTCGGCGTCCCGGATGTTGCGCTTCCTAAGATTCATGCGGTAGAGCGCGCGCTCCACCATCGGCGTAATGAAGAGTGCAATCACGAACGAAACGGCGAAGAGAATGAGCACGCGAACCGCTTCAAATACAATCATGGAAACTGAAAGGCACGATCAATCCATGCGAGCACCTGGTCCACCTCATCGATACGACTCTCAGCGCCAAGTATGACCACAGCCAGGCGACGTCCGTGGAACGTGAACACGCTGACAAGATTCTCCTTCGCCTCGGGCGACGTTCCTGTCTTACCACCTAGAAAGTTTCTGGTGGATACGAGCGGATTGATGTTCGACACGGTGTGGCTCGTGGTATCGTTGATCGGCTGTGCGATGAACCGCTCGAGCCTGGTCCACGCAAAGAGTTGCGGTTGCTCTTGCGCCACGTACCGAACGAGTTTCAAGAGATCATCGGCGGTTGATTCGTTGAGGTCAGATAACCCGGAACCATCGTGGAGTATGGTGTCAGCCATACCGATTGCCGCGGCCTTCTGGTTCGCAAGCTTCGCGAACGCCTCTGCGCCGCCTAGGTACTCCTCGAACGCTGCTGCGGCATCGTTGGATGAGGCCAGTAGCATAATTTTTAAGAGGTCGCCAGAGGTGTAGACCTCCCCTTTCTTTAGCTCGCCCGCTTCCCCTTCAGTCGCCACGGCAGCCGGGCTGATCGTAATTTGCTTGTCCACGCCAACCTCATCGAACACCACCGCCGCGGTAAGCAGCTTGGTAATTGACGCTATAGGCCATCGAACGCTTGGGTGAAAGCGTAGGAGCGGGATACCCTCGTCGAGTGATTGCACCAGCACCGCCTGTGCCGCGAGGGTCGGATCGAGCACTTCCCACCGTCGCATCGGAACCGTAGCGACCGCTGGCGATAGCCCAAGAGCTGCGCTTTCGAAGGAGAATGAAAAATTTTGATCGGATGCAACCGGTGCTACCGGGAGGGGAGCTAGGGTTGCCGTATTCGCTGGGACAGCGAACGCGCTCTGCCTGGTCCGCGTCAGCGTGAGCGAGAGGAGTATCAGTACCACCAGCGCTAACGTCTGCCACCACGTGCTCATAGATTCTTAGGCGCCTGTGTTCCCTCAACATCCGGTGGTGCAGTCTCGAACTCCTGGAGCACCTGCCGGTACCGCTCGTATTCGGGGAGATCCTCGACGTGCGCAATCCCCATATGTGTAAGGAAATCAAAGCTCACAAAATAGCGAAAGGCGTGCCCGCGTTCAGGATCTGGAGACCGATCGATCAAACCACGCATGAGCAGGTTTCGGACCGTAAAACTTGAGTTCACGCCGCGGACGTAGTCGATGGTCGAACGCAGCACGGGCCCGAGGTACGCCACAATGGAAAGGGTTTCGAGCCCCGCCGGGGTCAGCGCCTCACGAAATTCTTCACGGATGATCGCCTCCCCCACCGAATGGAACTCCGGCTTGGTGGCTAGCTGGACTTCGTTTCCTCTCCGAACCACCGTGAGCCCTCGCTCCCCGTCAGCGACCAGTCGCTCGGTCCACGCGCTGATGACCTGTTCACACTCCGGTTCGCTCAGGCGGAGCAGCTTGGCAATCCGCGGCACCGTCATCGGCTCGCCGTAGTAAAAAAGGAGCGCTTCGAGCGCGGCTACCTGCTTGCTGGTCCCTAGAGTATCCGATGCCATTGGGTAGATGTCGGTATCGAGCTAGCTTTCGCCTTCGGCGTCTCCAGTTTCGCTATCATCGACCGGAACGTCCTTCCCATTTTTCACGCCCTCGAGGCGATCGATAACGCCGCGCAGGAACTTGTTCTGGTGGGCCAACTTCCCGATCTTCAGAATGAGGTACACGACCGCCAGCACGATGATTATTATGCTCCACAGGGGGAGAAACATCGTACCATTCAGAGGTATTCTACCTCTCAGGGTAGCCAATTTCAACCATCGGCTGCCTCCGAAGAACGGCTGGTCACGGTGATATCGGCAAAGTGGGCGCTCTGGCTGGCATCCACCAGCTGCTGCTTGATGAGGTGCAGAACTGCGAGGAACAGGAGCACGAGCTCGCCACGGCTACGTCTGCCCTGCAGGTCTCGCATCGGGAACGCCCCCTTGGCAAGACGGTCGACTACCTCCTCGATCATCACCTTCAGGTTCACCATCTCTGCTCGGATGGATACGGTTGGCTTCCAGAACCGCTCAACCTCTGCAACCACGCGAGCTACCGATCGCTCGAGGTCAACCGTCGTGAGCCCCCGCGGCGGGTAGAAGAGCGGTTCGGTTGCGGTGAGGAACTCCCTCGTGAACATGACCGGCGCATCCGACCAGCCGGTCCGGATGTACACTTGCGTTCTCTTGAGCTCACGGTAGAGCGCGATCCGGGCCTCAAGGTTCTTGATGTCAGATGCTTCTTCCTCACTCAATTCGAGCGAGGGCAAGAGCGCCTTTGACTTAATGAGGAGTAGCTTTGAGGCGACCGAGAGGAAGTCGGCGAGCACCGCGGGCGGGGCGCCGTTACCTCCCGCGCCGGATTGCAACTTCTCGAGGTACGCGAGAAAATCGGTGGTTACCTCCGCTAGGCTTACCTGGGTTACCTCGAGCTTCCGCGCCTCGATCAGCTCGAGGAGCTTCTCAAGGGGCCCCTGGTAGTACCCGAGTGAAAGTTCGTAACCCATGGCAGTGTACTCATCTTACGGTGAACGGCCGAAACTGCAACGCAACGGCAGCCGGTGTGAGCGCAGCTAGCCATGCCGGATCACCACCACGTCACCATCCTGAACCACGTAGTCCTTCCCCTCGAGCCGCAGCATGCCCTTCTGTTTCGCCTGGTTCCAGGCATTTGCCCCTGAACCTGTCGAAGGGCTACCTACTTTGAGGAGCTGTTCCCAGTTGATCGCCTCGGCACGGATAAACTTCGCCTCAAAGTCGCTGTGTATCACACCCGCAGCTTGCGGCGCCTTGGTGCCTCGCTCAATGGTCCAGGCACGTGTCTCGTCCTCCCCCGTGGTGAAGAAGCTGATAAGGTTGAGCGTGCGGTACGCTCTCCGGATGAGCTCGGGGATTGCCGTGGCCGTGCGGAGATCAGCAACGAGGTACTCCGCGTGGAGGGCAGCGATCCGCTCGAGGAGCGCCTCTGGTACATCAGCTTGATTCCCGTTCAGGAGGAAGAGCTGTGGCTTGGCGGTGAGGAGGTTGAGCTCACGGATGATTCCCGCATGCACACCGGGCCTGCGCCCGATCGGATCAGCGGCCAGGAGCTTCCC
The DNA here is from genome assembly GCA_964372445.1 of uncultured Candidatus Saccharibacteria bacterium. Lineage (GTDB taxonomy): Bacteria > Patescibacteriota > Minisyncoccia > UBA6257 > GWB1-50-10 > CAYJQO01. Next base: position 20,380 of record CAYJQO010000008.1, read on the forward strand.
CTGACCCAGCACGGTCCTGATGCTTGCCAGGGCATCCCGGAGCTGGACCGCCTCCCGAGCGCCGGCCCGCGCCTCTCCTTCAGCCTTGTGGAGCCGTCGCTCGACCGCCTCGAGGTCTTTGAACGCGAGCTCGGTCTCGATAGTCTCGAGGTCGCGCACCGGATCGACGCCGCCCTCAATGTGGACGATCTCCTCTCCCCCGAAGCACCGAACCACGTGCACGATCACACTCACCTCCCGGATGTGGGAAAGGAACTGGTTGCCGAGTCCCTCTCCGCGGTTTGCCCCCCGAACAAGCCCGGCGATGTCAAAAAACTCAACGATGGCCGGTACCACCTTCGCCGATTTGGAGAGAGCCGCAAGTGTATCAACTCGCTCGTCGGGCACCGGCACCACGCCAACGTTCGGGTCAATGGTCGCGAACGGGTAGTTCGCAATCACCACCTCCTGCCGGGTGAGGAGCTTGAAGAGCGTGGACTTCCCAACGTTCGGGAGCCCGACGATGCCGATCGAAAGAGATGACATTTTATTTGTATACAGCTATTAATTGTCTAATGATTAGTTCGTCCGGATTTATATATTCTCCGGTAAAATCAAACCATACTTTCATAAAATCGTCTTTTTCAATCTTTCGTAACTTCCCTATTTCCGGATCCTGTAAATAAATAAATTCATCGTCTAAACCAACAACCACTGAGTAGTGGCCATCAGCAACCTCTGAATCTTCGTAGTCGGTCCGGCCCCGGGTAAACCAGTTCACGATTACAGGCACTTTTTTATCCAGCCACATTTGAATGTCTTCAAAGGTGCTATCGATTTTTATTTCCACCTTAAATCCTAATTCTTCAGCGGCTTTTTTAATTCCCTGGTCATCGGTTCCCAATTCATCGGTGGTGCCGCAAAGCTTTGCAATTTCCTGTTCTGACTTTTCAAATCCATAGTAATCAAAAACCATCTTGAGGCTGGCTGGACCGCACATGCTTTGGTGAAGCGTTTCCTGGAATGGTTTTACTGGCAATAAATCTTGTTTCATAAAAAAAGAGGTTACACTGTTGAGCATAACCTCTTGGATGACCGAAATCAACCGGTCATTTGCCGAAAATACTGAGCAATCGTTGCTGCAGTTTCTGGCCCTCGGAACGATTCGGAGCAATGACGATGTAACCCAGCACCGGATTCCATTCGCTGATCAGGGTAACGATCACACCCATCTTCTCTCCGTTGATGGGATAAAGAATGGTCTTGAGTTTTTCCAAAAGCTCCTGAGGATCCATTTTCTTTTTCCCATAGAGAAATGAATCGTGGGACAGCAGGTATGCTGCCTTTTCATATTCTCTACCAAACAGATGTCGCGCCACGTCGTAGACGTGAGTTCCACCGGTTCTTCGGGTGTTGGTTTCCACGACATAGATCTCACCGGTTTTTGAGACTATGAAATCGATATCAAAGTAGCCGCGGTAGCCCAGGTACCAGTATCGTTCGCCGATAATGTTCCCGATGCCCAGCAATTTCTTGGAGAGAGAATCGGAAAGCGCGCCTTTCCCGATCTCCACTCCCAAAAATACGCCAGCATCGTTGACCACCTGGCCGCAGTGATAGGTAAACGAAGCCCCTTCGTTGGTAACCAGCATTTCAGTTGAGGGCGATCCTCCGGCGACTTCGATGTCGGGCTCTACGAATTCTTCAACCACGATGCTGGTATCTTGCCAGATGACATCGTTCTTGAGCGTCCTGGCAACCGTTTTCTGGAAAGGCGGAAAAGAAGAGTATTCTTCAAGTCGCAGAATTTTTACTCCCCACCCCGATTCCCCGAAGTTGGACTTGAGCACCGAGGATGAAGCATTCGCGTAGAACCACTCTGCTATAATTTGGGCTTCTTTCGTACGCTGGACGACGAATCCTTCCGGGATTTTCACTTCCCTGTGTTTAGAGCCCAGCCTGAGCATCTCCGCGCGGAAGCCTGCCTTGGAATTCAAGTAAGGGACAGTCCAAAGGCAGTTATCCGGCGACTTTTCATTCGCCGTGAGTTCCAAGCCCATTCCCTTGAGCTTGGCAATCAATTTCAGGAAATCCTGGGTCACGGCGTATGGAGATAGGTTGATACTAGGATTTTTCCTTATTTCCCCGGCGATCAGTTTCAAAAAGCCCTTGTCTTCCAAAACTAATGAGCACAGGTTGATGCCTCCGGTCTTGGGAACCACGTTGATGACGTTGCTAAATCCCAGTGCCTGTTTGTTTGCTTCGAAAAGCGCTGCAGGGATTGGGTAAGGAGTGACGACGATCTTGTCGTCGCTTTCCCAGAAGAACGCCCTCTGGGAAAGCGAGAGCTCGTGGCTGATCCTTTCTCTTCCTCGCCTGGTGTGGCTGTCTTTGGTCAGGATCTCCTGGAACGCTTCTGCGGTGTTGGCGATCAGAATTGACTTGAACACGGACTCCTCCTTTCTTGGGGTTGTCATGACTGGTACCTCTGGCGAGCGATTGAAACAATCTTCTCGACCAGATCCTCAAAACTGATTCCCACGAAACTCGCCATCATGGTGAGTGTGTTATTCAGTCCGTGGGTGTTCGGGCCGATGCCTGGATTGTAGTTTACCTCCAAAAGCCAGGGGTTTCCTGCGCCATCCACGCGATAATCCATTCTCGCATAGTCGCGGCATTCAGTTGCCTCGTAGGCAATCCTGGTGTATTCCTCAAGCTTCCTTGCCGTTTTCCTTGGCAAAGATGCCCTGATCATCTGCTCTTTCTTGCCACCCCACTTGTATTCGTAGGAACGAATCTTTTCAAATGGAGATTGAGCTTCCGGAAAG
>CAYJQO010000009.1:0-20264 GCA_964372445.1 uncultured Candidatus Saccharibacteria bacterium
CTATCACCTTTCCGGGCATGTGGCAACTTCATCCTATTTCGAAACCAATCAAAGGGGAAGCTGCACAGAAAATAAAACAGAGGCGGCTGGTAGCTCACCGACGTGGCTGTTTCGCCCATGTACCTTTCGAGTAAATAATTCATACGTAATGATACGTAAAGAGCAACTCGAAAGCTGAGCTACTTTGGCCGCGAGAGCGTGCTACTCGCCATCCCCTGTTTTATTTGCAACGTTCGGACGTTGGCCCACACTCACACCGCACCACCTCCATCGCCGGCACGTGGCGCCACCTCGCTTCACTGAGCTCTTGGCAGAGCGAGACGGCGACCGCCGCAGGTGACAAAAATGGCGCAAGCGGAGCGCGAACGACCACATCATACGTTCTTGGATCGAGCTGTCAACTGTGGATAAGTGGCTAACCGTGTTCACGCGGTAGCTACCGCTGGATGTCACCCCCGGTACCCCAATCAAAACGATGGGGTGCCTCTGGCGCCGAGGTGGATGCCAGCGGCGCATTGGGGAGCCCATCCGCTACGGGTTTCTGCGGTTTGGCCTGCGCGACCACTTCGCGGGCGAGGCGTTCATAGGCGAGCGCGCCGGGGCTCTGGGGCGCGTAGAGCATGATCGGCTTCCGGGACCGGGGCGCCTCAGCCAGTGCGACCGACCGCGGGATCTCCACATCGAACACCGGGTACGGAAAACGGCGCCGGATTTCACGCGCAATCTCCCTTGAGAGCTTCTCACGCTTGTCGTACATGGTAAGCAGCGCCCCTGACACCTCCAGCGGATGGCCCAGGTTGTTGCGGATGAGGTCTACGGTCTCCAGAAGCTGCGTCAAGCCCTCGAGGCTGTAGTACTCGCACTGCACGGGTACGATCACCTCATCGGCGGCAATGAGCCCGTTCACGGTGAGGAGGTGGAGGCTCGGGCCAAGGTCAATGATGATGAAATCGTAAGAGGATTGCACCTGATCGATGAAGTTCCTCAGGTACCGTTCCCGATCGGGGAGATCCACAAGCTCAATCAAGGCACCGGCAAGATCAGCGGAGGCAGGAACCATCTCAAGCTGGGAAAGGTGCGTACGTTTCACCACACGCTCGGGGGTTTGGCCGGCAAGGAGGGCGTGGTAGATGGTCTCGTCCGGGGCATGGCTCACCCCAACCCCGACGGTGGCGTTGAACTGAGGGTCAAAATCGATGAGGAGCGTTCGCTGCCCGGCCATGGCAAGGTACGCCGAGAGGTTCATCGCCGTCGTAGTTTTCCCCACCCCACCCTTCTGGTTGCAGATTGCGATCACGCGCGCCATACCTCCTTTACTGTACCCCACTCCTATGGCACCATCAATGCGGTAAGGACGGCCCAGGTGCTGAAATTGGCATACAGGATGGACTCCCGCCCGCCTTGACTTCGCCTTTCTAACGCCAGAAGATGATCCTAGGTTTTCACGCTGACACTGGCCGCTGGGGTGGTGGAACTGGCAGACACGCAGGATTCAAAATCCTGTGCTCGAAAGGGCGTGCGGGTTCAAGTCCCGCCCCCAGCACACTGAAACGTCAAGGCGAAGTCGGGCAGGCAAAATCCCTTGGCCGCAAGGCCGTGTGGGTTCGACCCCCACCCCGGGCGCCCTGGAGCTGAAGGGCAAGGCTGTTCTGATCACGGGGGCGAGCCGAGGCCTCGGCAAGTCACTTGCCAAAGTGCTCGCCGCAGCCGGCGCGCAGGTGGTTGCCAGCGCACGCGGCGGCGAGAAGCTTGATGCGGCGGTACCCCTCCCGAGGTTGACACCACCCCGACAATCTGGCTAGATACAGGTAGCCGGTAGCAGTGTATTTAAAAATTAAACATGGCAAGAAAGAAGGCGATGAGTATGCCGAAACAGAAAAAGATAGCGAAACGACGAACGGTACCGGTCCCTAGGAACTTGGACGAGGTAACTCGGTTTGTTGCCGAGATTGGAGAAGCTAAGCGAGTCATTGAGGAAATCCAGGCAGCCCTTGACCAAGGGGTAACCACGCTCAAGGAAAATGCCTCGGGAAAGGTCACGCCGCATGAGGAAAGAATTCAAGAGCTCCTCGAGGGGCTGTACGTGTTTGCCGAAGCAAACCGCGACACCCTCACCGAGGGGGGGAAGCGTAAGACCGTCGATGTCCAAACCGGTTGCTTCGGATGGCGAGTGGCTCGGCCATCGGTGTGGGTAGGAAACAACACGAAGGCAGTTGCCGCACTGAAGAACCTCGGGCTCGACGAACTCGTCCGGACGATCGAGGAGGTAAATAAAGAAGCGATCTTGGAAAGCCCGGATAAGGTGAAAGACGTGAAGGGTATCAAGGTACGGCGCGATGAGGAATTCTTCTTCACCAAACCGCTCACCCTCAAGCTCGAGGTTGCCTCAAGCGTCGAGAATCTCAAAATGGCAGTTGGATAAGCTACGTTCGCAGAAGCCGCGCCCCACATGGCGCGGCTTTTCGGTGCCACCTTGGCAACGGGTATGCCGCACGCTACAATGGAGTACGGCAACATGCTCGACTTCCTCTTCAACACCGGTAGAGCCCTTTCCACCGAACGGCTGGGCAAGCTCCTGCACCAAATTCCTGCCCTCTCCCCCGAGGAACGGGAATACGTGAAAGCGGCGTTTGGGCGGTATGCCTCTGGTGGCATCTCCAAGGAAGAGGCGACCAAGGTGATCCACGGCCTTGCCTTCAACGGTGCTGATAATCTTGATGCAGCTGAAGTTGAGAAGGTTCGACTGAAAATTCTAAGCTTCTTCGTGTAGCAGAAGGCCGCGAACACGCTCGTTCGCGGCCTTTGCACGTAGGGCTGGTTCAGCTTGGATCCGATGCTACCTGACCAGCGGGCTGTTTGCTCAGCCAACCTGGTTGCACGAGCTTCCGCACCGCGAGCGAGGAGAGGAACGCTAGCACGAATCCGGCCAGCACGTCACTTGGCCAGTGTACCCCAACGAAGATGCGTGCGAGAGCCACCACGGTAGCCCCCCCAAGGAGCCACCATCCCCAGCGACGGTCAAACCAGAGAACCACAAAAGCGAGGGTAAAGAAAAGTGTCACATGGCCGGAAGGGAATGATGACCGCGACGCTTCAATGAGGGAACTCAGGTGGAGCGCCTCAAACGGCCGCGAACGGTACCAGAGGAACTGGATCGCCCCCACGACGATGCCCCGCGAGAGGAGTGCGGTGAGGAGAAGGGCTAGGAATGTGTACGCACGCTGGAGCCATCCCCGTTGCCGCCACACGAATACCACCACCACAAACCCAAGCACGTAGGGTAGGTACTCCGCGGCGAACACGCCGAGCCAATCCAAAAACCCCCACCGCCCGGCGAGGGAATGGACCGCGGTGAAAAGGGAGAGATCCATGCCACGCTAGTGCCTCACGAACGACAGCAGCCCTATGATGCGCGCCCGCTTGATCGCCTGCGCGAGCCGGCGCTGGTGCTTGGCACACACGCCCGTGTGGCGCGGGTCGATGATCTTTGCCTGCCCCGATACGAAACGTGAGAGAAGGCCTATGTCTCGGTAATCAATTTCCCTCGCATTCTGTGAGCAGAAAACGCACTGCCGCATATAATCTAGAATGGGATATTCTCTGCTTTAATAGCCCCCTCGTCGAGATCAATCGCCGGGAGCTCCTCCTTTACCTCGTCGATATCCGCTGGGGGGTGCGCGGCTGGGGTGCCGCTCGCCCGGCCGCTGGAATCGCCCGATCGTGGACCGAGCTGTATCCGCTCGCCGATGATCTCTGTGGTTGTCCGGTTCTGTCCCTGGCGGTCCTGCCAGCTCCTCGTTTGGATCCGACCCTCAACCATAACCAGGCTCCCTTTCTTTAGGAACTGATTTGCTACCTCCGCCTGACGCCCCCAGACCACGATGTTGTGAAATTGTGTATCCTCCTGCCGCTGCTTCTGTTTATCAAACCACACACGATTCGTCGCCACCGAAAACGTAGCCACGGATTGGCCAGTCTGTGTCGTCCGCAGCTGCGGATCCGCGGTGAGCCTCCCGATGAGCAACGCCTTATTGAAATTCATAGCTACCGTAGAATTTCCTCGATCTTCCTTTCAAGATCTTCATTGGTAAGGGTCGGCTCAAGCGTTTTCCTACCAAGGCGTGTTGCATGCACCCGCGGGACAGCCGGCCGGGTCGGCTCGGGTAGTGTTTCCGCACGCAGCGTGGCACGGCTGATGAGGTGCCGGAGGATTTGATCGCTCACCTTGAGCTCTCCGTCAATCACCGCCAGCGCGCCCGATGCAACGGAGAACTGTACGGAACCGAGGAACGCGTACGCCTGTTTCCGGATCGGGTATGCAAGGCGTATCTTCTCGAGTGGCCGCTCCGCTATCACCGTTGCTCCCTTGCCCGCAAAGATTTGCTTTAGGGTATTTGGATCTTCGCCCCGCTGGAGGAATGAGAGCTCGTAGGTTGCCCCTGAGGTTGTTTCTGTTGCGTCACCCATGGTTGCTGCACGTTCCACACTACCCGAACGAGGTGGGCACGTCAAGCTAGATCGGCAAAGGCTATTATGGCTGTGGCTCCGTGATCACCTGGGGCGTAGCTACGTCCTCCGTGGCAACTGCCACCTGGGGTTCCGGCTGTCTCCGAAACGGAGCGAGGGCTTCCTCTGGAATGGGATGGCGGCCGGTGCCGGCGGGGATAAGCTTGCCGATGATAACGTTCTCCTTCAATCCCCGGAGTGGATCAACTTTTGCTTCGATAGCAGCACGCACGAGCACGCGGCTCGTCTCCTGGAAGGAAGCAGCTGATAGGAAACTGGGGGAATCCAGGGCAACGCGGGTGATGCCCAGAACCTTTACGACCGCCTTGGCGGGCTTCTTTTTGAGAGCTTTTATGGCTCGGTTGGTGGCAAGGAGGTGCGAACGCTCAACCACATCGCCAGGCATAAGATCCGTATCCCCGGGGTCCTGCACTGAAACCCGCGAGAGCATCTGCCTGACAATCACCCCGATATGCTTATCATGGATCGAGGCGCCTTCCGGCACGTAAATCCGTTGCACTTCGTTCACGATGTAATGCTCAACCGCTTCCAGGCCACGGTAGGCGAGCACCTCCCGAAGATCGAGCGAGCCCTCTGAGAGCGCCTGGCCCTGGGCAACCTTGTCGCCTACCTTCACGCTGAGTACGATGCCACTTAGCACGATATACTCATCGGTTGCACCTCGCCCCGATTTCACCTTCGCCGCGCTGTGCCGTACCTTGACCACGCGGAGGAGCCCCCGTTCCTCGATGTGTTCCACCACACCCTCACGCTTCACAAGCGGTGCCTTGCCCTTAGGTGGCCGAGCCTCGAATATTTCTTCCACGCGGGGCAATCCGTGGGTGATGTCGATACCCGCGACGCCCCCCACGTGGAACGTCCGGAGCGTCAGCTGCGTCCCCGGCTCACCGATTGACTGCGCCGCCACGATACCGACCGCTTCCCCGACCGCGATCGGTTTGTTCTTCGCAAGATCGAGCCCGTAGCAAGCGGCGCAGATCCCAGACAGCAACTTGCAGGCTATGGGTGACCGCACGCGCACCGCAACGATCTTCGAGCTATGAATTTGCTTTGCCGCATCACGGGATATAATTTCTCCCGCCCGTACGACTAGCTTCCGGTCAACTCGTATATCCTCGAGACAGGTTCTGGAGTAGAGCCGTTCCGCGAAAGAGCACCCGTACTCATCGCCCTCTTGTCGGTTCAGCGTGAACCCTTCTGTCGTGTCGCAATCCTCTGCTTCAATCAGTACGTCCTGTGCCGCGTCGACGAGCCGTCGCGTGAGGTATCCTGCCGATGCGGTCCTGAGCGCCGTATCGGTTGACCCCTTGCGTGCCCCGTGGGTTGCAATGAAGTACTCGAGCACGCGGAACCCCTCCTTGTATGAAGATTTGATCGGAAGCTCGATGATCTCATTCTTCGGGTTCGAAACCAGCCCCTTCATGCCAATCATCTGATTGGGCTGCGACCAACTGCCACGCGCGCCAGAATCAATGATGCTGTAGACGGGATTGTCCGTTGAGAGAGACTTCGACACTTCCGCGTTCACCCGTTCCCGAACCTCGTTCCAGATCCCGATCACACGCTCCTGGCGCTCCTTCGCGGTGAGCAATCCATCGCTGTACTGCTGCTCCACCTGGGCTACCTGCATCTCGCCATCTGCGATCGCTCCACGCTTCATGGGAAGAGAAACGGTATCGGCCATGCCCCAGGTAATGGCTGACTCGGTGGCGTACCGAAACCCGAGGTCTTTGATACGGTCGAGGTATGTCTGGGTCGCACCGATGCCGTACCGATCAATGATACGCGCGACCAGCTGTGATAGACGCTTCTTGTTGAGGTGTTCGTTCACGAAACCGAAATCTAGCGGGAGCACCTCGTTGAAGATAAGCCGTCCGTAGGTTGTCTCGGTAAGCACACCGGCTACCGGCACCTTTACGAGGGTATTGATGTCAATGAGGTTGTGTTCATAGGCGTGGGTTGTCTCGGATATACTTGAGAACGATTTGCCTTCGCCACGGCTGCCCTCCTTCACCTTCGTCAGGAAGTAGCATCCTAGTACGACATCCTGGTTAGGCGTTACGATCGGATCTCCGTTCGCAGGCTTTGAGAGGTTTCGGCCTGCATCCATGAATGTCTTTGCTTCGTACTGCGCCTCTGCCGTGAGCGGGAGATGAACCGCCATCTGGTCGCCATCGAAATCGGCGTTGAAAGCCGCGCAGACGAGCGGTGGAATTCTAATGGCAAGGTCCTCAATGAGCATCGGCTTGAATGCCTGGATTCCCAGTCGGTGCAGCGTGGGTGCCCGGTTCAGGAGCACCATCTTATTGGCGATCACCTCTTCAAGGATCGCCCATACCTCGGGAGGACCCTGCTCGATGAAACGGTTGGCTTGTTTGATGTTGTACGCAAGACCACGATCAATGATGCGGTTAATCACGAAGTGTCGGAAGAGTTCAAGGGCAAGCACCTTCGGCAAGCCGCACTCATTGAGCTTGAGCTCGGGGCCAACCACAATCACCGAACGGCCAGAGTAATCCACCCGCTTCCCAAGCAGGTTCTGGCGAAACCGGCCCTGCTTTCCCTTGAGCATGTCGGCGAGCGAACGGAGGGGGCGACGGCGCGTGGATAGGATCTGGCTCCCGAGACGAGCAGAGTTATCAATGAGCGCATCGACCGCTTCCTGGAGCATCCGCTTCTCATTCGTGATGATGACCTCCGGCGACCGGAGCTCGATTAGTTTCTTTAGCCGATTATTGCGGTTGATGACGCGGCGGTAGAGGTCGTTCAGGTCGGCGGTTGCGTACCGTCCGCCATCGAGCGCCACCATCGGTCGGAGGTCGGGCGGTAGCACCGGGACAACCGTCAGGATCATCCACTCGGGGCGCACATCGGCGTTGATCATCGATTGCACCAGCCGCAGGCGGCGGAACACCCGCCGGAGCCGGTTCTCATCCTTCACATCCTGGAGCTCAACCTTCAGTTTCTTCGCGAGCGTTTTCAGGTCGATGCCCTCAAGGATTTTCCGCAACGCGCCAGCACCCCGATCCGCTTCGAACACATCTCCGAAGTGCTCGGCGAGGGTAAAGTACTCCTGCTCCGATAAGATAAGCCCCGGGCGGAGAGCGCCCAGCACCTGGCGCATCTGCTCGGCGCGCTCGTCGAGCGATGCCACGTCGACACCCCGATCCTTCTTGAGCGACTTGAACTCTTGTGTGAGTGAATTGAGGGCGCGCTTCCGGCTTTCATCATTCACCCCGGTGACCACGTACGACGCGTAGTAGACAACCTTCTCCAGCTTCGGCACCGATATATCAAGGATGAGGCTTAACTTCGAGGGAACCGTTTTCATGAACCAGATGTGGGTAACCGGAGCCGCGAGGGTAATGTGCCCCATACGCTCGCGCCGAACAATGGCGCGGGTTACCTCGACGCTGCACTTCTCGCACACAATCCCCTTGTAGCGAATCTTCTTGTACTTGCCGCAGTAGCACTCGTAGTCTTTTGTTGGACCAAAGATGCGCTCGGAGAAGAGGCCGTCTTTCTCCGGACGCTGCGTACGGTAGTTGAGCGTCTCCGGTTTCGTTACCTCACCGTGCGACCACGAGAGGGCCTCCTCGGGGGACGCCAGCTTGATGCCGATCGATGTGATGTCACCGGCCTGTTCCATGGTACGCCTTGCGCCCGGCGTGTCGCCCTCCCCACCGTCAGATCCCTCACCGGCGGTGGTCACATGAAGATTGAGCGCCTTGAGTTCACTCACCAGTACGTTGAAAGACGCTGGCACGTTCGGCTTTTTGATCTCCTGCCCGCGTATGATCGCTTCAAACGCAGCCGAACGCCCGAATACGTCGTCAGACTTTATGGTAAGCATCTCCTGTAGCGTATGCGCCGCTCCGTACCCCTCGAGCGCCCACACTTCCATTTCTCCAAACCGCTGGCCACCGAGCTGCGCCTTACCGCCCAAGGGCTGCTGGGTGATGAGCGAGTACGGTCCGGTCGAACGCATATGAATCTTGTCCTCGACAAGATGGTTGAGCTTCATGACGTACATGTATCCGACGGTGATCCGTTCACGGAACCGGGCACCGGTCATGCCGTCAAATAGGTCAAGCTTCCCGTCGGGTGGGAGCCCAGCCCGTACGAGCTCATTCCTGATATCCTCCTCGGACGCGCCAACAAAATTTGGCACGACCGCTCGGTAGCCAAGCTTCTTAGCTGCAAGCCCGAGGTGGGTTTCTAAAATTTGGCCGATGTTCATACGGGAAGCAACACCAAGCGGATTGAGCACGATATCAATCGGCGTGCCGTCCGCAAGGTATGGCATATCCTCAACCGGTCGAACCTGTGAGATAACGCCTTTGTTCCCATGGCGACCGGCGAGTTTATCTCCCGCGCGGACCTTCCGGAGCTGGGCCACCTCAATCTGCACCTTCTTGATAATCCCGGGCTCGAGACGGTCTCCCTGGTCACGGGTGAATATTTTGATGCTGATGATACGCCCCTGTCGCCCATTCGGGAGGGTAAGGGAAGTATCTTTCACATCACGCGCCTTCTCGCCGAATATAGCCCGGAGCAGTCGCTCCTCTGACGAGAGCTCTGACTCACCCTTCGGCGATATTTTTCCAACCAGTATGTCACCGGTGCGCACCTCCGCGCCGATGCGCACGATCCCCTCTTCATCCAAATTTCGAAGCTTGTCCTCTGCGACGTTGGGGATATCGGGCGTGGTGATCTCCGGACCAAGTTTGGTATCGCGCACGGAGCATATGAAGGTTTCTATGTACACAGACGTAAAAAGATCGTCACGCGCTACACGCTCCGATAGAATAATGGCATCCTCGAAGTTGCCACCACGCCACGGGATAAAGGCGACCAGTAGGTTCTGCCCGAGGCTCAGGACACCATGGGAGGTTGCCGGACCATCGGCAAGCAGCGCACCCTTCTTCACACGATCACCGACGCTCACCATGGGTCGCTGGGAGAGGCAGGTTGACTGGTTTGACCGTCGGAACTTCAGCAGCGAGAACTGTTGCACACCGGTGGCTGTTTTCAACGCAATGCCCCGCCCATCTGCCTCCGTGACCATACCATCCTCCGGAGCCACGGTGACCTGCTCCGAATCGATCGCGGCTTTCTCCTCGAGGCCGGTGCCGACAAGTGGCACTTCAGCCCGAACCGACGGTACCGCCTGTCGCTGCATATTTGATCCCATCAAGGCTCGGTTTGCATCGTTGTGCTCCAGGAACGGAATCAACGCCGTAGAGACGCTAATGAGCTGGCTCGCGGAGACGTCAATAAGTTCAATGCGCTCCCGTTCGCAGGTCCCGGGGACCCCCTTCATCCGTGAGGGAACCATTGCCTCTGCGATGCGGCCCTGTTGATCCATGGCAACATCCGCCTGGGCTATGGTATAGCGCTGCTCCTCGAACGCGTCGAGCCAGAGCACCTCGTCGGTAGCGGTGCCATCCTTCACCTTAAAGTATGGGGTTTCCAGGAACCCGAACTTGTTGAGCCGAGCAAAGTTCGCGAGGTAGCTCACGAGACCAATGTTTGCTCCCTCGGGCGTTTGAATGGGACAGATGCGCCCATAGTACGTCGGATGCACATCACGAACCTCGAAACCGGCCCGCTCCCGCGTCAGGCCACCGGGCCCCATGGCCGAGAGCCGCCGTTTGTGTTCCAGCTCAGCCAGCGGGTTCACCTGATCCATGAATTGCGAGAGCTGTGATGAAGAAAAGAAATCACGCACCACGGCGGTGAGGAGCTTATAGTTGACCAGCTGCACCGGATGCATATCCCGACGGTCAAGCGTCGACATGCGATCCTGAACTCCACGGCGGAGCCGGGCAAATCCCACACGCAACCGTGCCTGAACCAACTCCCCGACGGCTCGGATCCGACGGTTCGCAAGGTGATCCACGTCATCAGGTTCCGCATCCACATCGTGATTCAGCCGAATGATCTCCTGGATAATGGTGATGAGGTCTTCGACGTCAAGCATCCCGCTCGATTTCTTGGAAAGGCCGAGTCGCTGGTTCAGTTTGAAGCGGCCGACGTGGCTCAGGTCGTAGCGATCAAAGCGGAAAAATATCGACTCGATGAGCAACCGAGCATTCTCAGCCGTGGTGAGGTCACCCGGGCGGAGCCGCTGGTGGATACCAAGGAACGCTTCGTCAATCGTCTTCGCATCATCCTTCTTGAGCGTTGCCTCCAGGTGGCGGATCTCACCTTGATCAATGTCAGCAAATACCTTCCGGATCGCCTCGTCGTCCTTGAGACCAAAGACGCGCAGGAGCTGGGTGATCGGAGCCTTACGTTTTCGGTCAATCTTCACACCGATGAACCCATCCGATTCGGTCTCAAATTCGAGCCAGGCACCACGGTTTGGGATAACCTTGGCGCCAAAGAGCTTCTTGCCGCGGAACACGTTGGCGGTGAAGTATACCCCGGACGATCTGATCAGCTGGGAAATGACCACACGCTCGACACCGTTGATGATGAAGGTCCCGCGATTCGTCATCACGGGGAAGTCACCGAAGTAAACCTCTTGTGTCCGTACCTCCCGCGACTGCCGGTTCGTAAGCTTCAGGTTTACCCGGAGCGCCGCTTCGTACGTTTGATCCTTCTCCCTAGACTGCTGCTCATTGTGCTTTGGCTCGTCGAACTTATAGTTCAAAAAATGGAGCTCCAGCTCTTTGCCGGTGTGGTCTTTGATCGGCGAAATTTCATCGAAGAGCTCGCGCAGCCCTTGCTCGATGAACCAGCGGTACGATTCCCGTTGCACCTCGATCAGGTTCGGCTGGGTAAAGCTTGGGCCGTGGTAGCGTGAAAATATTTTTGGTTTCAGCTCCTGTGGCATGGGATGGGTGCGCGGCCGAGGCTCTGGTATGCCTCGCCGCACAAGGTAGCAGCTACTTCGCTAGGTACTTTGATTTCTTGGCGTTGTGCTCCGCCAGCGTCTTCGAGAACAGCGTCTGCTTGGTCAAGGGGACGGAGAGGTAGTAGAGGTACGGACTGGCAATCGGGTTCAGTGCCGCCTTTAGCGCATCGACCCCTGGATTGGCAATCGGCGTGGGCGTCCACCCGAGCCGCTGGTACGTGTTGTATGGGGAAGACACTAAAGTATCGGAACGCACTATGGTTGGTTGCGGGCAATCTCGGTACTGGCCATCACATTTCACATAGCTCACGGTTGCATCCACCTGGAGCGGCATGCCCAGTTTCAGCCGCTTGAGGAGCAAGCCAGCCACCAGCTGCCGATCGCTGGACTCGGGAACCTCACGCTCGAGGAATGATGCCAGGATGAGCCGATCGTACCAGTCTGAACCATCCATGAGGAGCGGCCATGCCTTCTCCTCGAAATTGCCAAGCATGGTCTCAACTACCTGCTGCGGCGAGGCACCGAATCCGAAGCGGTACGTGTCTGGGAAGAGGAATCCCTCGAGCGAGCTCACAGAGCTCAAGAACTTGTAGCGGCTGCCCAAGGGCTGCAGCTTGACGTCCGAGAGCGATTGCTCCCCCAGCACCCCGGCACGCACGAGGATGGTTTCGACATCTTTCGTCGTTAGCCCCTCGGGGATGGTTACCGTAGCTTCATTGCTACCACCGGTGGTCAATGTACGGACAATTTCCGGAATGCTCATCACAGACGAGAGCTGGTAGACACCCGGCTGGAACCGCTGTGCCTTACCGGTGATAAGCGCGTAGAGCTTGAACACGGCGATGGACTTGATGAGCGACGCACGGGAGAGCTGTGCGGCAATGGAGCGGAACCCGTCATTCTTGACAATCCTGAACTCAACCGTTGGCGCCGTCTGCCCCTCGGAGCTTGCATCCGCCCGCTGCTGGTCGATGGTCAGTGGCTGCAGGCCATAAAAAAAATAGGCAACGAGCACAAGTCCAACCAGAACCACGCCCAGGATAAAAAGCGAGCGAAAACTAACCTGCCCTCCTTGTTCAAGCCGAGGATTCAAGTTTAATATGTTCAATTATACTAAAGAGGGTGGCTGTCGTCAAAAGGTTGGAGCCTCCATAGCTGAAGAACGGGAACGTGATGCCAACCACCGGCAGCAACCCAACGTTCGCCCCAACGTTTATGAGCACATGAACGACAAGGTACAGCCCTCCCCCTACTATGATAAAGCGCGTAGAATTGTCCCTTGCCCGCAACCCTATCGCCATAAGCCTATAGAGGACTAGGAGAAATGTCAAGAGGAGCACGGTGCCGCCTAGGAGACCCCATTCCTCAATAAAAGCCGCGAAGAGGAAATCCGACTGTGTCTCGGGTAGGAAGTGTAACTGCGTTTGCGTTCCTGCGCCGTACCCCTTCCCCAGCCACCCAGCCGATCCAATCGCGATCTTTGATTGGATAATGTTGTAGTTCACGCCCAAGGGGTCACGTTCGGGGAACAGGAATCCGACAAGCCGATCTTTCTGGTACGGCCGTAGGAAGAAACCCCAGAGCAATGCACCAACCGCGATCACCACACCAATGCCTATGAGCAACCGCCGCTTGTTCACCCCGCTCGAGATCAGAAAACCGAGCCAGAGCACCGCCACGATGAAGGCCGAACCGAAATCGGGGTGCACGGCGATGAGGGAGGCGGGGAGCAGGGTGTAGCCGAGCGTGGCGAGTATGTTCTGCCGCTGCCAGGCCGCCACGTAGCGACGGGAGAAGAAATGAGCGAAGATGAGAATCAGCGCCAGTTTAGCCAGCTCGGACGGCTCAAACTGGAAACTGCCGACGAGGAGCCAGCTCTTTGTGCCGCGGACCTGCCCGCCCTGCAGGTTCGAAACGACGAGGAGCGCCACCGAGAGCCAGTAGAGCCCGAAGCGGAACCAGGTACGGCCTATGAGCCAGCGCCAGTCAACCTGGCTGCCGAAGAGGATGATCGCGAACCCGAGCGCAAACCAGGTCGCCTGTTTGCCGAGGAGCGCCGGGCTCGCGCTGGAGAGCGCCACCAAGCTCGCCGCGGCCATGAGGCAGAGTGCTCCGAGGAGCGTCCAATCAAACCGCTTCCACCGACCCAGCCACATCAGCGCGCGTCAAGGAACACCTTGGTGCCCTCCGGATACACCTGCTCTGCCAAGCGAGCATCAGCAGGGAAAAGCACCACGAAGTTTCCCTCCCCGAAGGCAGCCACTGGCGGCATGACCGTTTGGGAGGCGAACAGCTCATCGCCAAACCGATTGGTGACGACCGCGAGTACGGTGATCTCACCGGTGCCCACGCCGCCCTGGTTCCGGACGGTGCCGCTCACACGGATCGTGTCGCCCTCGACCTGGGTGGCAACACCCTGCGGCGATGAGAGCGCTGGGGTGAGCGTCCCGCCTGCTGGCTGCCACTCCTCGTTGGAGACCTCGAGCACCACCTTGGTAATCCGGCTGAATGGGGTTGCGACGCGCGGCTCGTAGAGGAGCTTCTCGGAGGCTGCGGCAGCTCGACTGTACCCTACGACGGTCTCGACAAGATTGCCGGAGGATCCGTAGACTTTAAAGCGGTATGAAAAACGGGCCGCGCTGTGGCTCTCGTTCGGGTTCACCACCGCAGAGAGAAGCGCGACGCGATCAGCGCTGGTCCGGAACACCTTCACCGCTCCCTCCACCCGGATCGGCACGAGCCGGAGCACGGCGCAGGCAGTGCAGTTTGGCCCCCCGCAGTCTACCTCGGTTTCACGCTGGTTCTGGATACGGTCAGAGCAGGTGGGGGCTGGCCGCAACCCGCCACGGTAGAGCGCAACCCCGACCAGCACGATAGCCGCGAGGTAAAACGCTCCGTAGATGAGCTGTTTGAGCGGGCGAGACATCACTAGAAGGATTATACCACCTCCGCGTTGTCCTTCGACTAGGCTCAGGATCAATCAAACGACTTCTGATTGATAGCACTGCTCATCCGCCTTCGCTAAAGCTTCGGCGGGACTTCGGCTTGTTTTTATCAAACGACTTCTGCATTGTAACAAGCCTCGCAGTACACAATCTCCCTGCGGTCGGGGGCGTAGGAAGTTTCGAATTCGTTGGGGCAGTGGCCGTTTTCATGAAAGTGTTTGGCTGTATTCGTGTAGACGTTGTTTTCTGATTTCTGACCAGCGCATTGGCACTGGCGGGGCCAAAGTTTTCTAGGATTACGAAGAGCAAACCGATCGGTTCGGCGACACGGAAAGCATTTGTCTGGCACGGGAATATTGAGCTTCTTATAAAGTTCAAACTCTAGAGGGATCAAGCGGAGGGCCGTCGCGCACAAAGGGTGGGTTTTCTTTTCTTCGTCCGAATCCTGCGTGCTACAACGGATGACCTCGTTTAAAATCGTTTCCTTGGTTTCCTTAAAAGTTGCAGGCAGTTCTTTGGCCGTAAAGCTGGGTTTATAGTCTCTTTCCGGCGCCACATACCACGGTAGGTTTTCGGTTTCTGCTTCCTCCCTGGTCAAAGGAAAAAAATCTTGGGCGACGGACTCGTTGTAAGCGAAGGGTGACTGTTCCGGCGGGAAGTATCTGCCCCACTCCCCTGTCCCTTTCATGTGCTCGATTATCCTGGATTTGATTTTTTGATATTCTTCCTTGGAATACTGCTTGTTTAAGATACAATATTCCTTCTGTTTCAGACCGAAACAGCCGAAACAATTGCCCAAAGAGAGACACATATCGCAATAAAAACAGTCGGTCATTGTCGTGCAACTCCTGATAACCATACTGTTCCGGACAAATGCGACGCCCTGCAGTTCGTAGCAGCGTTCGGCCTGGAGAACTTCGGTGCAGTCCCAACAATCGATCATTTCCCAGGAATCCTGAAGATAAGCCGTCTCTTTGCATTCCCGACAGTTAAAATTAAGCCGGGCGCTTTGGGTATTTTCGAGATAATCCCCCGAAGATTCATAGACTTTCGCGCCATGAAAATATTTGCGGGGTAGGCGGAGTGAGAACTCCCTGATTTTCTGTTTCATCTCCGCGATTTGTTTCCTCGACCAATCGAACCCTGCGAGCCGTTTTTTGTATTCTTCCTTACTTAATTGTTCGTTCATAAAACAGTAATTCTTGTTGCGCAGATTGGCACACCCAAAACAGTTAGCGCAACCACGGCAATCTATCGAAAAATGGACGGAGGTGCAGTCGAAACAGCTCTCCAGCCAGGTACAAGCGTAACAACGACCGCAATGAACACATTCGTAGCACAATTCCCCTTTTTCGATCATGTAGCAGTCCGCACAAATATAGTTTCCCCCTTGAAACCAGTTACCATACATGCATTTTTCATTGCTCCCGCTCGCCGAAACCATATAACAGTCTTTGTTGTTCTGGGACTGATTCGAATATTCCGAATTGACGCTATCGGGACTTACTAAGGAAGAATGTGGCGTGACCATCCGAAGCTCGTTATACTGTTCAAAAAATGGCCGTCTAAAATCAAAATCTCGGCCATACTTCATCGGATCCCAGCCGTCACCGCGCCAAACCTCCTGTTTATAAACCGGGAACGGCACCTCCGGTCGATAGATTGAAACAATATTCTCGCCAGTCAGATCACACTTGCGACGGTAAAGGCTCCATTCGTTCCTATCCATCAAACGGCGACGATAACGGCAGTCAGGACAGAGTATTGGCGCCGGCACATCGATCTTTTCGTAGAACGCGAAGTCGCCCAGTTCGATGGTGAACGGCTGCTTGCAGTTTTGACAGGTGCGCTGTTCGGAACTCGACATCACTACTTGATAAGCCGACCTACGTCCTGGACCGTCACCGCGACCATGAGGGCGACGAGCGCCACGAAGCCGATGGCATTCACCACCCGCTGGAACTGGAGCGGGATCGGCGTCCCCTTCACCTTCTCGAATAGGAGGAAGAGGAACCGCCCTCCGTCCAGGGCCGGGAACGGGATGAGGTTCAGCACGGTGAGGTTGAGCGATATGATGGCCATGAGCTGGAGCAGATAGATGAACCCAAGGGCGCTCGCCTGGCTCGCCAGGGTCACGATGCCCACCGGCCCGCTCACCGTCTCGATCACCTGCGGGGAGACGAAGAGCTTCCCGAAGAGGGCAACGAAACCAGCTGCAATTTCTCCGGTATCCGAACCAGCCGCGGCAAACCCATCGGCAAGGCTCTTCGGGAACGGGACAGAGGCGGTGCCGATCCCAATGAGCTCAATCCCGAGTGAGCCTTGGCCGGGGGGCGGGTTCGCGCGGCCCACGAGCGCCACCTCGACTGTCTTCTGGCCACGCTGCAGCACGAGACGGATTGGCTCATCTATCGAGCGCTTGGCGATGGCTATGAACTCATCTGTCGGCACCGGATCGGTGAGGGTGATCCCTGTGGCCGTGGCGCGGGTAATGACATCCCCGCTCTCAATCCCTCCAGCTGCAGCGGGAGACCCCGACGCCACATCGGCCACCATGAGGTGCCTCGGCGTGCCTGCGGTGAACACCACGGCCAAGAGCAGGCCCCCCAGGAGAAAGTTCACGGCGACACCAGAGAGCACCACCGCCGATCGCTTCCACACCGGCTGGCTCGTGAAGCTATGGGCATCCTCAACCCCATCCGCACCATCCTCTCCGTGGATCCGCACGAAGCCGCCGAAGGGAAGCAGGTTCACGCTGTAGGTGGTCTCACCGATCCGCTTCCCCCACAGGCGCGGCGGGAACCCAAAGCCGAACTCGTCAACCCGGATGCGGAACCACTTAGCAACGAAGAAGTGCCCCGCCTCATGCCCCAGGATGAGCGCTGAGAGCCCGATGATAACCGCGAGCACCGTCATAGGTTAATCTCCCGAACCTTCGCGGCAACGGTTTCGTCGACCTGCCGGTTCACCAGATCCATCTCTCGCTGCACCTGCTCCTTGAGCTTGAACTTTTGATCTTCGTTGATCACGTGCTCATCGGCGAGCCGTTGCACCCGCTTGTTCACCTCATCCCGGGCGTGGCGGAGCTGGATCCGATGCTCCTCGGCGACGCGGCGCACGTGCCGCGCAAGCTCCTCCCGGCGCTCGGCGCTCAGCTCGGGTAGGTAGATGCGGATGATGCTGCCCTCCACGTTCGCGGTGAGCCCCAGGGAGGAACTCTCGATTGCCTTTGCCACGCTCGGCAGGGCTCCCTGATCCCACACCTGGATATGGATCTCGCGGGGTGGGGCAATCCCGATCGAGCCGAGCTGCTTCATCGGTAAGAGCTGGTTGTAGTAGCTCACCTTGATGTCCTCGACGAGGCTGGCGCTGGGGCGGCCTGCCCGGATACCCCCAAGCTCCCGCCGGAGAGTGTCGCAGATTCGACCCGCGTGCGCCTTGAACACCTCCATGGGGCTACTATCCATGCCGAGTGGATACCTGGTGCTCGACTGCTTTCGCCTGGAGCGTCGGGTTGAGGTTGTACCGCCGCATGAGGGCTTCCCGGTCGAGGAGCCACCTTACCAGCTTAGCGTGCTCCTTCCGTTCCCCCGCCCAGAGTGAGAGAATTTGCGCCTCAATTGCTTGAGCGACATCACCTTCGCGTGTCAACGCACCACCATCCGCGAGCTGCAGCCCTCGCCCGAGACGGCCAAAGGCGCGATCGGCGATTGACCGCGCGCGTGCGCGTGGCAAGCCACGCAGATCCATGAGGGCTGCCTCAACCGCGGATCGGGACAGCCGTGGAAAGTAAATCGTTGAGAGACGTGACCGGAGGGGAGGGGTAAGCGCATCGCCGGAACCGGCAACGAAGATCATGAGCGCATGCGGCGGGGGCTCCTCGACTACCTTGAGGAGGGCGCCCTGCGCCTCGGGGGTGAGCGCTTCCGCATGATCTACCACAACCAGTCGCTTAGATGAACGGAGCGGTGTGCGCCACAGGAAACGGCTCAGCGACCGCGCCGCATCGATACCCACCGAGCCGCGTTCATCGGGAGCAATCCAGAGCGCATCAATTAAGATCGTTTCGGTTGCCTCAAATGAGCCACACTCCAGGAAGTGCGCAAGGTGTTCCGTGAACGTACGCTTCCCCACCCCCCGGTCGCCGAAGAAGAGGTAGGCGTGGCTGAGCCGACCGCCCGAGATGAGCGTGGTGAACAGTTTGACCTTATCGTCATGGCCGACGAGCATAGCAAGCGCTCCGCCCTACCGCTTGTTCAGCAACGTTCGCTTGTACACGTCCAGGTGGTTCAGGATCGTAGCGGTCCCCTTGGCCACGCAGAGGATCGGCTCCTCTGCTACGTACGCGGCTACACCGAGTGAGCGCCGGAAGAATTCCTCGAGGTCACGCAGCTGGGCGCTCCCACCCGAGAGAATAATACCCTTCTCCATGATGTCTGCGGCGAGCTCGGGCGGGGTCACGTTGAACACCGATTGGACGGCGCTCATAATGTCCACCAGGTGCGGGTTGATGGCCTCGGCAACCTCATTGGAGGTCACCACGAGGTCTTTCGGGAGACCTGAGGGGAGGTCACGACCGCGCACCTTCACCTCCATCTTAGCTCGATTGGAGATGGACGTTCCCACGTTAATCTTAATGTTCTCGGCGGTAGTTTCCCCAATGGCAAGGCCGTACTTCTTCCTAATGTAATCGCTGATGGATTGGTCGAACCGATTCCCGGCGACCCGCAGGCTCGCCCAGTTGACAATGCCGCCCAGTGAAATGACCGCCACCTCGGTGGTCCCACCACCAATGTTCACAATCATGTTCCCCTCCGCGGAATGGATAGGGATGCCGGCGCCCAGCGCGGCGAGGACCGGTTCCTTTACCAGGTACACCTCTTTCGCGCCAGCCTCCTTGGCCGCATTCATCACGGCCCGGTACTCCGTTGAGGTAATGCCCGCTGGCACCGAGATGACCACCTCCGGCCTGAACATGTTGACCGGCCCGATGCTCTTGCGGATGAAGTACTTGAGCATCGACTGCGTGATGTAGTACTCCGCTATGACGCCGTCCTTCAGCGGTCGGTAGGTGACGATGTCGTCCGGGGTTCGCCCGACCATCTCCTTTGCCTCAGCGCCGACCGCGAGCACGGTGTTGTCCGGCCGCCGGAGCGCCACCGCCGTTGGCTCGTTGATCACAATGCCTCGGTCCGGGAGGAACACGAGGGTGTTGGTGGTCCCAAGGTCAATACCGATTTTTCTGACGAACATGCTTGTCCCCTATACTACCCGCACGTTTGGTTAAATTCAAGCCGCGGCAGGTCAGGTCAACCACCTCTCGTTTGTCCAGCGCGTACCGGCCGCCGCGCAATCGGCTATAATACTAACCGCACGCGCCACGCCTTGCTCGCCTATGTACCTCAAGACACGAAGGTTGCTTTTCTGGGCTTTCGCTACCATTTTTATGGTGGCCGGAATGTACCTGTTGCTCCAGGCAAACGGGTTTGCTATTGATCCGGCGGGCCTAACCATCGCGCGAACCGGAGCTCTCTCCCTCGACGTTACCCCGAGGGATGCTGAGGTAACCGTGAACGGGAAGCGCTTCCGCTCTCCGTCGCAGCCGTTCCAGAACAGCGTTTTCATTAGGAACCTTGCCCCGAACCGCTACCGCGTGCGGATTACGAAGCATGGGTACACCACATGGGAAAAGGATCTCGAGGTGGCGCCAGGCCAGGTAACGCGCGACACCGAGGTTGTGCTCTGGCCGGTCCCGGTTCCCACAACGGCACTTGAGAGCGCAATCGATGACTTCTGGATCACCAACCGTGGCTTGGTAACGAAAACGGCGATCGGCCTTAGGTACCATGGACGAATGATCAAGGGGGATCATGTTGCCGCTTCGAACCCTCGCTCCCCGCTCGTGATTACCTCGGATGCAGGTGGTACTG
>CAYJQO010000010.1:0-7200 GCA_964372445.1 uncultured Candidatus Saccharibacteria bacterium
GAAAAAAATCCAACGTTCTCAATTCAAAACTTTGAGAAAAAGTGAGCAAACTAAAAACAGCCACCAAAATTGAGGCCGCCAAAAATATATATATTAGAAAAAGTTTTTTCATGGAATAGCCACCACCGCGCTATTGCTCACCGTTTGATACGCGGCGTTAATATGAATACTGCCTTGACTTGAGGGCGTGTATAACCCCGAGGCATCTATGGTGCCCCCGGCCGTGCCCCAAACGCTCCACGTAATTTGGTTAGTAATGTCGGCACGCGAGCCGTCATCATAGTTGGCGGTGGCTACAAACTGCACGGTAGGTAAAGAGTCGTAGGCAGTGTACGCGGGGGGATTTTTCGCATACGTTACATCTAAGCCAATCATTTTTTTCAGCGCTTCCACGGTTAGAGAAATTTCGTTAGAAGTTACTCCTTCAAAAGAAGCTTTTACTTTGGTGGTGCCTGCTGCAGTGCCTGTGAACCAGCCCTGATTCTTAATAGAACCAATTTCCGATGCCTGCGCCCACGTGGCTCGATCACCTACCCGTTCCACGCTGCCGTCTGAAAAAGTGGCTTCTGGTATAAGCAAAACCGAATCGTTAATGTTCAAAGTGTATTCAGTTGCCGTTAGCCGAATAGACTTTACCTGCTTGGTTGAAGTAGGCGTAGTCGCAGTTTGCCCTTTCACTGTAGCATTGGGTTGAGTGGTTTGGCTGGACGGTTGGATGTTTTCGACTTCTTCTGTGGTAACGTCAACTACCGCCGTTTGATCTTTGGCGCCAAAGCCGCAAGGCGGTCCGGGGTCAGGCACGCGCGTGCTGTCGGTAGCCACCACGAAGCCGGCTTTGGCATGATAGTGTTCGCCGCAGGCTGTTTCTCCACTTTCTAAAATTAATTGATCTAGCGACAAAAACGTGCCTCGATATGCAATAGCTTTAATGATGGTTATTTTTTTGCCGCCGATAATAAGTTCAGCTTTAGTTTCTATTTCCGCGTTAATGCTGCCAGATAAAAGTTTTCTGTCCTCCTCCTGGTTGAACTGTATCCAGTTGTCAAAAAATTCTGGCGGTGCCGGAACTGGGCCACGGTCAAAATCTTCTTGCAAACGGCCATCATGAATGGTAAACAGTTGGCCGGCTAGTACGGCCTTAAAACTGGCGCGGTTTGACTTCAGCGCCACCTTCACGGCATTACTCTCAACGTACACTCGGGAAGAAGCATTCAAGTAATCGGTATTGTAACTTGTCCCTCTAACCGAAGCCACCATGGAGGGAGTTTCTACGTTAAAGTTCGCACCACTGGAATCGTCCACCGTAGACCATAGGCGTCCAAGTTTTAAAGCAAAAGCGGCCCGCTTTATTTTTTTACCCTCGTAGGTAAGTTCCCCGACCTCCACTTCACTGCCGGCCTCTAGGCGAATAACGGAACTGTCTTTGAGCACGATAGCCACACGGCTATCCCTTTGCACCTGCACCACATCTTCTACTTTTATGGGTAAACCCGTGCGGCCAGACAGATTTTTGTTTTTGCGAAACACTTCAGCCGAACCGCTGTAAATATTCAAATTTCCCACCCCGGCTTGGCTCACCTGCCACCAAAACAAAAACCCCAAAGCTACAATAATGAAAACTCCAAGTGCAATGTACTGCTTCCTCATAATGGATGATTGTAGCAAAGCTCGGCTTCAGAAGCCAGGTCTATAAAAAACCGAGTTAGTGGCAGTCCTTGCAACAGCATGCCAATTCTCGATAGCAAGCCTTACACGCCGCAGTACGATGCGGTAGCAGATGCCAAAGTTCCTGATTGGGTGCACAAGCTGGACCACTAGCTCGACCGAGACGGTTCGTTACGCTCACCGCAACCGGCGGTCAGATGGTGCCCTTCTTCAATATCCTTTTGCGCAAACGGATGCTCTTCGGTGTAACCTCCACGAGCTCATCCTCGCCTATGTACTCAAGCGCCTGCTCAAGGGAGAGCACACGCGGAGGGATTACATCGTCCGTCACCGCGTCCGTCTTGGCCCGGAAGTTCGTAAGCTGCTTTTGCCTGCAGACATTCACGGGAATATCCCGCGCCTTGGCGTTCTGCCCAACCACCTGACCCGCGTACACCTTTTCGCCGGGGCCGATGAACATAACACCCCGCTCCTGCGCACGCAGAATCGCGTAGGCGGTACTGGTTCCCGATTCGTGCGCGACGAGCGAACCGCATGCATTCGTTGCGATGAGATCGGATTTTTGGAAATAACCCGCAAAAAGCGCGTTGATGACGCCGGTACCCCGGGTTTCGATCATGAACTCATTCCGGAAACCGATAAGGCCGCGCGTGGGGATGAAAAAATGGAACGAGGCGGTGCCATTCTCGACGTTCATATTCTTGAGCTCTCCCTTTCGCGCGCTCATCTTCTGGATGACAAGCCCGGAATACCGCTCCGGCACCTCGATCCACACGTCTTCGGCTGGTTCCGATATGATGCCGGCATCTTCCCTGAAGATGACCTCCGGGCGCGAGACCTGGAGCTCGTAGCCCTCGCGCCGCATCTTCTCAATGAGTATGGCTAGGTGCAGCTCGCCTCTCCCGCTCACCACAAATTCATCGGCCGAGGCGCCATCCTCCACGCAGAGCGCAACATCATTATTCAGTTCCTTGAAGAGCCGCTCGCGGAGATTGCGGGAGGTGCAGTACACTCCCTCCTTGCCGGAGAACGGTGAGTTGTTCACCGAGAAAATCATCTTCACGGTCGGTTTCTCAATGGCAATGGGGGGCAAGGGATCAGGATGCGCCACATCCGTAAGCGTGTCGCCGATATTTGCGTCCGGTATCCCCGCAATCGCAGCGATATCCCCGGCGCGTACCGATGGCGCTGGCACGGCATCTAATCCCAAGAAGGTCATCAGCTCCGTGATTTTGTAGTTTGTAATAGGCCCGGTGCTCCTGACACTTCTGTCCTGAGACATCAGTGTCGAATGGATATGCGCGATCTGCATACCGTGCTCCGCTACGCCGCGCTCAATGCGGCCCACTGCGATCCTCCCCTGGTAATTGTTGTACCGGATAGAGGCCACCATCATCTGGAAGGGTGCATCACCCAACGCTTTCGGAGCGGGAATGTGCTGCAGAATGGCCTCGTGGAGGGGCGCGATGTTCTTCATGAGCGTGAGATCCGGCGAGGTGCCCGCCACGCCAAGCTTCCCCGCCGCATAGAGAATGGGGAAATTGAGCTGCTCATTCGTGGCACCCAGCTCAATGAAGAGCTCGATCACCTTCTCGAGCGCATAGTTCACACGCGCATTCGGCTTATCAATTTTATTGATAACGGCGATAATCTTGTGCCCGGCATCGAGCGCTTTCTTCAGCACGAAGCGTGTCTGGGGCATCGGCCCGTCCTGCGCATCAATGAGCAGCAGCGAACCGTCCACCATGTTCAACACACGCTCCACCTCGCCGCCGAAATCGGCGTGGCCCGGGGTATCGATGATGTTAATCTTGGTGCCTCGGTAGACGACCGCCGCGTTCTTCGAAAAGATGGTTATGCCGCGTTCCCGCTCGAGCTCGTTTGAATCCATAATGAGCTCGTCGTTTGCGAGCTTGCCCAGCTCGGTATCCGATTGCTTCAGGAGCGCATCAACGAGCGTGGACTTGCCGTGGTCTACGTGCGCAATAATAGCAACGTTGCGTATTGAATCCATACAAAATTAGTGGGATTGGAGCAAGGCCTTGCTGATTCACGAATTCATCTTACCACGCCTTTCCGCCTACCGCCACAACTACATGTTTAAAAATAAAAGCCTCATCTCTTGCGAGATGAGGCTTTCTCACTAAATTTTGCACCACAGCACCGAATCGGGACGGTTTACCTTGCCAGAATATATACGACCGGCGTCCAGTCTGCAGACGTGTCCGTCCGGTCCGCCAGGCCATACCCATTGTTAGCCAGGAGCTGGCAGCTTCAAACCCATTGGGGATGATATCCGCTGCTGAGGCAGACGAAGAGTCCAAGGAGCTTGCGCCCCAAAGCCTCAATCATCATCAACCGGTTCTACTCGGGCTCCCACAAGGGGAACCACTTTCCCTCCCCGCTTGGCGCAGGAAGTCCGGGTGTGCTCCTCTCGGCATGCCGTATGGGAAGAGAGGAATTGACGTTTTGTTCTATTCCGCCCTACATTCGGGTGTGCAAGAATTATTGTGAAAGAACAGTTTGGCAATTCTAAGATTCTCCAGGGAAGGTGTCAAACCCCATATGTGCATAACCTGTGGAAGAAGAAACCGTTGAAAACAGGCCCTGAAAGGCCATGCGGTGAACTTCACCGCGCACGTTCCGATCCAAGGGAACCGCTCCATCTTCTCCACGCGGAGATCAAGCTTAAACGTGGAGGTGGCGGCGGACGGCAATGACGCCCGAGAGAATGCCAAGGCCGATGCAGAAGAGGAGCTGGTAGAGGAATAGCTGCACCGTCTGGCCTACGAAGTACGTATGGAGGTTTATCCCTGGGATGAAGTTGGCGATGTACGGGGAGACGAAGTTGATCACCGGAATCAGGAGCAGGTAGCTGGCTACCGCCGCAATAATGCCGGACATGATCCCCTCGACCACGTAGGGTCCGCGGATGAAACTGTTCGATGCCCCGACGAGGCGCATGATATTGATCTGCTCGCTGTTTGCAAAAATGGCCAGCCGAATGGTGTTGAAGGTGACCATGACCGCGAGGAACGCCAGGAATAGGGTGAGGAGGAGCCCGCCCCGACGCAGCGCCTCGACGAACGAGGTGAGGCGTTTGATAACGTCCTGATTCTGCGCGAAGGTTACCTTTTCAATGAGGTCCTTCAGGCCCTCGGCGTCGAGGTATTTGGCGATCGACTCGTACTGGCTCGGATCCTCGGCCTTGATGTTGAGTGAAGCTAGGAGCGGGTTGGCGCCGAGCTCCTCAAGGGTTTGTGTGATGGTGCTCTCGGAGGCATGGCGGATTTTGAAATCGGCAAGCGCCGTTTCGCGTGAAACGTAGGCAACACCCTTCACCTCATCAAGCGATTCGAGTGATGCCTTGAGGCTTAGGATGGAATCCTCCGGCGCGTTGCTCTTGAAGTAGACGCTAATGTCAATCTTTTCCTGAAGCGAGGCAATGGCTTTGGTGCCGACCACGTTGAACAGGATGAGGCCCTCAAAGACAACCGCGGCGAGAATCATAATGCTAATACTCGAGAGCGAGAGCAGCCCGTTGCGCCGGAAGTTGTGCCAGCCGTAGCGAAGGATGCGTGAGAGGGTGACCATCATGGGAGCGCTAGCCGATAATGAACCGACCGTTGTCCTCGTCCTTTAAGACCCGTCCGCCCTCGAGCGTGACCACGCGCTGGCCGAGCGCGTTCACAATTTCTTTATCGTGCGTGGCAAGGATCACCGTGCTTCCGAGTTCGTTGATCTTGGTGAGGAGCTTGATAACCTCCCACGTGTTGAACGGGTCGAGGTTCCCGGTCGGCTCATCGGCGATGAGCACATCCGGCCGGTTGATCATCGCCCGCGCGATCGCCACCCGCTGCTTCTCTCCGCCCGAGAGCTCTGCCGGAAAGTTCATCGCCTTGTCCTTGATGCCTACCATGTCGAGCACCTGCGGCACGAACTCGGTGATCTCCTTCTGGGGTCGGCCCGCTACCTCGAGCGCGAACGCTACATTCTCGAACGCCGTTTTCTTGGAGAGCAGACGGAAGTCCTGGAAAATGACCCCGATGTGCCGGCGGAACTCTGGGAGCTCATTCGATCGGAGCTTGTTGACCTCGTATGAGCCAAAGAATATCTGCCCCTTCGACGGCTTTTCCTCGCCGATCAGGAGCTTCACCACGGTGGACTTGCCGGCGCCCGAACGGCCGACGATCGAGACGAACTTCCCTGGCTCGATCTTGAAGCTGACCTTTTCGAGGGCTACCGCGTCGTGGTTATAGGTCTTGGTGACGTTTTGAAAAACGATCATGCCTTCAGAAGAACAGAGCGCAACGAATGAGCTTCGCTGCGGGTGCCCCCATTGTACCCTAGGGTCTTAGTAAATCAAGGTTGCCGTCGAGCACCTGCTCCACGCGGGCGATTTTCCGCCCCGTGCGGTGATCCTTTACCTGCTTGTAGGGGTGGAGCACGTACGAGCGGATCTCGTGGCCCCACTCCGGTCGTGCCTTGACCTTGAGTTCGGCTACCGTTGCCGCATGCGCATCTTCCATGAGCTTAGCGAGTTTGGCCTTGAGGAGGTTCATGGCGTGCTCGCGGTTCCTCGCTTGGGAACGTTCGACGCGCGAGGCAACCACGATCCCCGTGGGCAGGTGGACGATCCGTACCGCGGTTTCTACCTTGTTCACGTTCTGGCCGCCCGGTCCCCCGGAACGAGCAAACTCAACCTTGAGGTCCCGCTCGGGAACCTGCAGGTACGCGGCCTCAACCGCGGGGAGTTCGGGGATGACCTCAACTAAGGCAAACGAGGTATGCCGTAGTTTCTTGGCATCGTAGGGCGAGATGCGGACCAGCCGGTGGACGCCGGATTCCTCCTTTAGCCGCGCATACACCCCTTCCCCTTTTATTTCGAACGTAGTTTCGTTCACCAATGTTTTCTTCCAACCTTTTAGGTCGGCGAACTTCGAGTACATTCGGAGGAGCATCTGCGCCCAGTCCTTGGCATCATCTCCGCCTGCGCCGGCTAATACCGAGACGGTCGCTATGTTTGGATTGTAATTCATATAATAAATTTCTGAAAATTAAAGAAAATACCAATAAGTATCGCCTCTCCGATTTTATTGAATTTTGAGATGAGGGTACTTATTTTTTACTGCGTTTCGTTCCGCCCAGGTGAGGCCGTGAAGGTAAAGGTTGCCGCCGACCTGCTCCGGAAGTTTGAGGTCTTTGGCCGAGGTGAGGCCGCCAAGGTAAAGGTTGCCGCCGACCCGCTCCGGAAGTTTGAGGTCTTTGGCTGAGGTGAGGCCGCGAAGGTAAAGGTCGCCGCCGACCCGCTCCGGAAGTTTGAGGTCTTTGGCCGAGGTGAGGCCGTCAAGGTAAAGGTTGCCGCCGACCTGCTCCGGAAGTTTGAGGTCTTTGGCCGAGGTGAGGCCGTCAAGGTTAAGGTTGCCGCCGATCCGCTCCGGAAGTTTGAGGTCTTTGGCTGAGGTGAGGCCGCCAAGGTAAAGGTCGCCGCCGACCCGCTCCGGAAGTTTGAGGTCTTTGGCTGAGGTGAGGCCG
>CAYJQO010000010.1:7300-19402 GCA_964372445.1 uncultured Candidatus Saccharibacteria bacterium
AAGGTCGCCGCCGACCCGCTCCGGAAGTTTGAGGTCTTTGGCTGAGGTGAGGCCGCCAAGGTTAAGGTAGCCATAATGGAACAGGATACCTCCTTTTAATGCCTCATTTCCGGTAGTACTAATTTTCTCTTCCGGAATATCAAGGGCAGACGAAAGATCGGTTTTGATACCCCTCCCAGCCAAGATTTCCGCAAGGCGCGGGTCTTTCTTATAGCCGAAACCCTCAATCGGGGAATTGAGTTCATAAAGGAAAACGAGATCGTCTTTGGTGAGTTTTTCCCCGCGTGCCGTCTTTTTCTCGATGGTGGTAAGTTGCTTCATGTCGGCGGATGCTTTGCGGTATTTTTCCGCCCCAGGAAGTTCCTTCATCTTCGCCTCAGTAATTTCAATCATGTTGCCTTCAAGGTTTTGGTCGTTGTCCGCGACGCCACGCACCTCGCCGATATTTTCTCCCTGCATGCGGATAGCGATACGGGGAATCGTCGGCTTACCCTGCCGGTCGAGGGTGTAGAAAACGTAAAAGTCGCCGCCTTTGAGTTGCGTCTCCGCCGTGGCGAAACCCTTCGTGCACCAGGCCGCACCCTTGTTCTGGAGGGAGGCCCACAATGCGGTGTGGTCGGTTCCTTTTTGGTATTTTACCCATTCGCCCTCCGTCTCTTCCCGCATTTCCGGCGTAATCTCGCCGGCTTGCTTGATACCTTCCGCGTATTGCCTGGCGAATGAAAGCCTGGCGAAGTTTGCGGCTGTTTCTTTGGTCAGGAGTTGATCCGCCGGAGTCCCCGTGATTTCCTGAGCTCGGCGCAGACGCCCAAGCATTTCAGGGTCCTGGGCGGCTTCTATTATTTGTTGAACGTACGCCAACGCGCCCCGGTCTATGTCGGGGAATAATCGGACGCTCCCCGGAGAACGCTTGGTGAATTCTCCTTTGTCCTTGTCGTAATCGCCGAGGTCAAGAATGTTGCGAAACGCATAATATCTGAACCATGTTGGGTAGGGCTCGTTCGCATCCGAAAGGTACGATATCCAACCGTCGAGTGATTTTTCGAGATCCTCTACCGCTATTTCTCCTCTCTGGGCGAGCTCTGGCTCTCCGTATTGGGCAACGATCCCCATTTCTCTCGCGGCGCGTTCTTCAACTCTTGCCGCGCCCTCGGCCATTTTTTCTTTGTGGGGGCGAACATATTTGTTCATCACCATTTCGCGGAGAAGCGTGAGCGCCCGGGGACGCGATTCGGCTCCGAACATTTTTCTTTGCTGTTCCTTATCGGGATCAAGCGCAAGTTTCTCTAGACGGTCAAGGTAATTTTGAATACGGGCTTCGGGAGTTTGAGGAACCTTTTCGCCGATGCGTTGTTCGGTGCGCCTTGCGGCCCGTTCCACTTCAGGGGCTTTATGCAAGTCATATTTTTGTTTGAGGAAATCAGGGTTTTCCATATATTTTTGAGCCGGTGGTCGGATTCGAACCGGGGACCTTTGTTTTATCCCGATGTTCTAAAATTTTGCTATGAGCCAGGGGCGGGAGTTGAACCCGCAACCTCTGCTTTATTCACCCCCACACCTTTTTGAGCCACCCCCGGGACTTGAACCCGGAACCTCTACTTTACGAAAGTATTGCTCTGCCGTTGAGCTAGGGTGGCACACACTAATTATAAATGGCGATGCTCAATCGATCCTCTTTTCCCTGGGGGGCTTACCGGCAACTTCATCATGTCGCTCAATACGCACTTCATAAATTCTTTTTTCACCATTGGCCAACATCACCGTCAGTTTCCGCCTAACCAGTTGGCGAGATCCATCTGAAATATCTTCTTCCTTGATACGGCCATCACTAATCCCTCCCGGGAACGGTGCCCCGTATGGTCTCCCGGTGTCATCTACAGAAAGCGTCCCTGCGCCAACCTGGACTATACCCGGGTGCGTCTTGGAAGCAAAATGGTAATGACGCCCATGGCTTCTGTAGCGCTCCAAGGCCTCGGTGTCACCGTAGTGCAAATCACTCTCCAAGCTCTTTAGTGCCGATTCAATTTTGGATTGCTGTTCCTGGTCCAGAGAAACGGTTTCTCCCAACGCTTCGCGAGCTTCGGTAATTTTTTGTATTTTCGATTGAATCTTCTTTCGCTCCAAATCCATCAGTGTCCTGTTGGTATCATACCTGGGGTCTAAGTCCTCAGGAATCACCGCCTCTAGCGTCTTGGAGTTGAAAACGTACGTACCAGCGCCTAAGTTGGCCACAACCACATCTCCCGCAATGTACATCTCATGGAAGGGGCCAAATACCAATTTCCCATCCTTATCAATAACCTCTTCCACTGAACCATGTTTTTTAACGCTCAAGCCGCGTTCCTCCATCTCGCTTTGCAATTTTTGAGCCGCTTCCTTACGAAACGCATCGAATTGCTCTGCCATTGCTGTATCAGGCCCACCCTCTTTTGGCGGGTCATCTTTCTTATCAACCCCAAATTTTTCGAATATGCTCATTAAACTCTGCTCAAAGACGATTCCACCAGTGCCAGGGCCTTGTGACTCAGACAAGAATACCACAGTAACCTTAAAGAATCCAGGTACCCCGCGGCATAGCTTGACACGGAGCGCCTTGCCATGCCACGATACCTCCGGTACACCAAGCGATAGCGCTTGCTTCAAAAGCAGGTGAGGAAAGTCCGGACACTTACCAATTTTGTTTCCGCGTGTGCGAGGAAGCATAAGATTGAGTACTCCGAGCGGTTCGTCCCGAGGCTCATCGCCGAGGGGCCTGTCGAGGAGCAATCCTTCGACTTCGCTCAGGATGCCTCAATTCGTAACTTCGCTACGCTCAGACGAATTGGGCAGGTAGCGGGTAACGCCCGTCGTGCGCAAGCATAGAGGTGCGAGCAGAGACGTCCTGAGGCAAAAGCCGAAGGAGGACCCCATCCCAAGCTAGGCTGGTCCAGCTCCGCGATAGGGATTACAAAGCGGAGGTGAAACGGCTAAACCCTTACCCGAGTGCAAGGCCGTGTCCGCCGATGAGGTGGAAGCGCCGCATACCCTGAGTTCATGGTTCGATAGACTCACCACAATGAGCCTGTCGAATTGTCGAAGGGTCGAGCCCGAGAGCAATCGAGGGCCCAGATGGATTATCGCCTAAACAGAATCCGGCTTACGGTGTACCACAAACCCGTCCTCTTCGAGGACGGGTTTTGCTTGCTATGCTAGCGCAACAGCTCGATAACTGTGGCCACCATCCAGGCTATGATTAGTAAAAATCCGACGAGCAGCGTGCCGGCTGCACCGAGCAAAACCGAGCCCGATCTGGTTTCTATTTGTCGGAGACTTGATCTCCAAGTGATGACGAGCGATGCCAGCATGCCGACGGTACTCATGCTAAAGGCCACGTAGGGTCCGGTACGCTCCACGTGCCAAAAGAGCAGGACCGCTCCGATGTAGCACAAACCCAGGCAGATGCCGAGGCAAAACCATTTCCACATAGTGCCGTTCCTTCCATATGCCTTGTTTCAATGATACGAATCTGCTGTAGGTCTAGCCGATCGATTGAAACCTGTCAAGCGGCGGTGCCTCGATCGAGTGCCTGGTTCACCAGCGCATCAGCGCTCCGGTTCTCTTCGCGCGGAATCAGGGTGAACGATACGACTTTGAAATCTTGCCGCAGGTTCCAGACCTCAACGAACAGCGAGGTCAACCCGGGATCCTTAACCTTGTAGGTACCGGAGAGCTGGCTCACGACGAGCTCGCTGTCGGATCGGATTTCCACCTCTATCCCTTTCGCCTTGGTGGTCCCGAGAAGCTGTTTCACCTTCTTGAGTGCGAAGATCACCGCACGGTACTCGGCGACGTTGTTCGTGGCCTCACCGATTCGTTCCCCGTAGCGCCGACCGCCAACCACCGCTCCGATGGCTGCCGGACCGGGGTTGCCGCGGGCTCCCCCATCGGTGTAGGCAACCAGCTTCCCAGACTTCTCAAAAAGTTCCTCCTGCTGCTTCATAGCGCTAGCGTACGGTCGACCTCCATGGAAATCCACGAGCCACTGGCAAAGTGAACCCGGCCGCAGCTCGGTGTCCGCCGCCCCCGAACCGCTTGGCGATCTTTGAGACATCAACCGCGCCGCTCGAACGGAGCGAGTACCGCCGCTCGCCGCCTTGTTCGTACCACACAATACTGATTGGGCCACGGCGCTGGAGCAGCTCATGCGCGGTTTTCGAATGGAGTAGGGGGGTGTTCACCACGAGGGCGCGGTACCCGGCGAACCGCACCGTGTATGCGTTCTTGACCTGCCGCTCGATGAGGCGCGCCTCGTAGACGAGGAGTAGCTTACCGCGCTCGACGAGCTTGCGCCGCTGTGTTGCGTTCTCCGCGGCCCGGGCGAGGTGGCTCCAGGCGGTAAACTCGTAGGGCGCGAGCCCCACCACCGCCGAGATCTCATTCGTACGGGGCAACCGGAAGCGCCAGAGGTCGATGTCCTCAACGTGCTGGAGAAGGACCGGCACCCGCTTCCGTGGATGGAAGTAGCGCCAGGCGAGTACAGAGCCAGAGTGGTTGAGATCGAACACGTTACCGGGGAACTGTCGAACGTCGTGTTCGCCGCTCACGTGGTGGTCGATGATGGTCACCTGCCGGTTCGCTCGGGTGAACGTTCGAATTTCAGCGGCCCGGAAGTTTTTATCGAGGACGTACACTACCTTGTCGCGAAGTCCTCGTGGCGGAGGAGCTCCGGCATCAATGGGACAGTACTCTGCTCGGTTTTTGAATTTCTTCCACGCCGCCCACGCCGCGCTGAACCCGTCCGGGCAATTGGCATGGTAGAGTACAACGATTTTCCCCATCATGGTCATTCTACCACACCTGCCATAGGCACAAAGCGAAACCGGACTCAAACTGCAAACAGAAGTATATCATCACTTACGATCGTGAGCTATGATATAATAACGGTATGGCGCTCAGCGATGATATTTTAACTATTCTCCTCAGCTATTCGGCTGGCTACCGTCGCATGCGCGAATCGCTTTCCGGTGCCCCACCGTACCGCAGGCAAAAAGCGCGGCCTACAAAGGGACACACGCTCTACCTAACTCTCGCCAGACTAAAAAAGCGTGGGTTGGTAACCAAAGAAGGGATTCTCTGGAAGATCACGGCAAAAGGGAGAAGCTACCTACGAGAGAAGTCGAAATTTGCTCTCCCCCCGCATTGCGCAAAAACTATCTCCGCTCGGCCGCAAAGAAATATGATCATTGCCTTCGATATCCCAGAAAAGTATCGCAGGCGGCGCGACTGGCTACGGGCAGAGCTTTCCCTCTTAGGCTTCTCCATTCTGCAGAAAAGTGTGTGGTTTGGACCGGCTCGTCTCCCAAAAGATTTCATCAGCGCCTTGAACATGCTACATCTTCTAACGTATGTAAAATTCTTTGAGGCGAAAGAAAAGGATATTGTATGAACTCTAGTAGCTATCCAAGGATTTATACATCATTTACGATCGTGAGATATGTATAACTTTATAAAGGCGGGTTAATAAAAACTGCTGCGGCGAATGAATCGCGCGGCAGTTAAAACACCTTTCTTTTCTACCTACTTTTATTCTTTCAGTAGTTCATTGTTGCCGAACATACCCACCAAAACAGAATAAACTACCAAAACAACACCTAAATCGATTAACCCATAAGTCATGATCCATATAAATGCTTCTCTAGATTGATCGACTATGCCTTTAAAGACTGCCCCGGGAACCAGACAAAACATTGCAATTAATAAAGCCGTAGCAGATCTTTTTATATTTTTCTCAACCATTGTGTTGCTCACTGATTAATTAAAGATATTGGATTAATAATTTACTAAGTGAAGTTTAGCACAACTTCCCTCATAATGTCAATCTCTAAAAAATTGGGGCTAGTGTTCCAAAATTTCAATTCCCGGCAGTTTCTTTCCTGATAAATATTCCAGCATCGCTCCACCACCGGTGGAGATGAACAGGTTCGGATGCTTAGCCATTAGGGTATGGGGCTTAGCGAGGAGTCGAAGCGAAGCGGTAGTTTCGCCGCCGCCGATGATAATCTGCGCTTTGCGGTTCGCGAGGAGCATATGCCATATTGCTCTCGTCCCCTGCTGAAAGCCCTTTTTCTCAAAGAGGCCGGGCGGACCGTTCCAGATGATTGTCCTAGAACGGGCGAGGACATCCCCCCATTCCTTAATGGTCCGTTCGCCGATGTCGAGGATCTGCCGATGGTAGACACTCACATCGCTCGGGAGGATGATCTTGGGAGATTTGAGATACCTCTTGATCGAAGGAATAGCGGCCCGATCAACAAGCGAATCCCCCACCGGTAGACCCTTTGCGGCGAAAAACGTGTTGGCCGGGCCGCCGGCGAGCAAAAACCGATCAGCCTTCCTCCAGAAGTATGTAATGACGCCGAGTTTGTCCGCAATCTTTGCGCCACCGATGACCACCGTGAGCGGCCTGCGGTATCGTTTCATGACGCGGTTTAGGTTCTCCAGTTCAGATTCAAGCAGCAAGCCGCCGTAGGATGGCAAATACCGCGTGATCGCCACCACGGAAGCGTTCCGGCGGTGTGAGACCGCGAAGGCATCGTTCACGTAAAAATCGCCTAGACGTGCCAACCGTCGAGCAAGCTGGAGGTCGTTTCGATCCTCTCCCGGCAGGAACCGGATGTTCTCGAGTAGCCACACGCCGCCGCGGCGCGTACTTAATTGCCTTTTCAGCTTGCCGAACGTAAAATGTGGGATAAAGACCACCGGCTCTCGGAGCTGCTTCTCCAAGGTAGCAGCAAACGGATGTAGGCTGTCGGCTCGGTTCAGTCTTGCCGGGCGCCCGCGGTGGCTCAGTAGTACCACACTTGCGCCGCACCGCCGGAGGTACCGCACCGTCGGCACAATCGCCCCGACCCGGAACGAATTTCGTTCCTGCCCCGCTTCGATATTCAGATCAACGCGGAGCAAGCAAACTTTCCCAGCAATCTGCTTCCTATCGAGCCTGCTCAAGAGTCGAATCATAACACCACCATTATAACTCATGGCCATGCGTTCTGCTGACCTAAGGAAGAACATCCTTGTACTCGGTGCTGGCTTCGGCGGCCTGCGGGCAACACTCACCCTCGAGCGAGAGCTCAGACGTGCCCGCCTCCAGGACCGGTACCGAATCATCCTCATCGACCGCAACACGTACCACACCTTCACCCCGCTCCTCTATGAGGTGGCGACTACCTCGAAGCAGGTTGCTGACTACCTCAACCTAAAGTCCCTAGTTACCTACCCTCTCGCGGAGATCTTCCGGGACCGAAGCGTAACAGCGCTCCTAGATGAGGTGCTACACCTCGATATCGAGGATGGCGCTGTGCACCTCAAGGTCCACGACAAGCTTCCCTACGCCTACCTCATCCTGGCCATCGGCAGCGAGACCAACTACTTCGACATCCCAGGTCTCAAAGAGCATGGGCACGGTTTCAAGACCTTCGATGAGGCGATCGCCATCCGGGACATGGTCTACTTCGAGGTGCTGAAGGGCAACCCGGTGGTCCGTGTGGTGGTCGGCGGGGGCGGCTCGACCGGAGTGGAGCTTGCCGGGGAAATCGAAGAATGGATCTGCGAGCTCCGCGAAGAGGAGCGACACGCCTGCGATGCGGCGGTCACCATCGTCGAGGCCGGTCCCTCGGTGCTCCCTGGCTTCGATCCGCGAGTGGTAGCGAAGGTGCAGGCACGCCTCAAATCTGTTGGTGTCACTACGCTCACCGGGAACAGAATCGTCAAAGTTGAGCGTGGGGCTGCCTACCTTGAGAGCGGCGTGCGTATCCCATTTGATGTCATGGTTTGGACTGGAGGTGTACAGGCCGCATCACTTGCCGGGACACTACCCGTAGAGCGCGAACCGCAGGGTCGTGTCAAAATTGCAGGTGTGCTGCAGTGCATCCCCCAGAGCACGGACCTCAAGGCGCACGGTAGAATTTATGCGATTGGTGATATCGCTTGCATCGTGGACCCTGAAACCGGTCGCTTTGTTCCACAGGTCGCTCGAGCGGCAATCAAACAAGGGGAAATTGCTGCTCGCAACATAGTTGCGTCAATCAAACAGGAACTCAAGCTCACCGCCACACTACAGGTCGACACCTACACCCCGAAGGAATATCCGTACATTGTCCCCGTTGGGGGCAAGTACGCGGTGGCAAAGATTGGAGGTATGCTGTTCTCTGGATTCATCGCCTGGATTATTAAAGGATTGGTCGAGCTGAACTATCTTGTCTCGATCATGCCACCCAGCCGGGCACTCAAGATTTGGTTCAAAGGCCTCAAAACCTTTATACAGAACGATCGGCTGGGGTAGAAAATGAAGAAACAGCGTGTGCGATTTGCACACGCCGTTCTACTCTATCTACAACTGGGAACGTTCAATCGCTGTACGCCTATCGCACCCCGTGCATGCAAAATGATAATCGGGGTAACCCCACGGTGTAGTTCCCCAACAACCGAGGTATGATGGCAACACACCACAACAGTCACTCAGCCCATATATCAATCTAGCTTTCCTAACCTGGGACCAGTGACAAACAAGTAATACCAAGACTACTAGTAAAAAATCCATTAAGAAAACGGATAGAAACGGCCAGCAGTGGTTGTTCATGATCTACTCCTTATATAATATAGCGGATTGAGGAATCATCTTAATTTGCTTTCTAAATTTAAGCAGACATAATCCAATCTGTCAATATCTCCAAAGTTCCCACTGATTCTGTCAAACTTGAGCTATGGACAAGAAGAAATTGTTGCAGTTGGTGTTTGAGAAACTCTGCGAGGAGAAATCGAAGCTCGAGAGAGCAGCTAGGGCGGCGCACCGTGCTGCGGTTGAGGCACCGGGAGCGATGCAATCCCACAGCGATACTACGAAGTTCCAGATGAACCTAGCAAGCGATCAGATGAAGGAGCTCGTCGCTACACACGCACAAGCAATCCGAATACTCTCCGCATTCTTGCCAGCATGGGAACCGAAACCAGCTACGACGGTCGGGTTGGGGTCGTTGATCAAAGTTGGAGATGATGCGGAACAGGAGCGGTGGTACTTCTTGCTCCCCACGGGAGGCGGCACAACCGTTGCCGTCGATGGTAGATCAATCACCGTGATCACGCCGCAGACACCGATTACCACAGCGTTCTTGGGGAAGGGCACGGGCGAGATAGTCCAAATCAAAACACCTAGGGGTAGCCGCACGTTCACGGTGGTGGAGGTTGGGTAATTAAAAAGCTCTGATCCCTCAAGACCTCAAAACCTTTATACAGAACGATCGGCTGGGTTAGCTGCCCAACTTTAATGAAACCCTCAGGAAGTATGGAGAAAAAATGAAAACTCCCGAAGCGAAAACTTCGGGAGTTCTTTTCTGGGCCAACCAGGAGACCTAACTTCGATCAACTTCCTTGCTTAATCACAACCGTCGGACACAGGTAGGCAGCGATAGAACCCTTCACGCGCGCCCACGTTCTCCGGAACCAAAAACCCGTCCACTCGTCGATTTGCCAGAGTACTCGTTGCTGAATGAAAAGGCCAAGTTCCGACAACCCCCACAGCAAACCAAGAGTGCAAATGGGAATGCCTATTAGTATCCAGAGGAAAGACGGCTCTTGAAGAACCCCTACTACCACTCGGAATGCCGCATAACCCATAATGGCAAGTACTGCGGTGAGCACCAAGATGTCACCGACCCGCAGCAAACCGCTGAACATGCTGACGGGTTTTTTGAGAAAGTTCGTGAACGCTTTTAGTATTCTCACCCGATTCCAAAGGTTTTGGATCGGTTCAACCACGAACCAGA
This sequence comes from uncultured Candidatus Saccharibacteria bacterium, assembly GCA_964372445.1. GTDB lineage: Bacteria > Patescibacteriota > Minisyncoccia > UBA6257 > GWB1-50-10 > CAYJQO01. Next base: position 17,101 of record CAYJQO010000010.1, read on the forward strand.
CGAAAAGACTCGCGAGTAAAGATCACAGGAGCTTGCATAGTCCTGCATACGTTGGCAGCTCTAGCTTCAACGTTCGTTGCATCTGTGTATTGCTCATAGATCATCTCCTATGACATTGTTAATAAAATTTGTTAATTAGTTTTTGCTAAAGACAGTATAGCATACTCTGTAATCATTTGTCAATAGTCTGTGCTGGAAGGGTACATCGACTTGACAAGAAACAAGTAATAAGTTAGACTTGTAGTAGCAAATTTACCTTTGAAAGGAGCATAATATGCAAGTATTCTTTGATGCATGGCAATCACTTGTCGGCAGTTTCGTTTCCCAAACACCAGAAACCCACTTTATCCTTGCCCTTTTTGCTGTATTCGCCGTCATCCTCGATATGATGAGCATATCTTTCATTGTTGATTTCATGGTGGGGATTCCCACAAAGATACTCTTTGACATCTTTGCATTGGTACTCACCATCGCCATCATCATCTATATTGCCCTCGTTATCACGGCGATCATCTGAGATTCTCTCCCCTATTTCATGGAAGCCGCGACCATATTCGCGGCTTTCGCATAAAGTAAATAAAACGCCACATGATTGTCGGCGCAAACAAAAAAGCCGGCACACCCTATCCCGCACCAGAGCAAAGCTCGGTGCGGGACTTCACTTCGTTTTGCTTTCCACAGTTCGGAATGTTGCAGATTTGTCTAAAAATCCAAGGTAAGGCGTAGCATTTTTAGCTACAAAGCAAAATCCCACACTAAATTTTTCTGCAATGGTATCCGGGCGAAACCTACTTTCCCCACACCCGAAGGCGCAAGTATCATCGGTTCACAAGGCTTTTACTTCTCAGTCCCCGCACTAGAAACCTTCGTATGCCCGCGTACCTTACTTTCCCCCCCAGCGAACCGGAAAGTATCATCAGGCCGAGACGCTTTCACTTCTCTGTTCGGAATGGGAAGAGGTGGGGCATGTCTCGGTAAAACACGGGCAAACGAAAATTTCAGTGCGGGGCAAGTCGGAATGTTCCCGATTTCTCTACGATCTGCCAGTTGGCGGAGAGTAGTTAGAAATCGCAATCCCGCTTATGCGCTCGGCGCATGGGCGGGAGGATGAGGTAGGACACCTTGTGGTAAATCACCCGGAAACCGCTACAGAAAAATTCAGTGTACATTCGTAGATCAACGAGCGGAGCAAGCTGGGGCTATTAGTACTCCTTGGCTAAAACCCTTACGGGCCTTACACCGAGAGCCTATCAACCTGGTAGTCTTCCAGGACCCCATGGTATCTCATCTTGGGAGAGGCTTCGCGCTTAGATGCTTTCAGCGCTTATCCCGTCCGAACATAGCTACCCGGCGATTCACCTGGTGGCAAAGCCGGTAGACCAGAGGTTCGTTCATCCCGGTCCTCTCGTACTAGGGACGACTTCCCTCAAATACCCACGCCGACAGCAGATAGAGACCAACCTGTCTCACGCATAAATTAGCCACTAGTGACTAGGGTTTAGCCACTAGCTCTACATCCCCTCCGTTACCGGAGGCATGGACTATACCACCATCCAGCTGTAATTACCAAAAATTACGGCTGGCGATCGACGTATTAGCCGAACCATGATTAGTTCGACTCTGCCCTTTCTTACGGGCAAGTCTCTACGGGGTCAGTGTACGTACTTTCCGCTTCTTTGAGTAATTCAATGAACGGAATGTGTCGATTAGTTTCATCAACGCAGCAAAATCTTTCCTGGTTCTCACTAGTGATTTTGTTTTGAGGATTTTCCTCATGAGTGCTACTTGCGGTTTCTTGAGGATTACATATGGCTCAACGAGCATAAGGAATTCCAGAATGCAGTCGGTTTTTCCAATCGTGTATTCCAGAATCCCGTCCTGCCGTTCCCGCATGTATCCTGCGTTAACCAACGCACAAACTTTTTCAAAGCGTGCGCGATCCTTCGATGATTGGTACAGCACTACATGGGGCGCCACCTGGAATCCATACCGATAGGTAAGATTCGGTTTTGCCTGGACGTAGATACTTCCATCACCATCCAGAAAACCTGCCAAATATGCTCTCTGCGTTGACGAAAAGACCTTTCGCATACACGACTTCCCTCGGTATTATCCTACCATATGACAGGTTGTTATCATAAGGGGGACTTCACCGATATGAGTCGATTTCCCTGGTAGCCTCACGGCTACCAGCCGCCGTGTTGATGTCTCCTCTGGATTCTTGGTTGACGGTTTGAACCCAGCTCACGTACCACTTTAATTGGCGAACAGCCAAACCCTTGGGAGCTTCTCCACCCCCGGG